>JANQNV010000005.1 GCA_028279425.1 Longimicrobiales bacterium | reverse complement strand
CTCCAACGAGCCACCACCGTCTCGCGCGAGTCGACCCCCGTTGAAACCCCACCCGAGGTCGAACTCGCGCGGATTCGTCAGGAGTTGGGTGGGGCACTGGAGGCCGCTTGGCCCGAGGCCGCGTATGGACCGCTGGTGGGCTGGCACCTCCAGCTGTCGCGTGACGGTGACCTCGAACTGCACGTGCAGCATCTCGGCGCCCCGCCCGACGAGGGGGCGGCTGCGCTCCTGCCGAGCGCGATGGGCCGACGTACGCCGCGCGGGCTGCGGGTGCAGTTCGACGCGGTCGACACCGCAGCGGTCCGAGCCAGCGTCGACGAAGCCGAGGGGTGGTTGCCCGAACTCGTTCGAACGATCGAGGCCGCTCGTGCGACGCCGGGGGTCCGGGTCTGCGTGGAGGTGCCCGGCGACGAGGCGCTCGGCACGTCGGCGACGGCGCGGTCGGTGGCTCGGATGGCCCCCAGGCTGACGGGCGGGTTGCCGCCCGATCGGGTTGGTGTACGGGTCGGGGGCGGACAGTTCGTGGTGCGGGTCGAAGCCCGCGACGCGCGCGGGATTCCGACCCTGCCGCGGGATCCCAATGGGCCGGCCACCCCTGAGGCCGAAGGGGCGGCCGCCACCGATACCCTGTCGGCGGGCACCGACGATAGGGGCGACAGCGCTGCTCCGGCTCCGTCTTCGAGGCCGGTGTGTGCGTCGTCGACGGAGTCCGTCGATGCGGTGAGGACGGGCGCCGGCGACTGAGCCGGAGCGCCCGTCCTCACCGTCACTACATCTCGCCGCGCCCCATCTTTCGCAGCACCGTGTGCAGGATACCGCCATTGCGGTAGTAGTCCACGTCGACGTCGGAGTCGAGCCGGGCGATCGCCTCGAAGCGTGTCTCGGTGCCGTCCTCTGCCGTCGCGACCACCTGCACGCTGCCCCCCGGCTCCGGCCCGTCGGGGGCCACGCCGGTGATGTCGAAGGTCTCGTGCCCCGTCAGACCGAGAGAGGCGGCCGAGTCCCCGTCCTGGAACTGGAGCGGGAGCACCCCCATGCCCACGAGGTTGCTGCGGTGGATGCGCTCGTAGCTCGTGGCGATCACGGCCTTCACGCCGAGCAGCCCAGTCCCCTTGGCCGCCCAGTCTCTCGACGATCCGGTGCCGTACTCCGCGCCGGCCAGGACCACGAGGGGAGTCCCCGCCTCCTGGTAGCGCATCGACGCGTCGAAGATCGAGGTCTCCTCACCCGAGGGCAGGTGAATCGTGTAGCCGCCCTCGCGACCGTCGAGCAAGAGGTTCTTGATGCGCACGTTGGCGAAGGTGCCGCGCATCATCACCTCGTGGTTCCCGCGGCGGGAGCCGAAGGTGTTGAAGTCGACCACGCCGACGCCCTTCTCCTGCAGATAGCGACCGGCCGGACCGTTCTTGGCGATCGCACCGGCGGGGGAGATGTGATCGGTGGTCACGGAGTCGCCCAGCAGCGCGAGCACCCGCGCGCCCTTCACGTCTTCGAAGGCCGGCGTGTCGAGACCCATGCCCTGGAAGAAGGGCGGGTTCTGGATGTAGGTCGAATCGGCGTCCCAGTCGTACAGGGACCCCTCTTCGGGTAGGGGGAGCGCCTGCCAGTGCTCCTCGCCTTCGAACACCTCGGCGTACCGCTCCTCGTACATCTCCGGGCGAAGCGCCGCGTCGACCGTGTCGCGAATCTCCTGCTGCGAGGGCCAGATGTCGCTCAGGAAGACCGGCGTGCCGTCGCTCGAGTGGCCGAGCGGCTCGTTGTAGAGGTCGATGTCGATACGCCCCGCGAGCGCGAAGGCCACGACCAACATCGGCGAGGCCAGGTAGTTGCCGCGCACCAGAGGGTGGATTCGGGCCTCGAAGTTGCGGTTCCCCGAGAGGACCGAGGTCACGACGAGTCCCTCGTTCTGCACGAGCTCGTGGATGGCAGGCGGGAGGGGGCCGGAGTTGCCGATGCAGGTGGTGCAGCCGTATCCGACCACCCCGAAGCCGAGTGCCTCGAGGTCGTCGAGTAGTCGCGAGCCCTCGAGGTAGTCGGTGACCACCTTCGACCCGGGCGCCATCGACGTCTTGACCCACGGCTTCACGTCGAGTCCGAGTTCGACGGCCTTCTTGGCGACGAGCCCGGCGCCGATCATCACCGACGGGTTGGAGGTGTTGGTGCACGAGGTGATGGCGGCGATGACGATCGAGCCGTCGCCGATTTCGACCTCCTGGCCCTCCCACTCCATGGTGCGGTACCGATTGCGGGATCCCGTGCGACGGGCGCTCCGCACCTCGAGAGTCGCCGCCGCCGGAGCGTTGCCCCCTTCTCCGGCCCACGGCTCGCCGGTGCGATCGTCGGCTTCGGGCAGATCGAAGCCGGCCGGGACGAGGCCGGGCATGTGGTCGTCGAAGGCGTCGCGAATGTCCGACAGGGTGATCCGATCCTGCGGACGCTTCGGGCCGGCTACCGAGGGCTCGACCGTCGACATGTCGAGCTCCAGCGTCGAGGTGAACTCCGGGTCGGGCGTGTCGTCGGTGCGGAACAGCCCCATGGCGCGGCTCACCCTCTCGACCCGCTCGATGAGCTCGGGCGAACGACCGGTTCCGGCGAGGTAGAGCAGGGTCTCCTGGTCGACCGGGAAGAAGCCGATGGTGGCGCCGTATTCGGGCGCCATGTTGGCGAGCGTCGCCTTATCGGGCAGCGCCAGGTTGCTGAGACCTGCGCCGTAGAATTCCACGAACCGTCCGACCACCCCATGCTCCCGCAACATCTCGGTGGTACGCAGCACCAGATCGGTCGCGGTGGCCCCCTCCGGCAACTGGCCGGTGAGCTTCATTCCGACGACCTCCGGCAGAAGCATGTAGTAGGGTTGGCCCAGGAGAACCGCCTCGGCCTCGATGCCGCCCACACCCCACCCGACGACCCCGAGTCCATTGATCATCGTGGTGTGGGAGTCGGTGCCCACCAGCGTATCGGGGTAGGCCACGTAGTGGTCCCCTTCCTTTCTCCGGTGGATGACCGAGGCGAGGTACTCGAGGTTGACCTGGTGCACGATCCCGGTTCCCGGAGGCACGACCGAAAAGTTCTCGAAGGCCTTCTGTGCCCACCGCAGCAGCGCATACCGCTCGTAGTTGCGCTCGAACTCGCGCTTGACGTTCAAGCCGTACGCGTCGGCCTGGCGGAAGTAGTCGACCTGCACCGAGTGGTCGATGACGAGATCGGCGGGCACGACGGGGTTGATGCGCTGCGGGTCGCCACCCATCGCCTGAAGACCGTTCCGCATGGCCGCGAGATCGACCACGGCGGGCACGCCGGTGAAGTCCTGGAGCACGACCCGCGACGGCATGAACGGCACGTCGGCCCCGGCATTCGTGGGCGACCAGCTCGCGACGGCCTGCACCTGCTCCTGCGACACGTAGTCCCCGCCGGCGTGGCGGAGCGCGTTTTCGAGCAGGATCCGGATCGAAAACGGGAGGCGGTCGAGTGACGCGAGTCCCTGTTTTTCGAGGACCCCGAGGTCGTAGTAGGCCGTGGTGCCCTCGGTGAGATCGAGGGTGCGGAAAGCGCCGAACGGATCGCGGTTGGTGTCGCCCAAGGTGGTGAGGCTCCATCGGGGGTATGCACGGTCGAAACGATAATCGTTCCAAAATAGACAGGGTGCGGCTCGGGATACAGGGAGGGCGGGCCCTACGACACCGACCCGTGGGCTTCCTCGCGCACCCGAAGCGGGGCGCCGTCGATCGCGCAGTGTCGGCAGGCGCCCGCGGCACCATCCGCCGTGGCGCGCTCCTTCGTGTGTGCCATGAGAGCCCACGAGAGGGGGACCCCGACCAGGCACACCCCTGCCAGGATGGCGACCGCTCGCCCAAAGCCAGCCGACAGCGCGGTGGCATTCTCCAGCCCGCCGCCGACGAGGGTGGGCAGGAGCGCGACAGCGATGAGCTGTCCCACGCGGGACACCGCATTGTTGATGCCGGATGCGGCTCCCTTGCGATCGTCGGGTGCGGCGCCGAGCACGAGCGTCGTGACGGGTGCGACGGTCGCGGCCAGGCCGAGGCCGAAGACGCAGAGGGCGGGGAACGTCGACGTCCAGTAGGGGACCCCGGGTCCGACGCGGGTGAGGAGAAGCAAGCCCCCGCCCATGAGAGCGGACCCGGCAACGAGAGGCCCGCGTGCGCCGCGCGCTTGCGCGTATCCCCCGGCGGAGGCGGAGAGGAGCAGCATGAGGGCCGTGATGGGCAACAGCGCCGCGCCGGCCTGGATCGCCGAATACCCGAGCCCCACCTGGAGGTGGATCACCAGGAGCAGGAGTGTGCCTCCCAACGCCCCGTAGACGAAGAAGGTGATGGCGTTTCCGAGGCTGAAGTCGCGGGCGGTGAACAGCGACAGCGGCATCATCGGGTGCGGGTGGCGCGACTCGATCCAGACGAAGACGGCGAGGGCGGTCGCTCCGGCGGCCAGCGGTGCCCACGATCCTTGAATGAGTCCGTGGGTCGACAGGCCGAGGCCCAGGAAGACCGCCGCCGCACCACCCAGGTCGAGCGGCTCCGTTCGGGTGGGATGCGCCGGGGGAATCCGCCAGAGCGCCACCACCACCACCACCACCGACAGCGGCACCACCATGAGGAAGACGGCCCTCCAGCCGGAGACGTCGATCAGCCACCCTCCCACCAGCGGTCCGACCGCCGCCGCGATTCCCCCGAGCGCCGACCAACTCCCGATCGCCCGGCCCCGATCGTCGGGGTGGAAGTTGGTCTCCAGAATCGCCAAGCTCTCCGGCATCAGCAGCGCCGCCGCAGCCCCTTGCACGACCCGGGCCCCGACCAGCCAGCGAATGTCGGGGGCAACGGCACACGCCACCGATGCCACGGTGAAGGCGAGCGTTCCCCACACGAACACGCGGCGGTGTCCCAACCGGTCGCCCAGCGAACCCCCGATCAGTACGAGCGAGGCGAGGGCGAGGAGATACCCGTTGAGCACCCACTGCAGACCGGCCGTTTGGGCGTCCAGCCCCTCCCCGATGGCGGGGAGCGCGACGTTCACCACCGTTGCGGTCAGCATGGCGACCGACGAACCGAGGACCGTCGCGGCCAGGACCCATCGTCCCGCGGCAGAGTCGAGCCGGAGCGCAGCCGGGGTAGGGGGGAGAGAAGGTTCCACGGTGGGCTCGACGAGCACGTCGGCGAAGCGCGGATGGCTCCGTGACGGTTCGAGGAAGGGCTGGGACTCGGCGACGCCGGGGCGATGCAGGAGATCGAGCGCACGCCCGGGACCTCAAGATGGCCGGCGCCGCTCGTGGCGGGCAAGCGCCCGTCGGCTTCCGGTGGCCGGGTCTGCGAGGTAGCTTAGCGAGCAGGTCGTACGTACGCCGGGGTGGCGGAATTGGTAGACGCAGGCGACTCAAAATCGCCCGGGAGCAATCCCTTACGGGTTCGAGTCCCGTCCCCGGTATTCCGAAGTTTGCGGCAAGATTTTGCCTCTCGGGGTGCGTACTCGAGATTTGAACCGCCCCGGCTTTGCCGAAGGCCCCGACAGTTGAGAGGTTGGGGGTCATGGGCAAAGTGCGGAAGTACTTCCGAGAGACACGCGAGCCGGTATTCCGGCTGGTACGGATTCCACGCGCGAGCACAGCTCAGATTGGGCGGCGATCGTGTCGATCGCACCCAAAATCGGATGCACTGCTGAGACGCTTCGGAAGTGGGTTCGCCAGGCCGAGCAGGCGGAGCTCGACCGCCGACCTCGCTGATGGTCACGTTCATCGATGAGCACCGAGCCAAGTACGGAGTCGAGCCGATCTGTCGGGTTCTGCCGACCGCTACGTCGACCTACTATGCGGCCAAGGTCGTCGAGGATGATCCGACCCGGGCGTCGCTCCGGGCCCAGCGTGACGTGTGGCTCTGCGGCGAGATCCGGCGCGCGTGGCAGCAGAACTCCTTCGTGTATGGAGCCCGGAAGGTCTGGCTCCAGCTGAATCGCGAGGGCATCCCGGTGGCGGGCTGCACCGTGGAGCGCCTGACTAGCACCGTCAAGCCCGCCTTAGAATCACGGACCCGGAGTCCGGGTCCCAGTTGTTCGCAGCAACACCGTCGGCGACTCGGCCGCAGGACCAGTAAGGTGTGGACGCTGTGGATGTCCACGCCTGCGTTGAAGTGGTCAACGTCTAGATGGACCTTCAGCCTACGATCTTCGAGCTGGCGGATGGGTCTCTGCCCTCAGCGCGGTAGACGTCCCCCGTCACCGCCGCCCTCGGGCACCACCCTCGGCGAAGCGCCTGGCCCTGAAGCGGGCGCGCTCGAGAATACGTCCAGGACCAGGGCCTCGAATTGCGGTGGGGCTTCCCGCGACCCTCGCAATCGCGCGCAGCCCCAGCCGCGCCTAAGCATGGTTGCCCGTGTAGTGGTGGCACAGGCCGCTACTAAGCAGCGTTCTCCGTAGTAGCCGCTACTGGATTCGCACCGGCGGCCCCCTGCTTGTACGGCGACCTCAAGCCCACGAAACGACAGCACGAAACGCGAGAGTGCCCGATGGCCGCTGTTCGGGCCGAACCGGTCTAGCCTCGTTCCATCGAAAAGGCAGCTGGGAATTCCCGACCAAGATCGTCCACAATCACTCCGAGGATCTCGGAGCGCAGAATCGCAGTGATTCTGAAATGTGGAGGCGGCTTGACCACCGCGACCCATTCTCCACTTTGGGAATAGACCTCCCAGGACAAGGGCTCAGCAAACCCCCACGCCGCTTCGCGACCCACCCAGATCATCCCCTCGGAGTCGAGAATAAGGCGACTGAACTGCGGCATAGACTTGAGGCCACACAGGTATCCCCTATAGTCCATCACCCCCCTCGGTTCCATATAGAATCGCCACTCTGCCTCAGCCCGTTGCCAATCATCCGGTCGCAGGGTCTGACTCCGACTGTCGATCCTTCGGAGAATGCGACGCACGCCGCCGTCCAAGTCGAAGATCGCGATGGAGTAGGAAGCACCCCAAGGAGCAACAACGATTGAGTCCGAAGCGGCCCATGCGGGCCGGTGAGTGAAGGGGCACTGGTTCACGGACCCATCGACAGGGGCGAACTCCCAGCCTGGTCCAGGAACCGTATCACTCCACTCCACCATGGTACCTTCGCTAAGGGTCACGACGTGGATGGGCAAGCGCCGATAGCCCGGGTAGTAGGTTTCTGGGGACCGGGTTGTCGCGGCAACGAGGCCACCGTTGGCCAAAGGGAACGAAGCGATCTCTCGGGAGACTCTAGTCTTTTCGACAAGAAGCGGAATCCCCAACGAGTCAAGATGAGTGATCCTCTGAGCCCTTAGGTCGAAGGCGGCGATGCGGTTGGCATGAACAACCCTGATCGAGTTGATCCCACGGAACTCTCCGGGGCCTTGCCCCTCTCTACCCAAGACCCGGACTCGCGAACCGAGTGAATCGAAGGTCTGCAACCGGGTCCCGTTGTCGACGACTAGCACTTCACCCGGGGCACGGCGGAGGACGTGGGACACTCTTGAGAAGACTTCTCCGGGTGACGTCACGAAGTACGGATCGCTTTCAACCGACCACTCCGTCGGCGTGGCCTCGGTACCGTCAATCTCGATGACGAGATCACTCGTCGAAGGATCGTCAACCGGTTGCTCAGACCCGCAAGAGGCGAGGACGCCAACGCAAACGCCGAGAAGGATCCCGCCAGCTGTTCGACTCTTCGGGCATCGTCGCCTACTCACCAATCTGGACGCCCTGGGGCGGGCCCACGCCCGCAGGAACGCTCCAGCGCGGCACGAATCAGGCTCTCGGCCTCGGCCCCTCCGGCCCCCCAGCGAAGAAGGAGGACATCCCCCGTGCTATCCAGTAGCAGCATGGCCGGCGTTATTGCGAAGTTGAGATGCTCCCAAACGAACCCAAACGACGACTCGACTACCGGGAAGACCGGTGGCGACCACGCCTCTGTCGCCTCGCCCAACGGCAAATGCCCGGCCTGTACACCAATGAAGTCAACGCAGGGAACCGCTCGCGACAACTCGTTGAAGTAGGGGAGCGCCCGTTGACAAGCGGTGCAGAGGCGATCAAGAGAAATAAGGAGAGTTGGTCTTGCCGTCTCCCCCGCCCATATGGCCGTACCTTCGGCCTGGTCCCGCAAGACGAGTGTACCGTGGGGAATGGAGACCCGAAGGGCGCGATGACTCTCGGCCAGGCGTTCCGACAACGTTGCGAGCTGGCTCAAGGAGTCAACCTGAGTCTCGGCCTCCGCGAGCGCAACCGACAACTCGGCAAGGGCAATCCACTGTCGACCGCCAAGAATGAGACAGAACCCGATGGCTCCGACGAGGAGCCCCCTCACGGATCCAGCCCCCGAAGGAGAGCCACAGCGGCCGGAGCGCTGAGTCGGAACGCAACGATGGCCCCTCCGTCTACCCCTGCGACCCGGCCGAAACGAAGGCCGTCTGCGTTGCGAGGCACCACGAAGCGCTCAACCAGACTCCCCCCTCGGACAACGTTCCACCACATATCCCGGGCTTGGTTAGCATAGGCAATGATCAAGCGTTCACCGCATGCGATTCCCATGACCCCCACCCGCTGCTGCCACGGACCCATTTCCGGAACCGTGCTGCGCATTGGCCGGACCTCAGAGTCGGGCCAGCGACGCGCCCAAACCACCTCCCATGTTTCGACCGAGATTGCCAAGCCTTCGGACCACCACGGGTTGGCATAGAATACTTCCCCCCCACTCGCGCAGATCCTAGCCGAGGGTGGGACCCACGACCCCGAGATTTCAAGTTCGCCGCGAGGTCGTGCCAACGCGCGGATCGGCTCAAGAGTAGATGCGGATCCGGTTAGCCGGTACAGCAGGGGGTCGACCCCGCGAGTGAGCAGAAGAATATCTCCACCAATGCCGTACTCAATGTCAGTCACGTGATCCAACGCCACATCGACTTCAGACAAGAAGGCGCCATCCCTGCCGAATCTAAGCAACACGTTCCGCCGAGAGTCATGGACCGCCACCTCGCGCCCGTTTGCGGCGACCCGATAGGGTTCCAAAAGGTGTCCGGGAGCGGTCCCCGGGCCTCCTGCGGTCCACTCAACTCGTCCCTCGTGGTCCAGCATGACGATTCGGCTGTTTCCGGCATCGAGCACCACGACTCTGCCTGGGCCAAAGAGCGCTACATCAGTAAGCCTCCGAAGCTGAGTGCCGTCGCTAAGCTCCGGACCGATCACCCTCGCTATCCTAAGCATCCCCGATGAAGGCGAAGTGTCGTCTGGTTCCGAGGAATCGACAGCGACGGACCAATCTTGCCACTCCGTCCTCCCATCGCATGCAGCGAGGACGAGTGCAAGGAAGCAAACTGCGACGGTCTTCACCAATTGAAGGCCCCCCCGAAGCGGCAAACTGGCAAGTTCGACCTTACTCGACGACGTTACAGTTGGGCCCCCCGCAGTTCCCGTTGGCATCCCAACAAGTGGTGTTCAGCCACCCTTCTTCGTGCGGGTCCAGGACGGGTGGACAGGTCCCAGGTGCGTAGTCACGACAGAAATAGCATTTGTCCTCGCCTGCAGCCACGTCCGCAGCCCCAATGGGTGCGAAGAGGGCGACACCCGCCATTCCAGATGCTAGGGCTAGATTTCGGAAGAAGTTGTTCATTGATACTCTCCTTTTCTGTTGGGCCGCTGCGGGGGGGCCAAACAGTGACGGCCCCTTGGGGGCTTCCCACTTGATTAAGGGTGCTACCGCGATAGGCCTGCCGGCACCGACAGGAAAGCGACATTTGGCCGCGGATACGACGTCCGTGGCGCCTATGATGTCCCGGAGGCCCGACGTGAGACTCGATCTGTCCGGTTCTGGGGCCGCGGCTGTTAGCGGCGGCTGAAAATTGCACGGATGTGGCGGGCGAGAATTGCACACTCGACGAATTCGTGGCTGCGGGTTGTCGGGCGAGGGTTGGGTGAGCTCGGCGGGCTCGTAGCCGATCAGACACGTTGGCGTCTTCCAGAGCTGGGAGGCGCGATGATCGGATGGGAGGCACGAGCGTTACTGAGACACTACCTCGAGCAGGGGATGACGAAG
>JANQNV010000196.1 GCA_028279425.1 Longimicrobiales bacterium | reverse complement strand
ACCCATCCTCCCGATCCGATGCGACGCTCCAGACGGAACTGCGTCTCGTCGGGCGACGCATCGGTCCAGCTCACACGGACCCGGTCGTAGTCCTCCGCGACGGCCGAGACGCTCGTGGGAGGAGGCGGGGGAACCACGACCGGGTCCGTGTGAGCTGGACCGATGCGTCGCCCGACGAGACGCAGTTCCGTCTGGAGCGTCGCATCGGATCGGGAGGATGGGTCGACCAGGAGACGTTGCCGGCCAACACCACCTCCCGACTCGACGCGTCGGTCGTGGGTTCGACGAGCTACACGTACCGGCTGCGAGCGTGCAACTCCGCCGGGTGCTCCGCCTACTCGAACGAGGCCTCCGTCACGACCCCGCTCCCCCCGCCCAACCTTCTCATCGGTGCGGCCTACATCATCCAGCGGGTTCAGCGACAGGCGGGCGACGTACCGCTGGTTGCCGACCTCGACGGTCTCCTGCGGGTGTTTCCGCTCGCCGATCGTGCCGGCATCGCGGCGCGCGCCGTGAAGGTCGAGCTGTTCCAGGGCACCAGCCTCGTGCAGACCACCACCATCGATCCGCCGGTGTCCACGATGCCCACCAGCGTCGTGGAGTCCAATCTGGCCACCTCCTGGAATCTCGCCGTTCCGGCGTCGCTCATTCAGCCGGGACTCGCGATTCGGGTCACGGTCGACCCGGATGACCATTTCACCGAGGGGGACGAAGCCGACAACGTCTACCCCTCCGGCGGCTCGAGCCTGGCCCTCGACGTGCGGGACACCCCCGACTTCGAGGTGACCTTCGTCCCGGTTCGGCAGAGCGCCAACAACACCGTGGGCAATGTGAACGCCGGCAACGCGGCCAGCTATCTCAGCGCGAATCGCAAGATGATGCCGATCGCCGACGACGACATCCAGGTCCACGCGGAGTACGTCACGAATCAGCCGGTCCTCGGCTCCGACGGGACCGGGTGGAGCGCCGTACTGAGCGAGGTCGCCGCCCTGCGTACGGCCGAAGGGAGCTCGCGAGCCTACTACGGTGTGGTCCCCACCACCTACGGGGGAGGCGTCGCAGGTATCGGCTACATCGGGTGGCCGATCTCGCTCGGGTGGGACAAGTCGGGTAGTCGCGCCTCGGTGGCCGCCCACGAGTGGGGACACAACTTCGGTCGGCGCCACTCCCCCGGGTGCGGCGCAGGAAACCCCGACGCCTCGTACCCGCACGCCTCCGGGCTCACGGGCGCCTGGGGCATCGACTTGGCGACCAACGCGCTCAAATCTCCGCTTTCGACGTACGACCTCATGACGTACTGCGGCCCGGAGTGGATCAGCGACTACGTCTTCGAGCAGGTGCTCGACTTCCGGGGGCCCGCGACGACGGTGGCCAGCATGACCACGGGACCGACCGGAGAAGGCCTCCTGGTGTGGGGCCGCGTGGAAGACGACGAGCTCATCCTCGAGCCGGCATTCAGTGTACGCGCCCCGGCCCAGCTCCCGGCCAGACCGGGACGCTTCCGGGTCGAAGGACGCGATGCGTCCGGCGCCGTCTTTTCGCTGTCGTTCGACCCGGTTTCCGTGGCGGACGTCGATGGTGAGGAAGGCCACTTCGCCTTCGTCGTTCCCATGAGCGAAGCCGATCGTCGGAGCCTGCAGCGGATCACGCTGAGTGACGGCCGCCGCGCACCGACGTCGGTCGAGGCCTTCCCGGCGGGGCCGCTCGCCGCAGCGGCTGCGAACGACCCGAGGGTGGCCGCCATCGACGGCGGGACGGTGGAAGTGTCATGGAACGCGACGCTTCATCCGATGGCTATCGTCCGTGACGCCGCGACGGGCCAGATCCTGTCGTTCGCGCGCGGAGGGCAGGTCGAGGTGGCACCGACCGGGGGCGAGGTCGAGATCGAGTTCTCGAACGGCGTGGCCACGGTGGACCGACGAACCGCTCGATGGCGTGACTGAGTCGGGCTCCCCCGGTAGCGGTCCGCAGGCGGAGGCGCCACACTAGGGGCTCGATTGCGCCCCCTCCACGCGCCCGAGTCCGGTGAAAGACGTTCGCACCACGATCGTGCGGCTCCTGTCGAACATGGGCAGCAGCCGCGAGATCCAACTCTACCTCAAGCGGTTCTCGCAGCTCGACGCCTCGCGGTTCGCCGTGGTGAAGGTGGGCGGCGCCGTGCTTCGTGACGACCGCCCGGCGCTCGTATCGTCGCTCGCGTTCCTGCAGCAAGTCGGCCTGACCCCCATCGTCGTTCACGGGGCCGGCCCGCAGCTCGACGACGAAATGCGTGCCGCGGGTTTGACCAAGCAGATCGAGGGCGGGCTCCGCTGTACCCCCCCCGAGGTCCTCGCCGTCGTGCGGCGCGTTGCGCAGCGCGAAAATCTGGGTCTGGTGGAAGGCCTCCAAGCCGTCGACGTGCGTGCGACCTCGGTGCTCACCGGAGTCTTCGAGGCGGAGGTCCTCGACGGCGACCGGTTCGGGCTCGTCGGGCGAGTCACACGGGTCGATACCGGAGCGATTCACCAGGCCATCGAGGCCGGGTCGATTCCGGTGATCGCTTCGCTCGGGGAGACCACCGGGGGGCAGATCCTCAACGTCAACGCCGACTGGGCCGCCAACGAACTCGTGAAGGAGTTGCAGCCCTACAAGATCATCTTCCTGACCGGCACGGGAGGGCTGCTGGACGCCGCCGGTCGCATCATCGACTCGATCAGTCTCTCGTCCCAGTACGACGAGCTGATGCGCCAGCCGTGGATCCACTCGGGTATGCGGGTGAAGATGGAGCAGATCCACGACCTGCTCATGGAGTTGCCACCGTCGAGTTCGTTGTCGATCACGCGGCCGTCCGAGATGGCCAAGGAGCTCTTCACGCATCGCGGTTCCGGCACTCTTGTACGCCGCGGTGAGAAGATCCGGGTCGTGGATTCGTGGGATCAGGTCGATCTCGAGCGGTTCGCAAGCCTCGTCTCGACGAGCTTCGGGCGGGCGCTCGCCGACGACTACTTCGAGGGTCTCGACCTGCGCCGGCTCTACCTGAGTGAGCACTACCGGGCCGCAATCGTCGTGTCGACATCCGCCGGCGCCCCCTACATGGACAAGTTCGCGGTGATCGAGGAGGCGCAGGGGGAGGGTCTCGGCCGGGCCATCTGGGACACGATGAGGGCCGAATACGGCTCGCTTTCGTGGCGGTCGCGCCGCGAGAACCCGATCAACGAATTTTACTTCGCGCAGTCCGATGGAGCGGCGAAAGCCGGCCCGTGGACGGTGTTCTGGTACGGCCTCCCGACAGGGTCGACGGTGGAAGAGGTCGTCGCCGCCGCCGCCAACCGACCTGCGACCCTGGAGGAGCCGTGAGGGCCCTCGTTCCCGTTCTTGCCGGAGTCGTCATGGCCGGAGCCTGTTCCCTACCCCGTCCCGGTGGGGGCCCCGCCCTGCCCTCCGATCCGCAGGAGCGTGAGGTGGCGCTCACCGAGCTACACGCCGCCGTGCGCGTGGACGGGCTGGAGGACCGACGCTTTTCAGCCGAGGAGTGGTGGTCGCGGGTGACTCCGCTTCTGGGGGAAACGCTACGCGTCGAGTCGATCGGTGAAAGCGCCGAAGGCCGGCCCCTCCAGATGATATCGTTCGGCGAGGGGACCACCCAGGTGCTGCTCTGGTCGCAGATGCACGGGGACGAAAGCACCGCGTCGATGGCCCTCGCCGATCTCCTCCACCTCTTCGCGCGTGCGGACTCCCACCCCGTGGCGCGCGCCATCGCGCGGGGCGCGAGCGTACACGTCATCCCGATTCTGAACCCCGACGGCGCCGCCCGCTTCCAGCGCCGGAACGCGCAGGGGATCGACATCAACCGGGACGCACGGAATCTGCAGACCCCCGAGGGGCGAGCGCTGAAGGCGGCGGTCGACCGTCTCGAGCCGGATTTCGGCTTCAATCTGCACGATCAGAGCGCATCGATCCGCGTCGAGGGGACCGACCGGGGCGTCGCCATCGCCCTCCTCGCGCCGGCCTTCAACGAGGCACGCGACGTCGACGACAAACGACTCCGCGCCATGAAGGTGGCCTCCCTGCTCATCGAGGCGATGCGCCCCATGGTCGGTGACCACATCGCCAAGTACGACGACACCTTCAACCCCCGCGCCTTCGGCGACCTCGTCGGAGCCTGGGGCGCGAGCACCATCCTGATCGAAAGTGGGGCGTGGGCCGACGACCCGCAGAAACAGCACCTCCGGGCGACGAACTTCGTGGGACTCGCGTCGGCGCTCGAAGGCATCGCCAGCGGCCGATACGACGAGTACGACGCTGCCGACTACGAGGCGCTGGCCTTCAACGGCCGTCGCCTCCCCGACCTGTTGATGCGGGGTGGGACCCTCGCCGTCCCGGGTCTGCCGCACCTGCGGGCCGACCTGCTGGTCACCTACGAACGGCCGCTTCTCCGGCAGGGGGGGCGCATCGCCGACGTGGGCGATCTCGCCGACGTCGAGGCGCAAGACACGCTGGATCTCACCGGGTCGTTCGTGATCCCCTTCGGTGACGCGCTCGACGACCGCGGCGCCCTCCGGGTGGGAGGGCCGGCCCGCTTTCTCGTGGCCGACGATGCGATCGGCTCGCGGGTGCAGATGCGCTTCGACGGCGGCCCCCCGCGGTCGTCGGGACGCTGATTCGGTCGGAGGGACCCCTCGCTACCTCGCCCCGACACCCCCAACGAGCCGCGCTCCAGCGCGCCTCACTCCCGTACGTCTCGTAGCGCGCGATGAGCTCGCTCCGCCACCTCGCGCCCGATCGCAAGGCTGGCTGTGGCGGCCGGGCTCGGAGCGTTGAGCACATGCACGGCGCCCGGATGGTCTTCCCACAGGAAGTCGTCCACGAGCGCCCCGGACGGGTCGACGGCCTGGGCCCGAACCCCCGCGCCCCCGTCGACGAGGTCGCTGGCCTCCAGCGCGGGTACCATCCGCTTGAGCGCCCGAACCAGTCGGGCCGGAGCGATCGACTGGGCGAGCTCTTCGGCCACCATCCGCGGATGCCGCCCCACGAAGCGCCACAGCCCCGGAAAGCTCAACGCGTTGCCCAGATCCCCGAGGTCGATGTCGGTGCGGCGATACCCCTCCCGGGCGAAGGCGAGAACGGCATTGGGGCCCGCGTCGACCGTGCCGTCGACGCGCCGTGTGAGGTGGACGCCGAGGAACGGAAAGCCCGGGCGGGCGACCGGGTAGATCAGGTGGCGCACGAGCCCCGCTCGCTCCGGTCGCAGGCGCAGGTACTCCCCCCGGAACGGGAGAATCCGGACCTTCGGTCGGGCACCACACAGGCGAGCGACCGTATCGGCGTGCAATCCGGCACAATTCACCACCACCCGAGCGTGCACCTCCTCGGCCGTGGTCTGGAGTAGCCACCAGCCCCCCTCTCGTCGAGCGCTGGTGAGGCCGCACCCCGTCGACACGACACCTCCGGCCGCAGAGATCTCGTCCGACAGGGCGTCGGCGACTCCCGCGAACGATATGATGCCCTCTTCGGGCACGTGGAGCGCAGCCAGGCAGGCCACTTCGGGTTCGATTTCCCGGGCCTCGGCGGGCGTCATCCAACGCAGGCCGGACAGTCCGTTGGCCGCGCCCCGCTCCATGAGGGCGCGAAGTCGAGGCACCTCTTCGTCGGCGGTGGCCACGACGAGCTTTCCGCACAGCTCGTGCTGGATCCCGTGCTGTTTGCAGAAGGCCGTCATCCGTCGGATGCCGTCCCGGGCGAGCTTGGCCTTGGCCGAACCGGGCCGATACGCCAACCCCGCGTGCAACACCCCACTGTTGTGCGTGCTCTGGTGGGCGGCGGGTCGCGCCTCCTTCTCGATCACTCGAACCGCGTCGGTCGCCCCCGACTCGAGGAGGGCTCGCGCAGTGGCGAGCCCCACGAGTCCGGCTCCGACGACGACGATATCGACCCTGGAAGTGCCCACTTCACCGTCCGTGATGTCTCGCGTGGGCGCGCCGCCGCGCGCCGCCGATGCGCGGCCCACCTGCCCGCCACGTCAACGGACCAAACATACCCTCGGAGAGGGAACCGGTGGATACGCCCCGCGACCTCAGGGTCGGTCGCGGGGCGCGAGATCCGTAGGCCGACGACGAGTGGCCTACTCCGCCTCGTCGGCCGAGGGACCGTAGATGGACGGCACGGGCACGTCGAGCAAGCGGAGGTACACGCCGAGCTGCGCACGATGGTGGATCGAGTGGCTCAGGATGAAGCCCCGGAGCACGGCGATCTTGGGCATGGACAGCGTCACCTCGCCCCCCTGCTTCATCGACCACATCCCCATGAGGGTCTCTTGCGAGGCACCCTCGAGAATCGTCCGGGCCGCGGCCGTGTTGCGGTCGAAGAGTGCGAGCAGCCCCTCGACGGTATCGGGCGTCTCCGGTTCGTACGGCCCGTCCATCTCGAAGACGTCCTGGTTGACGGTCACGTCGACCCAACTCGGAATGTCGGCCAGGTGTGCTGCCAGATCCTTCAGCGAATACGACTTGTCGTGCGGCTTCCAGTCGCCTCGATCGAGCGGTACGCGCTCGAGCGTCTTCCGCGTCAACGACGCCTCATGATCGAACTCCGGCAGCATCATCGCACCATTCATCCTTCACCTCCCATCAGCCAGGGATATTCGTGAACGTGCCATGATACCGAAGATATACCGAAACCGCAAGGAGCCCCAACGCCCTGGCCGTGGAGGCGGCGGGAGTTAGCTGCGGCGCGCCCCGCGGGGCGCGTCCTCGCTGCCCTCGGCCGATGCGGTCGCGATGAGGATGTCAGGGCAGCATGGTCTCGAATCACCCTGTTCGGCCTCGACGCCCGCCTCGGGTCGAACCCGACCCACCGGCTTCTGCGAAGCCGGGCGGGTTCGCCTCCCGCCGCCTCCATGGCCCCAACCAAAATGGCCCCACCAACCGAAGTTGATGGGGCCATGGAGGCGGCGGGAGTTAGCTGCGGCGCGCCCCGCGGGGCGCGTCCTCGCTGCCCTCGGCAGGAGCGGTCGGCAATGGGGGTGTCAGGGCAGCGTGGTCTCGAATCACCGATGTGGACTTCGACCCAGGCCTCGGGTCGAACCTCGCCTACCGGCTTCTGCGAAGCCGGGCGGGTTCGCCTCCCGCCGCCTCCACTACGGCAATAACCAAAACGGCCCTACCGGAGAACCGGTAGAGCCGTAGTGGAGGCGGCGGGAGTCGAACCCGCGTCCGCGAATCGATCCCTTCGAGCTTCTACGTGCGTAGAGCGCTGTTCATCTCATCGCCGGGGGGCCAGCGAACAACCCCTTCGGGACCAGTCATCGGAGTGTCTCGCCCTCGGCCGGATGACGCGACCGGAGGGCCAGCCCGACTTATCGTCGTCTGCAGGAGCCGCCTCGGGCGGGCGACTCAGGAGACGGGCACGTAAGGTTTAGTTACGCAGCCAGCGCCATGTCAGTGTTGGCAGCTATAAGTTTCCCAGGACGTTTGACGAGATCCGGGACCTCGGCACGCTACTCGAACTTCACAAAACACGTCGAAACCGTGACGCCCCCGAAGTTCGTCCTGGTTGATACACGTGACGCGGCCCGGGGGATCCTTCTCACCCAGCCGCTGACCTCACACGCCCACCGGCCGGGGCTCGACCCCATCGGCGAGATCGCCGGCGTCGACCGGCCGGTCGGCCCACCCTCGCGTGCGGGCGTGATCGAGATACCCCTCCAGGATCTCCTCCATGTCGGCGAGCGACTCCACCTGGAAGAGCTCCTGACGCAGGGCCTTCCCATTGGGGAGTCCCTTGGTGTACCAGCCGAGGTGCTTGCGGAACTCCTTCACCGCGCGCCACGGCTTCGGGTCGAAGGCCATCGCGTTGCGCGCGTGCTCGAGACAGATCTCGAAGCGTTCCTCCACGGTGGGGCCCGGCGGGATGGGATCCCCGTCGAGCGCCGCGCGGGCCTGCTTGAAGATCCACGGGTCGCCGTGGCTACCGCGCGCGATCATGATCCCCGCGCAACCGGCCTCTTCGCGCATGCGCAGGGCATCTTCACCCGACCGCACGTCGCCGTTGCCGACCACTGGTACGTCGAGTGCCTCTACGACCGCAGCGATTTCGTCCCAGCGCGCATGGCCCGAATACATGTCGGCGCGAGTCCGCGCATGTAGAGTGAGTACGGCCGCACCGGCGTCCTGACACCGCAGCGCGATCCCCACCGGGTCGCGGGTTCGCTCGTCGAACCCGCTGCGGATCTTGGCCGTAACCGGGAGGGGAGTCGCCGCGTCGACGGCCCGGATGATGGCCTCGACGAGCGGGAGGTCGCGCAGGCAGCCGCTCCCTCCGTTCCGCTTCACGATCTTCTTGACCGGGCACCCGAAGTTGATGTCGACGAAGTCGGGGCCGAACGTCTCGGTCACGAACGCCGCCGCCTCACCCATCGCCCCCGGATCGGCCCCGAAGATCTGCACTCCGATCGGGCGCTCCTCTTCGTCGAAGCGGAGGTAGTCCATCGTGCGCTCGTTGCCCCGCACGATCCCTTCGGCGCTCACGAACTCCGACACGACGACATCGGCCCCGAACCTTCGACAAAGCCGTCGGAAGGGGGACTCGCTCACGCCCGCCTGGGGCGCGAGAAAGAGGGGGGTCGACCCCTCGTCGAACACTCGGAGGTAACGATCGTTCATGGCCTGCTATGGCACTTCTTCATCCTTGCCCCGCGATGGGGTACACTTCAACCTCGTTCTTCGCCCTGCCACGGTCCACCCGGAGAGATGGACGCCATGAAGCTCACGGACTTCTTCACCACGGCCAGCGTGAGTCTCGACCTCAAGTCCTCCACGAAGGACGAACTGCTGCAGGAGCTCGCGTCCCTGCTCGAACTCGATCGCAAGTCGGAGGCGGTGCTCGTGAAGACCCTGAAGCGGCGTGAGAACCTCGGCAGTACGGGGATCGGCAAGGGGATCGCGATCCCCCACTGCCGTTCGCTCGTGGTCAGCCGGCTCCGGTTGGCTTATGGTCGCAAGCCGGCGGGGACCGACTTCAACGCGATCGACAAGCAGCCGGTGCACAACCTCTTCCTGATCGTGGCGCCGCCGCTCGAGGTCTCCAACCAGTACCTGCCGGTGCTTGGAAAGATCGCCCAGTTCGCGAAGGACCCGGACGTGCCCCGCCGACTGGCCGAGATCGGCTCACCCGACGAGTTCTTCGCCCTCCTCGATGAAAAGGCGTCCTGAAGAGGCGCTCCGAGGGGACTACTTGGTGACGAACATCCGGATCACGCGGCTGCGGCCGTTGACGGTGATCTGGCAGAAGTAGACGCCCGACGCCACCTGACGGCCCGACGAATCGCGCCCGTCCCAAAACGCCTCGTACACGCCCTGGCGGGTGTATTCGAGCTGAACGAGGGGTGCACCATCCCCGGCCGGATGCTGGAGAGCAACCGGTGAGGCGACGAGCTGCCGCAATTGATTGTAGATCCGAATCGTGACCACCGCAGGCCGGCCATCCCGGAAGAGGCCCTCGTTGAGGGCGAAGGGGATGGTCGTCTCCGGGTTGAACGGATTCGGGTAGTTCGACCGTAGCTCGAAATCCTGCTGCCCAGACGCACGGCTCCCCGCCCCCTGGGCGGAGGCGGCGACGGCCGTCGAACTCATCATGGAAAGCAGGATCAACGAGATGCGGATGAGCCGCTTCATCGCTGCTCCCGCACAGTACTGCCTGTGCCGTAGCCGTGGATCGAAGGAATTCTCCTGTCGAGGTCGTGTCGCGGACCGGAACCCGGACGTGTAACTCCGATAGTAGATCGCCGCTGGCCCCGGGGTCAAGCAGACCCCTGGGTCCTGCCTAAGGTCTACTACCAGCTATAGCAAATGGGTCCCGGATCCGCGGGGCTCACGGGGTGCGTACCCGGCGGCCCCCTTCGTCTCGCTCGGTGATGCCCTCTCGATCGCACCAGGCGAGGATCGGAAGCAGATGACGCCGGGTGACGGGCAGCACCTCCCGGAAGTCGGCAGGCCCGAGTCCCTCTCGGCCCGCGAGTTGGAGGCGCATCGATGCGACCGCCTCGTCGAGGACGTCCCGGCCGATGTAGAAATCGTCATCGAGCGCGACGATCCGACCCGCGTCCACGAGTTCGCGCGCGAGATAGGGAAACGCCGGGTCACGGGCCCAGGCTTCGGGCAACTCCGACGTCGCCGGAGGGGCGAGGCCAGCAGCGGCCACTCGATCGAACAGGGCCTCGCGGAGGCTCTCCTGCGCATCTGTAAGGGTCGGCTCGAAGTCGCTCCTCGCGGCTTGTCCGCTCACGACACGGATCCCGCCCGAGCCGCCGAGCCGCCCGAGGACCAGGTCGGCGAGACCTGGTGCGGCGCTGCGGGGCGCCAAGGCGCGTAGGGCTTCGACCGCGACTCCCGGCCGGTACGGCTGGTCGGCGTGCACCCTCTCGAGCTC
>JANQNV010000186.1 GCA_028279425.1 Longimicrobiales bacterium | reverse complement strand
CTCGCCCCCGCGGCGCCTCCGCACCCTCGGCGGTCACCAGACTTTGGCGACACTACACTAGTGTCCCGTTTGAAAAGTCCCGATGGTATTCGAGGAGGTGTGCACCGGACTTCTCAAACGGGACTCTAAAGGGGGAGCGAGCCGGTCCGGGGCCGCGGCTTCGGACCGGCTGACGCCGTCGGAGGACCCGGTTATCATCCCGAGATGCCCCCTCCTCGCGACACTCCGCTGCCCCCCGATTCCGCGCCCGGTGCGCCCCCCGGCTCCTGGGCGGCCTGGATCATGGCCACGCGGCCCAAGACGCTTCCCGCGGCGGCGGCCCCGGTTCTGGTCGGCGGGGGTCTGGCCGCGCTGCGCGGCGGGTTCGCGGCGGGTCCGGCGGCGGCCGCGCTGGTCGGAGCCCTCCTCATTCAGGTGGCTACGAACCTCGCCAACGACTACTACGACTTCGTGCGAGGGGGAGACACCGACGAGCGAGTCGGGCCGACTCGCGTCACCCAGGCCGGCCTCATCTCCCCGCGCACGGTGCAGCGAGCGATGGTGCTCACCCTCCTCGCCGCCCTCGGGGTCGGTGTCTACCTGGCGTCGGTGGGAGGGTGGCCGATCGTCGTGATCGGCCTGGCCTCGTTGGTCTGCGCGGTCGCCTACACGGGCGGCCCCTTCCCCCTGGCGTATCACGGACTCGGCGACGTCTTCGTGTTCGTGTTCTTCGGACTGGTCGCCGTCACGGGCACGGTGTGGGTGCAGACGCTGACGTGGAGCGCCGAGGCGCTCTGGGCGGGCGCGGGGATCGGAGCGCTCAGCACGGCCATCCTCGTGGTCAACAACCTTCGCGACATCCCCACCGACCGACAGGCTGGAAAGAACACGCTTGCCGTGCGGCTCGGCGTTCAGGGGAGCCGCATCCAGTACCTTGCGCTGCTGGCGCTCGGAGCCGCCGTACCGGTGGTCGGAGTCCTGCGGTTCGGCTGGCCCACCGCGACGCTGGCCTCGCTCCTCGTCTTTCTCGCCGGGGTGGCGCCTGCGCGGGTGGTGCTCGGGTTCAGACAGCCCGCCGAGCTGCTCCCCGCCCTCGGGGGCACGGCCCGCATCGTGGCCCTGTACGGGGTCGTCCTGGCCGGCGCGCTCGCCTGGGGCGCATGAGCCGTCTTCCCGTGGGAGCCGACTTCCTCTCCGAAGTCGCCGCTACCGCCCCCGACCGAGTCGCGATCGACGACGGCGCGACCCTCCACGGCTTCGGGGCTCTCGACGCCGCCGTGGCCGACTACGCCGACCAGCTTCGCGCAATCGGCGTCGGCCCTGGGCGCTGCGTGGTGGTCGAAGCCGAGGCGACGTTGCCGACCGTGGTCGTCCTGCACGCGGTCCTACGCACGGGGGCGCTGCTCGCCCCGATCCATCCGAGCCTTCCCGCCCGGGCGCGCGCAACCGTCACGCGCACCCTCCGGCCTGTCGGGGTCATCGAGGCTCACGCGCTCGACGGCGGCGGCCTCGCTCCCCCCGATCCTGCCGCCCTCCTCGACACCTCTTCCGACGGCGCTGCCATCGCCTACCCGCCAGGGGCCGCCGCCGTGGTGTGGACATCGGGCACCACGGGCACCCCGCGAGGTGTGTGGGTCCGGGGCGACGCATTGCGCGCCAGCGCGAGTGGGGTCCGCCAACGCCTCGGTCTCGGCGCCGACGACCGCTGGTTCGCGTCTCTGTCGCCCGCCCATATCGGTGGTCTCGCCCTCCTGACACGCGCCTCGCTCCTCGGCTGCCGCGTCGTCCTCCGGGGCCGCTTCGACGTCGACGAGTTGGACGGCCTGATCACGAACGAGGCGATCACCCATGCATCGCTGGTCCCGACCATGCTGCGCCGCCTTCTCGACCGGCGCCGCGATCGACCACCGCCCGCGTCTCTGCTGTGCCTCCTGCTCGGTGGAGCGCATACACCCGCAGATCTCCTGGGTCGAGCCGTCGATGCCGGCTACCCCATTGCCCTGACCTACGGTATGACCGAAGCCACCTCGCAGGTGGCGACCGCTCCGCCCGACCTCGTGCGTCGCAAGCCGGGCACCGTGGGACGCCCCCTCCCGGGTGTCGAGGTGCGCATCGGCGACGGGGTGGATTCGGCGCCTCACGAGGCGGGTCGGATCCACGTGCGCGGGGAGACGGTGTCACCCGGGGTCACCGAGGGACCGTCGCTGACCGACCGCGCGGGGTGGTTCGCCACGGACGATGTGGGGTACTTCGACGCCGACGGCGACCTGTGGATCACCGGGCGGCGTTCGCACCGCATCATCTCGGGAGGCGTCAACGTCGACCCGCACGAGGTCGAGGCCGTGCTGCGCGGGCACCCCGCCATCGCCGACGCCTGCGTCGTCGCCCACCCCCACCCGACCTGGGGTGAGGTCGCTGTCGCGCTGGTGGTGCCGAGCGACGCAGCGGCGATCGACCTCGACACGATCGAGGTCTGGACGAGGTCCGAGCTTTCGGCGGCCCAGCGTCCCAAGCGAATCCGCCTCGCAGAGACCCTACCTCTCAACCGCAACGGCAAGGTCGACCGGTCGGCGGTCGCCCAGCAGTTCGACGACGACGGAGAACCGAAGATGGACGAGGACCGCTTCCGGGAGCTGATGTCACACTGGGCCTCTACCGTGGGCATCCTCGCGGTCCGAGACGACGACCGTGTGCACGGAACGACGGTCACGTCCTTCACCCCGGTCTCGACCCGACCCCCGCGCGTGCTGGCCTCGCTCGGGCCGAACGCTCAAACCCTCCCCTTCCTCGACCCCGGGACGGAGTACACGGTCAGCCTCCTCCACGACGAGCAGGCCGGCCTCGCGCAGCGATTCGCCGATCCGTATCCCGTGGGCCCCTCGCCGTTTCCGGTGGACGGCCCGCCGATCGTCGAAAATGCGCTCGTCCGGCTCGTCTGTCGCGTGGCGGCGCTGGTGCCGGTCGAGGGAGGAGGTCGCCTCGTGCTCGGAGAGGTCGTCGACGGCGCGGACGAGCCCGATCGTCGACCGCTACTCTGGTTCCGTCGCGCCTCGACGCGCCTGGCGCCCGAGTAGGTCCGGCGTCAGGCCGGGTTCAGGAGAGCGGCCCGAGCCGCGCTGGCCGCGCGCTCGATCGACGCCCGATGGCCGGTCCGGTTCGACTCGCGATCCGATGCCACCTCGAGGACCACCGTGCGTCCCGCCCGCACCGCCTCACCGACCGCGGAGCCGAGGTCGTCGGGCAACACCGCGCGGTGCTCCACTCCGTACAGGGCGGCGCCGTGCTCCAGAGCGACCCCGTGGGGCGTGGCGAAATAGGGTGTGAAGGCCGGTTCGTGCTCCCGGATCGGGAGCATGTGGAAGATCCCGCCCCCGTCGTTGTTGACGACCACGAAGACCACGTGCGCATCGGACTCACGGGCCGCGAGGAAGCCATTGACGTCGTGGAGAAAAGCGAGGTCGCCGATCAAGGCGACCACGGTGCGGCCACGTCCGCACGACATACCCAACGCCGTCGACACGATGCCGTCGATGCCACTCGCACCCCGATTTCCCACCACCGACACAGCGTGTGGGCGAGAGCCGCCGAAGGCGTCGACGTCGCGCACCGGCATGGAGCTCGATACGAACAGGGCCGTGCCGTCCGGTAGCGCCTGAACCACGGCGCGGGCGTAGTGACCCTCGTGAAGCGGAGCGTCGAGCGAGGCTGCCCGGGCGGCGGCGTCGGCGGTACTCCACCTGCGGGACCACTCCGGAGCGGCGGAGTCGAGCCCTCGTTCGGCGAGGCGCCGAAGCGTGTCGACCGGGCACGCCTGGACCATGTCGGCGGCGAAGCCGCGATGATCCTTCCAGCGCCGACCCGCGTCGATGACCACGGTCTCCGCGCCGTCGGCGCCGTCGAGCCAGTCCATCAGCGAGGCCGAGGTGGGAGCCGCCCCGACCCGCACGACCACCTCGGGCCGAAGTGCCTGCCCCACCTCGGAATCCCGGAGGAACAGGTCGTACGACGAGGGCACGACCGCGCCCGCCGTCGACCCGTACCTCCCGCCGCTGAGGGGATCGGCGAGGAGCGGGACACTCCACGCACCCGCGAAGGCCTGAAGCACGGGCCCGAGTCGATCGGCCTCGGGATGAGGGCCCGCCACGACCACGCCGCGTCGGCCGCCCAGGCGCGTCGCGAGTCGTTCCAGTTCGACCGGGGTGGCACTCGGCCGGCGCTCCGTGACCGCCGTCCAGGGGCGCCCATCGGCGCGGCCGGCCCATGCGCTCGACTCGAGCTCCCTCCCGGTTGCCTTCTCGTGCTCGGCACCGAAACCTCTCGACGCGGGGCCCGGCTCCAGCGGCTTGTCGTAGGGCACATTGAGGTGCACGGGCCCCGCCGGGAGGCCGATCGACGCCGCGACCGCGCGCGACACGGTGCTCCGGAGGTGGCGGGCCGGCGCAACGCCTTCCGTCGGCTCGGGGAGCTCGAGCTCGAGCACGGGATACGACGAGAAGATGCCGCGCTGCACCACGACCTGATTGGCATCCGAGTGCCTCAAGCGAACCGGGCGATCGGCGGTCAACACGATCAGGGGGGTCTCCGACCACGCCGCCTCGATCACGGCGGGCAGAAGGTTGGCGACCGCCGTTCCCGATGTGGTCAGCACCGCCGCTGGACGTCCTGCGCCCTTGCCGATCCCGAGCGCGAAGAAGGCCGCGGAACGTTCGTCGAGGAACACACGCAGGTGCAGCTCGTCCGGGCGGCGAGCGGCGGCGAGAACGATGGGTGTCGAACGCGAGCCCGGCGCGATACACACGTCCCGGATCCCCGCCCGTACGAGCTCATCGACGAGAATGCGAGCGTGGGCCGTGGCCGGGTTCACGCCTCCTCCACCCTGGGCAAGCGTCCGCCCCGGGCCTCCAGGGCCCGCAACACCGGCTGGAACTTGATCGACGTCTCGTCCCACTCGCCCTCGGCCCTGGAGCCACGCACGATTCCCGCGCCGGCGAAGAGGCGCCACTCGCCTCCCGTGCCCACGGCCGTGCGCAGGGCCGGTACGAAGTGCCCGTCACCGTCGATGGTGAACCAGCCGACCGGACCGGCATACCATCCGCGCTCGAACGGCTCCTGCGAGTCGAGAAGGTCGAGTGCGACCTCCTGCGGGACGCCGCATACCGCCGGCGTCGGGTGGAGAGCGGCCACCATGTCGAGCACGTGGCGCCCGCCCGAGACCCGCGCTCTCACCTCGGTCTCGAGGTGCTGAATGCGGGCGAGACTCAAGACGTGGGGTTCGTCGGCCGCGCGAACGTCGGTCGCGACCGCCGCGAGTCGAGCCACCATGTCGTCGACCACGAGGCGATGCTCCGCGCGGTCCTTCTCACTCGACAGCAGGTGGGCAGCCAACACCTCGCGCTCCGCTCGGCCCGAGCCCACCCCCACCGAGCCCGCCACCGCCGTCGCATGGAAGACCCCTCGCCGCACCGTGGCCAACGCCTCCGGGGCCGCTCCGAGCAGGGCCCGACCCGCCGCCGGCTCGAAGAGGAAGAGGTGCGTGCCTGGGTTCCGACGGAAGAGGGTCTCGGTCAGCTCCACGGGACCGACCGCCTCCTCGAGGATCACGTCGAGGGTGCGAGCCAGCACGGCCTTGGTGAGCCCCCCCTGTTCGATCGCGTCGAGGATGGCCTCCACGGCCGCGTTCCACGCCTCGCGATCGGTGGCGACGAGCCTCCCCCCCGTCTTTGCGACCACCGGGCTGGGACGGCTCGCCTGGCTTCGTGCGAGCTCCCCTGCGAGCTCTCGCACCTCCGACTCCAACTCCTCGCGGCGGGCGGCGGCGGCGGCGGGCGAGACGATCGCCTGGAGGCGCAGGCGACCCTCGCCCGAGGAATCGCCGGTCAGCTCCATCCGCGGCAGATGGAAGCAGGCCGACGGGAACCCCTCCCATGCATCCCCCGGGCGATGGTCGGCCCGAAAGGCGAATCCGCCGTAGAGACGAACCCGGATGTCGTCCGATGCCCCGGGAAGTCGCGCCGCGGCCTCGCGCACCCGATCGAACCGGTGCGCCCCTGCGGCCACGATGGCGGCCTCGACGCCTCGGTGGGCCACCCACCGCTCTCCTCGGGCCCAGAACCCACGGGCCCCCGGCGCACCGCGGCGCAAGAAGTCCCAGGGGAGAAGTCCCTGGACCGGAACGGTGGCGCTGACCAGCTGCATTCCGCCGGATGGGTCCGCCGCGAACGCCGCCGGGTCGGGAGAGAGAGTGCGGATCGGGGTCGGGGGTGGAGGGGACCGCTCGGACACCGGGTGCCCAGACGAAGCTCACGAATATACGGAGCTCGCGCTTTACACCAAGGAGGGCGCGAGGTTACCCCACCGGGTCGAGATGCGCCTCGTAGGCCACCTCGTCGTCGTCCACCTGTCGACGACGGTCCACGCTCACCAGGGTCGGGTATCCCAGTACGGGGTGGTAGGTCACGCGCAATTCGTGCACGCCGTCGGCGATGGCCTCGTCGATCAAGGCGAACAGGCCGTCGACGGTCGGATACGACTGCTCGAAGGCGGGCGTGAGGGGCAGAGAGATGTCCTCAGCCACAACGGTCGCCGTCCGCACCCCTCCGCGCACCTGCACCGTCACCTCTCCTACGAAGGCGCAGAAGCACCGGCGTGTCATGGCGAGGTCGTAGTCGTCGATGGCCGCCTGACGCCAGAGGGCCCGAGCCGACTCGAGGTCGCTCCCGCCCTGCGTCGCCGTCGTCTCGACGATGCCACATGCAGCCGCGCCGAACACGAGAAACAGCGCCGACACGACAGACGTCGTCCGGCCGCCCCTCACGAGCCACCCCGGGCGTAGTGATAGTCGAAACCGTCGCAACACCCGTCTCGCAGCACGAGAGAGTCCGGACCGACGAAGTCGTAGGCCT
Source organism: Longimicrobiales bacterium (assembly GCA_028279425.1). Lineage (GTDB taxonomy): Bacteria > Gemmatimonadota > Gemmatimonadetes > Longimicrobiales > Gaopeijiaceae > Gaopeijia. The sequence continues at coordinate 8,053 of JANQNV010000186.1, read as the reverse complement.
GCTCGGCGAACCCCACGAGCGGCTCCGAATACCGGATGATCGGGACTCCTTCGTAGGGGGCGCCGACGGCGCCGACCGTCACCTCGTAGTCGACGCGGCCGATCTCGGATCCGTCCTGGAGCAAACGAGCTACACCGGTCGTGCCGAAGACCAACGTCCGCGCGTAGCCTTCGGTCGCGGGCGTGCGATCGGTCGGGATCAACCCCCCGGTCGTCCGTACCCAGATCCACGAGCCGACCACCGGGGAGTCGGGCCCCGTCGCCTCGGACGTCGAACACGCCGCCGAGAGGAGCGCCACGAGAACCACGGCAGACACGGCCACCAGAGTGCGTGCGCGACTACGTCCCGCTGGAAATCTGGCCATCGTCGAGTCCTGAACCTTGAAGGGATCCTCCGCGCCGCCCGCCCGTATCAACAACGACTGTGTCGGAACGTCCGTGACGATTTCACCTCACTCTCCTCCGGAGTGCCCTACATGACGCGTGCCCGCCGCCTCTTCGGCCTTCCCCTCCTGTTCGCCGTGGCCTGTGGGGGTTCGGACGACCCGGGGGCGTCATCCGAAGGTGGCGCCCCGATCCCGGACGATGTCGTCCAGGGCGTCCCCGACGGCAACGACATCTGGCTGGCCGAGATCTTCGACGTGGTGGGCGGAGGGTTCGTCATCGATGAACCCCGCGACCTGACGAGTCGGCCGGGCTATGACAATCAGCCCTTCTTCGGCAACGACGGCACCCTCTACTTCGTGCAGCAGGAAGGAGTGCGGACCGACGTGTGGCGCTGGGACCGCGGCACCGATACGAAGCACCGGGTCACGATGACGGCGGATGAGAGCGAGTACTCGCCCACGGTCATGCCCCAGAGTCTGGGCATCAGCATGATCCGGGTGGAGGCGGACTCCACCCAGCGGCTCTGGGCGGTCGATCTGGACGGCTCGCGCTCCCGTGTGCTCCTCGAGGACGTGCAACCGGTGGGCTATCACGCGTGGTTCGACGCCGAACACGTCGCGCTCTTCGTGCTCGGAGATCCCTCGACCCTCCAGATCGCCAACGTGTCGACGGGCGAGGTGCGCACCGTGGCCGAAAACATCGGCCGGTCGCTCCAGTCCGTCCCCGACCGTCGAGCCATCAGCTTCGCCCAGCAGTCCGGCGATGGATCGTCCACCATCCGCATCTGGGACCTCGACGCTGACCGCGCCTCCGACGTGGCGCCGGCCGTCGAGGGCGGGGAGTTCCACGCGTGGATGCCCAACGGGACCCTCCTCCAGGGGTCCGGCTCGATGATCTGGGCCTGGCTCGACGACGAGTGGACGGCCGTCGGCGACTTCGGAGTCGTCGGCCAGCAGGTGTCGCGCCTCGCGGTGGCGCCCGACGGGCGCACCATCGCAGTGGTCGCCGAGCCGCTCGCGGGCGACGAGATGGGCGAGGGCCAGGCGCCCTGACCGGCGGGCTCTTTCGATGCGCGCGCGCACGCCGCCCTCTATCTTCCCGCCGCCTGCCCTTCTTTCGGAGCCCACGATGATCGCACGCCCCTCCTTCACCACGTCCGCAACACGATTCGCCCTCGCCCTCACCGGCCTGTTGGTCGCCGCGGGCGGTTCCAGCGAGCTGAGCGCGCAAACCGGAGCCGTGCGGCTCGAAGCCCGCCCCGAGCGTGTGCAGGTGGTACAGGGCGAAAGCGCGGCGCTGGAGATCGTGGCGGTCGATGCGGCGGGCGCCCCGATTCCCGGGGCCGCGATCCGGGTCGTTGCGGCGAGGGGGGCCCTTCGTTGGGCCGACGACCAGGTCGAAGGGCTGGAGGCAGGTCTGCATCAGGTCTTCGCGACGCTGGCGCGAGACGGCCAGGAGCCGCTCACTCTCGAGGTGCCGGTGACGGTCGACTACCCGGCAATCGCCTCGGTCGAGGTCGCCGCGGCCGACGACGGCCGTCTCTACGCGGGGACCACGCTCCGACTCGACGCGGTCGCCCGCCACGGCGACGGATCGGTCCGCCCCGAGATGCGGTTCGAGTGGTCCAGCAGCGACCCGGCGGTCGCGAGTGTCGATCCCTTCGGATCCGTGACGGCCCACTCGCCCGGGTCGGTAAGCATCGAGGCGCAGGCCGAAGGGGTGGAGGGCGCGATGCCCTTCAGCGTCGAGGCGTTCCCGGCCACGGCCCTGAGACTCGAAGGAGGGCCGTCGTCTGCCGACGCCACCCGTACCGGAGACGTCGTGCGTTGGACGGCCGTGGCGACCGACGCCTCGGGGCGCACGATCGACGATCTGCCGGTCAGCTGGACGCAGTCCCTCGAGGTGGCCGACACGACCTTCACCGGCGGCGCAGCCGGCGGCCAGATCCGTGACGGTGCCTTCGTGGCCGACGTGCCGGGGTTGTACACGGTGGTCGCCTCGGCAGGACCCCTGACCGCACGCACCTCGATTCGGGCCGAGCCTCGTGACGTCGTTCGGGAGCTCGAGGTCGTCGGGCACGGCCTAACGCAGAACTATCGGACGACCGACCTCTGGGTGTTCGAGGGTCAAAATGGGCGCGACTACGCGCTGACCGGATCGAAGGTCGCCGACGGCCACACCTTCTTGTTCGACGTGACCGACCCCGCCAACCCGGTCAAGGTGGACTCGCTCCAGGTGAACGGGCGGACCGTCAACGACGTGAAGGTCAGTCCGGACGGACGCTACGCCGCGATCTCGCGGGAGGGCGCCTCGGACCGTCGCAACGGCGTCGTGCTGGTCGACCTGGCGCACCTGCCCGAGCTGCGGGTGGCGAGCACGTTCGACGAAGGGCTCACGGGCGGGGTCCACAACATGTTCGCCACCGACGACTACCTGTTCGCCCTCTCGAACGGCGACAAGTACATGATCCTCGATGTGACCGACATCTACGCGCCCACCTACGTGAGCGAGTACGACCACCCGAACTCCCGCATCCACGACGTGTGGGTGTACGACGGCATCGCCTACTCGGCCGAATGGGGGACAGGCATCGTGGTGGTCGACGTCGGGAACGGCCGCTGGGGTGGCTCGATCGACGATCCGGTCTACGTCACCTCGTTCCCGCTACCCACCGGGGCGACGCACGCGATCTTCCCCTATTACTCGGAGTCCGCCGGGAAGATGTATCTCTTCGCGGGCGACGAGATCATGAATCGGAGCGGCTTGGCGTGGGCGGGTTACCCGCGCAGCATGGGAAGCTATTCGAGCCAGTACGACCCGGAGACGGGTCTCGGGGGAATCCCCCTCACCACGACGGGCTACATCCAGGTGATCGACTTCACCGACCCGGAGTCCCCCGAGATGGTTGCACGCTACGAGGTCAGCGAGTTCGGGACCCACAACTTCTGGATCGAAGACGACGTGCTGTACGCGGCGTACTACGAGGGAGGAGTTCGCACGGTCGACGTCAGTGGCGAGCTCATGGGCAACCTCTACACCCAGGGCCGCGAGATGGCCGTCTTCAAGTCGGCCCACCCCGAGGGCTACACGGCCAATGCGACCATGGTCTGGGGCGCCCAGCCCTTCAAGGGTCACATCTTCTTCAGCGACACGAACTCCGGGCTGTGGAGCGTCCGGCTGCTCCCGAAGCGGCGACCCATCAGCTGAGGCGGGGCCCGATCGGCCGAGGCGGGATCCGATCAGCCGAGGCGGGGGCCGATCGGCTGAAGCGGGGGCCGCGCGCGGGGCCTGCCCGGGTCAGGCCCAGTCGCGCCAGCTGTCCTCGGCGTGGCCGATGGTGAGCTGGTTGCCGTGGCGCACGAGGGGGGTCCGGAGCACGAGCGGTTCGTCGGCGAGGATCTCGAGCCACCGGTCCTCCCCGTAGTGGGCCTGGTGCAACCCGAGAGATCGGAACCGCTTCGAATCGCGGTCGATGAGCGCGTCCACTCCGAACTTCTGTGCGAAGCGTCGTAGCTCCCCCTTCGACGCCGCGCGCTGCTTCAGATCGACGAAGTGGATCTTGATGCGGCGCTCCTTGAAGAAGCGCTCCGCTTTGCGGGTGTTCCTGCACCCCTTGGTGCCGAATACCTGAACCTGCGCCGCACCCATGCCCTGCGGACTAGCGGTAGTTGCCGAACTGCAGATCGACGCCCCAGTCGCCGGCCTTCAGAAACGCCATCACCTCCTGGAGCTGATCGCGCGACGGCGAGCTCACCCGCAGCTCTTCGCCCTGGGTCGCGACCTGGACCTTCTTGTACTTCTGGTCCTTCACCGCCTTCACGATCTTCTTGGCCGTGTCCTGATCGATGCCCTGCTTGAGCCCCACGGTCTGTCGCCCGCGACCCAGCGTACCGACCTCCGGCGTGCCCTCGTCGAGATTCTTGATCGGCACCCCTCGTCGCGTGAGCTTCTCGCGCAACACCTGGAGGAGCTGCCCAAGGCGGTACTCGTCGTCGGCCTCGAGCTTGATGGCGGCGGCAGCGCGATCGAAGTCGAGGGTGCAGTCGGTGTTCTTGAAGTCGTATCGGGTCGCGATCTCCTTCCGCGCCTGATTCACGGCGTTGTCGACTTCCTGGAGATCGACCCCGGTGGACACGTCGAACGAACTCGTCTTGGCCATGGCGATGCGTGGGTCTGGGTGGAACGGGCGGCTTCGAAGGTAGCGGTCCGCTAGCGGCGCCCGAACCCCTTGGGCGCCCGGAACGCACCGCGGAGCATGGTGGCATCGAAGCCCTCGACATGCCCGCCCGCCGCGTGCTGGTACAGGGCCGCGGTGTAGATGCCCTGGAGCGCCGAGGCGACGAGACCGAGCAACACGTAGCCCATGACACCCGTGGCGACGATCGCGATTACCGGGGCCGCGAGGCCCAGCTGAGACACGAGCACGAGGGCGAGCACGAAGAACACCGTCCACGAGAGCCCCATGAGGAAGACGGCGAAGCCGATCCCGAAGCTCGCGACCATCTGCTCACCCCAGGTGCGCTTGAACAGGGCGGCGCTCTCCTTCACCGCATCGATGGGGCCGACGTCCTTGGACACCAGTACGGGCACCGTGAGATAGGTGGCCACGGTCCAGCTCATCCCGACGAGTCCGACCACGATCCGGCCGATGAAGCCGACGCGCTCCGCAATGGCCCGGAGGACCATCCCCACCGTCGCTGCGATGACCGCATAGCCGAGAATCGACGGCAGCCGGTCCATGGCGATGCTCATCCCGTCGGACACCGTCGGGTCCCCTCCTTCGAGCCGGATCATCGCGGCCCCGACCAGCGCCGAATTGAAGAAGAAGATCACCGTGTACTGCACCATGTAGAACAGGAAGGCGACCACGGTGCCCAGATAGCTGAGACCCTCGCTCTCGGCGAAGATCTGCCAGCCGCCCGTCCACGCGAGCGGTGCGATGAAGCTCAACGTGACCAGAATCGTCGCGATCCCCGACATCAGGGGAAACACGAGCAACTCCTTGTCGAGCTTCAGGACGCCGGCGCTGGCCTTCACCAGCGACCACGAGTTGGAGAGCGAACCCGCCATCGAATTCCTCCACAGCGTTGGCAAGAAGGGTGATCCTCGCCTCAGAATACGGCGAGCCCGCCGGAATCTTCAAACGGGGGGCAGGCGGGCGGGCCGTCGTGAAACCCGCGGGTGGCGAGCCAACCGGCCGTCGCGTAACTCTCGGCCGGCGAAACGGTATGGAGAACCATGCACCGACCACGCCTTAGCCGCATGCCGGGGGTCGCCCCGTGGATCGTCGCGCTCGCCCCTCTGGTGTGGCACGGTGCGCCGGCCGGTCTCGCGGCGGCACAAGCCAGCCCATTCGCACCACCCCCTCTTCACGTGCTCGAAGTGACCACCCGTAGTCGTTGGGTGCATTCGGCCGTGCCGGCGGCATCGGTGGGATTCGGGCAACATCGGGACCATTTCCAACTCCGTCATCGGCCAGGTCGGCGCAACACGGGCGCGTCGTTCACCTTCGATCGCGGCGGACCGCAGGGCAGCATCACCACCGACGACCGCAACGTGCCGATGCTCCTGAGCGCCCGGCCGGGGCTGGTCAGCTATGGACCGGCTCGGACGCCGACCACGCGGGGCGTCGCCTCCGGGATGCTCGGGGAAGGTCAACTCCTGTCCGCGGCCCGCCCCTCACTCATCGAAACGCGGCTGTTCGAGGTACCACTGCCCTTGCCGGGACGAGCCATCACACCCGGGCTCACCTGGTCGGAACGCACCCGGATCGATGCGAGCCGCGGATCGGAACGGGAGTCCCTGGAGATCGCCTGGCGCTTGACGGCCGCGGGCGACACCGTCCTGGCCAACGGCGAGCGATGGCCCGTCGCCGACGTGGAGGGCGACGTCGCGTACGAGCTGGTTCAGAGAAGCTGGGACCCGGCGCACACGGCCCCCAAGTTCATCGAACGCGAGGGCACGGGCCGTATCGTCGGGCGGATCGTAGTCGACACGGTGCGGGGCATCCGGGCCGCCGGCGCCGATACCATCCGTCTTTCCGGCACGAGCACCCTCGTGATGCAGGACGGAAGGCGCTTCCGGGGGCCCGCTTCGTTCGAGCGTATCCGGACGTTCGCGGCCTTCGACTCGACCACATGGGAGGCCGAGCAGGCGCAACGCATGGCCGAGAGCCGTCGAGCGAGCGGTGGAATGTTGGGCGCCCCCGACCGCGGGGACCGTCCTCCCCCACCGCCCCGCGCCACCCTCGATTCGCTCTGGGCCGCCTGGGCGGCTGCCGAAGATGATGTCGAACGCCGAGAAGAGCTCGAGCGGCGCCTGTGGGCAGCCCAGGGTGGGGGACGCGACGTGTTTCTCGATACGCTCGCCGCGAGGCGGCTCGCCACCGGTGACTCGACGCTTGTCGTGCGGCGGATTCTGGGCGCCGGCGCCCGCGACGAGCCTCTCGGTCTCGACGATTGGCGGGCGGTCGCACCGTTCTTCCACGACCCCGGCAAGGCGTGGCGATGGCACCTTGGGCTGCACGCCTCGTACATCGACCTGGTCAACCGAATCCACGCCTCGGACGCCTCGATGCACTCCAACGGGCGCAACACCTTCTGCGCGCCCAGCACCGCCTGCGACGCAATCCGGGCCGATATGGAGTCGTCGCCGGAACCCCGACTTCGCGAGGTGGCGACCGCCTGGCGCTTCGCCGAGCAGCCCGCCGAGCATTGGACCGAGCTGCTGAGACTGCAGGAGAGCGGCTCGCGCATCGTCGACCGAGCCGTCGCCGATGGCCTCGGCGTCGGTGCCCGGTGGGGGGCCGCCTCGGGCCTCCCTGCGCCCGAGGACGGCGCCGATTGGCGCACCTGGCTAGAGTGGATGGGGGGCGAGGTGCGCTTCGAGGGCAGCGGTAGGACCCCGTTCCGCTTCTACGAGGCCCGGACCGGCCGAGACCCGCTCGCCGACCTCGAGCGCCGCTGGCCGGACCTCGTCGGCGATTCCGCACGGTTGGTCATCGGCACGATCCTGCGTGGCAGTGGCCGGCTCGCGGAGTCGACCCCCGACGAGATCGCGGCGGATCTGCGCTCCGGCGCGCCGGGTCGAATCGCTTCGGCGCGGCGCGCATTGCGTCGTCGCCGCGCCGAGACCGACACCCTTTCGGCGGCCGAGGCCGCCCCCTTCATGCGGGTCGTGCTGGACTCCATGGCCAACGAAGGGAGCATGCCCTGGCCCGCGATCGCCGACGAGGGGTTCACGCTCCGTCCCGGGCAGGGCTTTCATGGCGCTCGAGACGTGCCCGTCTTCGTCCTCGAGACCGGTCTGGGCGAGGACGTCCTCGACGGACATCCGTTCGCGGCCACCGACTCGGCCAGCTGGGCGGATCGCGACCTGCGGGAGGGCGGAGTCCTGGTCCGGTTCGAGCCGGCCCAGCGCGTGGGGGACCTCCTCCGCATCCGATGGGAGTGGTCGGCGTGGTTCGAGCGGGAACCCGACGCAGCCCCGGAGGGATACGCGGGCGGCGAAGGGGTCTGGCTCGTGCGCGTCGACGACGAGTGGCGCGTCGCGGCGACCTCGGGGTGGATCACCTAGTGTAGTGTCGCCAAAGTCTGGTGACCGCCGAGGGTGCGGAGGCGCCGCGGGGGCGAGGCGGAACGACGCGGCGTAGCGATAGCTACGGCAAG
>JANQNV010000180.1 GCA_028279425.1 Longimicrobiales bacterium | reverse complement strand
TCCGACGACGGCGCGACCGGATCGGTCGCCGGCTGGATGGGTCGAAGGGGGGGCGCTCCAGCGGGCTCTTTCCCATGCTCCAAGAAGGTCAGCTCGACCGCTTTCGACTCCCCCAGCCCCACGATCACGCGCTGCTCGACTCGGTCCCCCGAAGGCGCACGGGCGACCACGACATGCTCCCCGGGGTCCACCGACCGGCCCTGCCCCAGCTCGTCCGGGGCAACGTCGACCCCATCGACCTCGACGGCGGTCCCCTCCGGCGCTCCGCGGGCCAGCGTCACCGTCAACTTCGGCACGGTGCCCGCGAGCCGCTCCCGCTCGGCCGTCGAGATCTTGGCGCGCTCTTGCTGCTCCTCGTTCCGCCCTTCGGCGGGCAAGCTGGCGTAGAGCACCAAAAACTCCCCGTAGCGCGCATAGGCCGACGCCACCTTGCCCGCGCGCGCGAAGCACTCGGCCAGCGTGAACACCGAGCCGAGTCGGGGGTCCATGACGTAGCTCCGCTCGATCAGCGGGCAGCCGGTGGCGTACCGACCGGCCAGCATGTCCTCGAGCCCCCGATCGAAGAGCTCCTGCGCCTCATCGGGGTTCGCGCCCGCCGACGCGGCGACGAGACTGGTGGCCACCCCAACCGCCAACAGGGCTCGCCGCATCGCATCGGTACCGTAGCACGAGGCCGAAATTTCCGGCCGAAACGCCGCCAGAGCAGTTGCTGAGCCGCTCCGAGAGTGAGATGAAAAGGTGTGTCGAACGGGCCGCGTTCCAAGAGCGTCGACGAGTCGACGGCCTTCGACGGAACCAGCGTCCCCACGACACCCGGTGGGGCAGTCGCCGAGCTGCGCGTTTACCTGGTCGTACACGAAGGGGGCACCGTCCGCGTGCTCGAGGTCGCCGATCAGACTCACGTCACCTTTGGGCGCTCCGCCGACTCGACGATCCACATCGACGAACCTCGCGTGTCGCGCAACCACGCCACGCTCCGTCGCGACGGCAGCACCTTGACCGTCGAAGACCTCGGAAGCCGCAACGGCACCAAGGTCAACGAGCAGAAGCACGTCCGGTCCTCGGTCGTGGTGGGCGCGGGAGACGTGATCCGCGTGGGCGGAGTCGACGCGGTGGTGGCGGTGTTCGAAGGTCTCGCGGCACCTTGGGAAAAGGATCGAGATTCGAGCCCGCCGATCACCGATGCCGCCGGCGGGGTCGTGGTCGCCGATCCGGCGATGGTCGACGTGTTCAACCTGGCGCGCCGACTCGCTTCGGTGCCGACCACGGTGCTCGTCCTGGGCGAAACCGGCGTGGGCAA
>JANQNV010000179.1 GCA_028279425.1 Longimicrobiales bacterium | reverse complement strand
CGCCCTGGTGGTCGAGGACGTGGTCGTCCCCCGGCGCTGGACCTTCGTCCGCGGCTCGCCGCCGAGCCTCGACACGCCGGCCTATCGCTACCCCACACTCGCGATGGCCTCCCAGGTCCTCGCGGTGTGTGGGCTGGGCGTTGCCCAGGCCGCGATCGACTACGTGGTCGACGAGGCCGGGAGCGCCCCCTCGATCACCGGCGCGCCGCCCCTGGCCGATCGCCCCCACGCCCACCTGCGTCTGGGCGAGATGGAGGCGGCGCTGCGATCGGCGCGGGCGTGGTTCTACGAGGTCACCGAGAACGCGTGGGTGAGGCTCCGGGGCGGTGACCCGGCCACCCAAGAGGAGACGGTCGACCTGCGTCTCGCGTCGACCCACGCGGCGCGGGTCGGCGCGCAGGTGGCGCGAGGCTGCTTCCAAGTGTGCGGCACCATCGGGATCTACGAGCACAACCCGCTGTCGCGCTACGTCGCGGACGCGGCGGTGGTGGCGCAACACGCGTTCATCGCCGAGGGGTCCTTCCTCTCGGCGGGGAAGATCCTCGCGGGGCACCCGCCCGCACCCGGATTTCCCTAGCGCGAAAGGAGATCGCCGTGGCCGATTCCGTCCGCACCCTCTTCTGCATCACCGTCGGTCAGAATTTCTTCGATCTACCGAGCGACGAGACGGGCGAGGTCTGGCAGGCCGTGGGAGACATGATGGCGGGGATCGCTGCGCTCCCCGGTGTCGAGATCCTCGGCACCCTGGACGACGACGAGACCATGGTGGGGAGTTCCGCAGCGGGGTTTCCCACCGCCTACGTGCTCGCGGACCTCCCGGATCGCGAGACCGCCAGCGCCGCGTGCAACCTGTTTCGCACCACACCCGTCGGCGAGAGCGGGCATCGACTCTGGAAGTACCTCTCCGTCGAGGCGCGTCTGGGTCGTCCCCTGGTTCCGCCCCCACCGCGAAAGGGGATGAGCGCGAGATGAGCGAGGCGAACGAACTCCGCGAGCTCCGCGAGCGCGTCGCGGCGCTCGAGGGAGAGAGCCACTGCCGGGACGTCCTGTCCCGCTACATGGAGCTCTGCGACCACCTCGACGCGGACACCGACATGGAAGAGCTCGGCGCGCTCTTTTGTGAGGATGCGGTGTGGGAGGGCCGGGGCGGGAGATACGGCGATGCCTTCGGCGGCCACCGGGGGCGCGACGCGATCGTCGCCTTCCTCAACAGCTACCGCGAGCCGGAGCCCCACTTCGGAAGCAACGCCCACTTCCTCACGAGCGAGCAGCTCGAGGTGCGGGGGTCGCGCGCGCGGGGCAGCTGGGTGATGTTGCAGACCCCGACCTTCCGAGACGGGTCGTCGTTTCTGCTCGCCGCGCGTCTTCGCGTCGTGTTTCGCCGCGACCAGGCGACCTGGCGTATCGAGCGTTTCGCCACCGAGAACCTCTTTTCGCGGCCGGTGGAGCGGGGCTGGGAGATCGAGGCGTCGCTCCCCGTCCCGGGGCGCGGCTCGCTGGAGGACCGATGACCGATATCCCCGACCTCTTCCAGGGGGATCGCGCGCATACCTCGCTCTACACGGATCCCGAGATCTTCGACACGGAGATGGAGCGGATCTTCTACCGGACCTGGGTGTGGGTGGCGCACGAGTCGGAGATCCCCGACCCCGGCGACTACCTCACGACACACGTGGGGCTCCAGCCCGTGATCGTCAACCGCGACCGCGATGGCGAGATCCAGGTCCACGTCAATCGCTGTCGACACCGCTCGGCCGCTCTGTGCAGCGACCGGCGGGGCAACGCCAAGAACTTTCCCTGTCCCTATCACGGTTGGGTGTACGGCTTGCGGGGGGACCTCCGCGGGGTGCCCTACCCCGACAGCTATGGGCCCGACTTCAAGAAGGAGGACTACCCGCTGCGATCGCTGCGGGTGGAGACCTACGCGGGTCTCGTCTTCGCCACCTTTGCGCGCGAAGGCGAATCGCTGCGCGAGTTCCTGGGCGACGCGGCGGGTTGGATCGATCTCTTCATGAAGCAGGGTGCGGGGTTTCCGGTGCGGGTGGCGGGTGAGCATCGCTTTCGGTTCCCCGGCAACTGGAAGATCCAGCTCGAGAACACCACCGACGCCTACCACTTCCCCGTCGTCCACCGCTCGTTCCTCGACTCGCTCGACGCGCAGACCGAGGACCTGTTCTCGTTCCTCCGCGGGGACGGGTACGTGCGAAGCCTCGGGAACGGCCACAGCGTGATGGTGATGATCCCGGAGCTCGTCGACCTCGAATCGAACCTCGACGCGCCGATCCCCGATCGATTCGCCGGTCTCGCCGACACGCTGCGCCGAGACTACGACGAGGATCGGGTGCGTCGTATCGTCCGAGCGGTGGGCGGCACCGGGTTCAACCTGAACCTGTTCCCGAACCTGGCGTGCTCGCTCTCGTTCTTCCGGGTGCTGCGGCCCATCTCGGTGGAGGAGACCGAGATCCGACACGTGGCCCTGGGCATGGGGGGGCAGGGCCCACCGGCGGCCAACCGGATGCGGCTCCGCCTGCACGAACACTTCCAGGGGCCGATGGGCTTTGGGACGACGGACGACGCCGAGGTATGGGACCGGGTGCAACGCGGGGCCCGGGGAGGCCCCGACCTCTGGATCCTGCTGAACCGCGGCCGCGACGCGGCCGAGGCGGGTCGACCGGGCTCCCAGGGCGACGTCAGCGCCGAAACCGGGATGCGCGCGGCCTACCGGATGTGGCAACGGATGATGACCCCGTGACGGCTGGCATCGCTCTCGACGAAGCGGCCGCGTTCGTCTGGGCCGAGGCCGACCTGCTCGACCGACGCGCCTACGACGACTGGCTGGAACTCTGGGCACCGGATGGGCTCTACATCGTTCCGGTGGAGTCGGACGTGGACGACCACGCCGACGCCCTCAACTACATCTACGACGACGGGGACATGCGCCGCAAGCGCGTCGCGCGTCTGCAGTCCCCCCACTCGGCGGCCGCGCGCGGGGCCGCGACGACGGTTCGCACGGTCTCGCGTTTCGTCGCGACGGGCGGCGCGGCGGAGTCGCTGTCGCTCCGCGCCTCGCAACTTCTCGCGGAGTACCGCGGCGAACGCCACGTGCTGCGCCCCGCGAACCTCGAGATCGAGCTTCGCCGCGACGAGGGTCGGCTCGTCTACGCCCGAAAGGTGGTCCGGCTGCTCGGGAGCGAGGACGGCTTGACCGGGATCGCCTACCTGCTTTGAGAGACGCCGGGGCCAGCGTAGTGACGGGCGCCGGACGCGGCCTCGGACACACGATCGCAACGCGTCTTCACCGCGAGGGGTACCGCGTACTCGTCACGGACCTCGACGGGGGGCGGGCCGAGGACATCGCGCGCGGCCTCGACCCGAGCGGAGCCACCGCCCGCGGGCTGCGTCTCGACGTTCGGGAGAAGTCCGGTTTTGTGGACGCCCTCACGCGGGCGGTCGAGACCTTCGGGGGGGTCTCGGCCCTGATCAACAACGCCGCGGTCACCCTGGCGACTCCGCTCTTCGAGATCTCTCCCGAGGAGTTCGACGACGTGGTGCGCGTGAACCTGCGAGGGGTCTTTCTCGGGTGCCAGGTCTTCGGGCAGCACTTCGCGGAGACCGGCGCCGGCCGCATCGTCAACCTCGCCTCGCTCGCCGGCCAGGCCGGAGGCACCGCCACCGGCGCCCACTACGCCGCGTCCAAGGGCGGCATCGTGACGCTGACCAAAGTCTTCGCCCGAGAACTCGCATCGCAGGGCGTCACGGTCAACGCCATCGCACCGGGCCCGCTCGACGTTCCCCGGGTCCACGAGCTCCTCCCCGCCGACACCGTCGAGGCGCTCACCCGTTCGATTCCGGTCGGCCGTCTGGGCGATCCGGAGTTCATCGCCGAACTCGTCGTCGTCCTGGTCTCGCCTCGGGCGGGCTCGGTCACCGGAGCGACCTGGGACGCGAACGGGGGCCTCTACCTGCGATGAGGTTTCGCGAACCGACCGACGCCGCCTTCGAGCTCCACCGTTGGCCCTTCTTCTGGATCACGCGAGCCAACGACCGCTATCTGCGGATGCTCGAGCGCCATCTCAAGCAGCACGGACTCGACGTCCCGAGCTGGCGGGTGCTGGGCCAGCTTCACGGCGACCTCTCGAAGAGTGTCGGCGACCTGGCCGACGAAGCCATCATCAAGCGCTCCACCATGGCGCGGATCGTCCACCGGATGGAGGACGAGGGTCTGGTGCGCACCCGCGCGCGGCCCACCGATCGACGTGTGACCGAAGTGCGGCTGACCGCCTTGGGGCGCAAGCAGCGTATCGTCGCGCAGCGCCAGGCGTTCCACGCATTCGCCCGCGCGTTCCGCGACGTGAGCGAAGGCGAGATCAACCGGCTGAACGAGACCCTGCGCAAGGTGATCGCGAACTTCGAATCCGAAGACGAGACGACCCGAACCTGACGCCCCCGGTCGTGCTCATGTCACCAATCGATGAGCAGTTTCTCGTGCGTCCCGTAGGTGGGCCACTCGAGGTCGACGCCCAGGTCTCTCGCGAGGACCCTCTGGAACTGGCTGCACAGGTCGGCCGATTCGCAGAGCGCGCGGGGCGGCTTCTGGTGCTCCAGCGAGAACACCGCGAGGGCGCCCGCGGCTTCGCCGACCATCCACTCGGTGGGGTGCATGCGCGTCGCCCCGTTCGTGACGTGCGTGACTCCGAGGTTCTTGGAGGCCGGCAGGAGGTTCTCCACACGCTCGGGAACGAGGCACCCGACGGGGATCTGGAACGGATAGCAAGGCACGTCGAGATAGAGAAGCTCTCGCGGCGTCGAGTGCAGATCGATTCTGTAGTACCCGACCGCGACGCTGTCGGAGAACGCTTCCGCCCGCCCGAAACCTTCCCGCGCCTCGACACCGATATGGCTGTTCCGTCAACGTCGCCATCGCACGGACACGCCGGCTCTCGCGGACATAGGCGTGCTTCGCCAATCCGTCGCGTGTCCCCGACACGGAGGGCCGCAGGCGGATGCCCGGATAGCCGATCCCTCCATCGTGGCGCGGCGCTTCTGTCTGCAACCAGTAGACGAGGGATCGTGTGAGTTCGCGCGCCTCGGCGAGCGCCCCGGTCCGCGCCTCCTTGGAGACCCCGCAGAGCGGGTTCATCCAGTAGTCGTTCTGCGGCCAGTTGATCACGGTGACGTCGCTGGCGAGGTACCCGGACTCGAACTGTTGCCGAAACAGCAGCCTTCGGTAGTGCCACCAGTCGGCCGCCCTGGGGGAATCGGTCGGCCCGTTGAACAGGGGCATCTCTTCCGCTCTGCGACGCACCGGATGATAGAAGCGCCAACCGAAGAGCGGACCCTCCCAGGGGGTGGGGCGATGGTCCCGCCAACGTTCGTAGCCGTCGGGCTTGTCGATGACGTGCTCCTCTCCCTCGCGATACTCGATCGCCGCGCACCAGGTGATCGCCTGCTGCGACTCGGGGGCCGGACCCTCGGGTCGTGCGTGCAGCTCACCCGTCTCGGCCCTCGATTCCGCACCCGTGACGTGCTCGACCTCGGCGAGTTCGAGGAGGTCGCCAAACTCGCTGGCGTCCAGGAAGAGATCCGCCGTCACGACGCGCTCGAATCCGGTCGACTCGTCGCGCAGCGTGACCGACTCGATGCGATCGCCTACGGCCGTTGCCGCACACGGCGTGTGTTCCAGCCACAGCTCGAGCTGGCCGTTGGCGAGCCAAGGCGCAAACATGTCCCGAAGCACCGCGAGAAAGACACGCGGTTCGGCGCAGAGTCGCCCGACCGCGCCCATCCCCGGGTTGAGGAGGGGGTTGGCCCGCACCTCGGCACGCAGGGGATAGTGCGCTCGGTAGTAGTCTCGAACCCGCCGTCTCAGTTCGCGGTAGGCGACCGAGCTTCCGGTCTGTTCGATCCAGGGATGCTCGTCGGGGGGCACCATCTGAGCCGTGAGCTGCCCCCCCGGCCAGTCCGTCGGCTCGGTGAGAATGACCCGACGCCCGAGACGAAGGGCCGCGTAGGCGGCGGCCACGCCGCCTACGCTGGCACCCACGACGAGGATCTCGGTCTTGGATTCGGCGGACGGACCCACAGTGCCCGAGTCTACGCCACCGCGGGCGGCGAGTCGCCGAACACCCCGTGCGTAGACGGGCGGGGGACACTCGGTGCGGCACCCTCTCGGTCGTGACACAGCGCCTCCGAGAGCGGGTGGAGACCGAGAGATTCGTTCTGCGACGGGCCGTCGAAGACGACCTCGAACCGTATTGCGAGCGCATCTACGGGGACGCCGAGGTCACGCGCACGCTCCCGCTGGCCGGCCCGCTCTCGCTGGACGCCGCGATCCCCCGTGCGCGCGCCAATCTCGTGGACCATTGGGAGCGACATCGTCTCGGCCCCTGGGTCGTCGAACGCAAGACCGACCACCGGCTGCTCGGACATTGCGGCTTGAGGGTCTGGCCCGACTCCGACGACATCGAGGTGCTGTTCGCGATCGAGCGTCTGGCGTGGGGGGACGGGGCCGCGACCGAAACCGCGCGGATGAGTCTCCGCGTCGGGTTTCACGACCTCGCGTTGGAGCGCATCATCGCGGGCGTGTTCCCCGACAACCTCGGATCGGTACGTGTGCTCGAGAAGATCGGGATGGACAAAGGGGAGCTCCGCGACTTTGCGGGATTCCGGGTGCAGATGTACGAGAAACACCGCGCGCGTGGGTGAGTCCCCGTGGACTCATCGAGCGCCGGGCGAGAAGACCTCCTCCAGAAGCTCTCGCGTCACCCGCCCTGGCGCACCAATCGCTACCACTCGGGTCGAGGGTGTTCGATCACCCCAGGGCTTCTCTTTCGCGAAGTCCACCCGCTTCCCGACGAGCTGCAGGACGATCCGGTGCTCCGGCTCGTCGCGGCTCCACACGAACCCCTTCATGCGGTAGATGTCGCCGGGCAGCCGCTTCACTGCCGTCCGGAGATCCTCGAGATCGACCGGCTGATCCGTCTCGAAGGACGTCGTACTGAATCGAGCGGAATGCCCGTGCTCGTGCACTGCGCACCCCGCAGCGTCCTCGCCGGGATGGTCGTCCGGAACCGCTGCGTCGAGCTGCGCGGCGGCGAAGCGTCCTACCGACAACAGGATGTCGAGGGGAACATCGGCGTCCACCGCCTCCACGAGTCGGTAGCGCTTGAACCGCGACGCGAGCCATCCGTGAACTCGCTGGACCTCCTCACGAGAAACGAGATCGACCTTGTTCAGCACGATCATGTCGGAGAAGGCCATCTGGCGGAGCTTGAGCTCCATCTGCTCGGGTACCGCGAAGACCTGCTCGGCGTCCACGAGACAGGTGATGCTGTCCAGCCGCACGAGATCGCGGAATTTCCAGGCGGTGAAGGTCAATGCGATCGACGAGGGGTCCGATACACCGCTCGCTTCCAGGAGGATGTACTCCGGCCGCTCGTCTCGGGTGAGCACCGTCTCCACGGTGTCGATCAAGTCGTCCCGGATCGAGCAGCAGATGCAGCCGTTGGCGAGGCTCATCACGTCGTCCTCGACACCGACCACGAGATCCGCGTCGACGTTGATCGAGCCGAAGTCGTTCACCAGGACGGCGACACGCAGGCCGTGGTCACCACTCAGGATCCGGTTCAACAGCGTGGTCTTCCCCGCCCCCAGGAAGCCGGTGAGAATCGTGATGGGAACGGCTCGGATCGACCCCAGCTCCACCATGACGCGCTAGTCGTCGCTCTCGTCGCCGAGCAGGCCGGACAGGTCGATGGAGAAGTCCTTGGGCCACTCGGTGAGCTGCTCGCGGAGCACCTGTTTCGGGTAGTAGACGGCCGGCTCGATCTCCATATCGCGGTACTTCTTGTTCTGCTGTCTCTCTCTCGGAATCCGGGGATTCGGGAAGTCGAAGGTCTTGGGGACGGGTTGGCCCGCGCGCTTGGCGGCGGCCACCATCTCCGGGAAGGGCTGCACGTTCCCCGACTTCCCGGGCAGGGCCGCTTCCCGCGACCAGATCGCGTCCTTCGTGACGTTGATCACGGTCACATCCACGCCGAACTGGAACAGACCCTGCCAATGGGCGCGGACTCCGGCCACCATCTCGGCATCGATGTCCTCGTCCGCTGCGTAGTGGGTGACCATGCCCAAACGGGGGTTGGTCTCGGCGAAGATCTTGCCCACGGCATAGTGGGAGGTGTGGTGGGTGTCGATGGTGTAGTTGAAGAGCTGTGGGGGAATGCCGTACTTGTACTGCATCAGCTGACCCACGTCCTGCCCTGCCAACTCGGTCACGAACACGTCGACGCCCTTGCCGTATTCGAGAGAAAGCTCATCCGGGCGCCCGTCGCTGGTCCAGACGAAGCTCAGATCGTTCCAGTCGAGCCGGTAGCCCACGGCGCCGTCCTTCGCGTGGCTTCTCGGCCAGCTGCGGACGACCACGCCGTCCTCGTCCAGGACGACGCCGCCTTCCTTTCGGTAGTCGAACTCGTTGACTTCGATCTCGTAGCCGTCCCCGATGGGAAAGCAGTCGAAGGCCTCGAGGTGCCAGCGCAGCATCTGTTTCATGCCATCCACCATCGCCTTCGTGCCGAGCTCCGGCGTTCGCCCCGAGGGGCCGTGGATCCGCAACGGCGTGTAGCCGCCCGACCAGGCGCGGAACGGATAGATGTACGGGACATCTGCATAGTGATCGACGTGGAGGTGGCTGATGAAGATGTCGCTGATCAGCTGGGCGGGCACCTGCATTCCGATGACATTGCGCACGCATCCCGATCCGAAATCGAAGAAGAAGCGCTTGCCGTTGCCGAGCTCCACCATGATGCACGTGCCGGCCTGATCCTCGCGGGGCGGATAGGGGGTCGAGCCCAGGAACGAGATGCGCATCTCGTCGGCGCCCAGGGTTTCGACGCGTGGGAAGTAGTTGGCGGCGGACACCACCGACGGTGTCGGTCGGTAGTAGGGCGGCAGGCTGATCCCCCCGCCCGGGATGCCGCCGTAGGGATTCGTCAACGCATCGCCCAGGGGCCCGTCGACCGGGTGTGCGTTCGCTTCGCCAGCCGGGAGCGCTCCCGAACCGGCCGCGACGACACCGGTGGCCACCATGCCCTTCAGGAGGTCCCGTCG
>JANQNV010000178.1 GCA_028279425.1 Longimicrobiales bacterium | reverse complement strand
GACCGCCGAGGGTGCGGAGGCGCCGCGGGGGCGAGGCGGAACGACGCGGCGTAGCGATAGCTACGGCAAGGAGTTCCAACGACGCATCCCGTGGATGCCTCCGCGCACGAACGGCATCAGGACTTTGGCGACACTACACTAGGGAACCGACGACGGTGGCGCAGCTTCGACGGCCGCGACGACTTCGTCGACCGTGATTTCCCTCAGACAACGAAGATGTCCGAGGGGACACTCCCGTTCATAACATGGACTACAGTCGAGTTGCCGCCAGATCACCGTGGCGTCGCGCGCCAGCGGGGGCGTATTGATCGGCGACGTCGAGCCGAACAGCGCCACGACGCGGGCCCCGCTGGCCGCGGCCACATGCATCAGCCCGGAGTCGTTCGACACCACCACATCGCATCGTCCCATGAGGTCGACCGCATCGGCCAGGGAGGTGCGCCCGCACAGGTTGGCGACGCCACCCGCGTGCCCCCCTTCGGCTTCGATGGCGGCTCCCTCGGCCGCCTCGGACTCGGAGCCGAAGACCCAGACGCGGTAGCCCCGCTGCGCCAGGCGACCCGCCAGCCGTCCCCAGCGCTCGAGGGGCCAGCGCTTGGCGGGGCCGAATGCCGCGCCGGGCGCGAACCCCACGACGAGTCCTTCGCCCTCCAGGGCGAGCGACGTCTCGAGGGCGGCACCTCGGCCCTCATCGACCGTCAGGGCCGGCCACGGCACGTCGTCGAGTTCGACGTGCGTTCCGGACTCCATCCCGAGGGCCGCGAGCCGGACGGCGGCCGAAGGATGCGACCCGCCGTCGATCGCGCGCACGTCGTTCACGACGAAATGCCGCGACTCGCCCAGCACCCCCGTCCGGCGGGGGACCCCGGCGAGAAAGGGGACCAGCGCCGACTTCAGCGACCGACGGGTGACGATGGCCTGGTGGTAGCGCCGGGCGCGAACGGTGCGCGCCACCGCCATCTGCACGCCGGGGCGAAGCCGCCCGTGCCCCACCGGCAGGTCGATGACCTCGTCGACCTCGGGCATGCGCTCGATCAGCCCGCGGGCCCACGGCGGTGCCAGGGCATCCAGGCGGGTATCCGGCGCGCGCCGCCGCAGGGTCGCGAACAGGCTCTGACACATGACGACGTCGCCGACCCAGCCCGGCGTCACCACGAGACACCCTCCGTCGCTGGTCATGCCACACACGCCCGGTACAAGGCGAGGTAGCGGTCGGCCATCCGTTCGGGCGTGTAGTCCGCCGCCGATCGGGTCGAGGCCGCCCGCAAGCGCTGGCGCAGTCCCCGGTCGCGTACGAGGCGATCGAGCGCGCTGGCGAGCGAAGACGCGTCGGCCGGCGGGATCAGCAGCCCGTTGGACTCGTGGCGCACCAGATCGCGGATCCCCGGAATGTCGGAGGCGACGATCGGAAGCCCTGCGGCGAACCCGTCGAGAATGACCGACCCGAGTCCCTCGTGTATCGAGGGGTGCGCGAGCGCATCGGCCGCGGCGAGATAGTCGCCCAGGTTGTCCACGAAGCCGCCGAACTCCACTGAATCGAGGTCGGCCGCCATCTCGCGAAAGAGCTTCTCACCCCCGCCGCGTCCCAGCAGCAGCACCTGCACCGGCGACCCGGCTGTCTTCAACCGGCGTGCCGCATCGATGAGATCCTCATGACCTTTCTGCCCCGGCACGAGTTGAGCCGCACACACCACGAGGAACCGGCCCTCGTAGCGGGCCTTGATCCGGGCGACCTCGAGGGCGTCGATCGGGAGACGGGAGTGGGCGCTCGGAATGACCGCCACGTCGCGACGGCGCGTCGCCTCGCCAAGCCTCTGCGCCACACTCGTGGACAGGCCGACCAGGCGCGACGCCGTGCGGTAGGCCCACAGACTACCGCGCCCAGGGGGGCGCTGGATCCTGCGGGTGACGACACTGGGCATCCCGAACCGTCGCGACGCGAGAGCGACGAAGGCCGGCGCCTTACCGTCGTGCGCATGGAGCACGTGGCAGTCGCGGACACTCCCGGTCGCGTGGAGGTAGGGCCAGTCCACGACGTCGATCGTGAGCCCCGGGATGTGTGATGCGCGCCTTCCCAACTCCCCTTCCGGGCGCACCACGAGCCGCTGCTGGACCCCGCGCGAGGCGAGCTCGCTCATCAGGAGTTCGGTCTGACGCTCGCCGCCCCGGTACCCCCGGGCGAGGTTCACATGGCCGACCGACAGCGCTCCCGACACCGGTGCGGCTAGTCGCCGAGGCTGAGCACCGCCAGGAACGCTTCCTGGGGAATCTCGACCGACCCCACCTGCTTCATGCGCTTCTTTCCCTCTTTCTGCTTCTCGAGGAGCTTGCGCTTGCGGGAGATGTCGCCGCCGTAGCACTTGGCGGTGACGTTCTTCCGGAGGGCCTTCACCGACTCGCGCGCGATGATCTTCTGCCCGATGGCCGCCTGGAGGGCCACCTCGAACTGCTGCCGTGGAATCAGGTCCTTGAGCCGGCGGGTCAAGCTGCGGCCATGCTCGTACGCCTTGTCGCGGTGGAGAATCACACTGAAGGCGTCCACGGGGTCGCCGTTCAGCAGGATGTCGAGCTTCACGAGGTCGGCCGCCCGATACTCCATGAACTCGTAGTCCATGGCCGCATACCCTCGCGTGCCGCTCTTCAGCTTGTCGTAGAAGTCGAGCACGATTTCGGCCAGAGGCAGTTCGTAGTCGAGTTCGACCCGCTCGCGATCGAGGTAGCTCATCCCACGGAAGACGCCGCGCCGGTCGTGCGCGAGCTTCTGTACGTTTCCGATGTATTCGGAGGGCACCATGATCCGCACGCGTACGATCGGCTCGGAGATCGTGTCGATCCGTCCGCGCTCGGGCATCACGGTGGGACTCTCGATTTCGACGGCCGTCCCGTCGGTCAGCGCCACGTGGTACTCCACATTCGGCACCGTGGTGATCAGGTCGACGCCGAACTCGCGATCGAGCCGCTCCTGGACGATCTCCATGTGCAGGAGCCCGAGGAAGCCGCACCGGAAGCCGAAGCCGAGCGCCACCGAGGTCTCCGGCTCGAACTGGAGCGAGGCATCGTTGAGGGTGAGGCGCTCGAGGGCATCGCGGAGCTCCTCGTAGTCGTCGGACGCGGTGGGATAGAGGCCGGCGAACACCATCGGCCGCACCTCTTGATAGCCCGGCAACAAGTCGGTCGCCCGATCGTCGACGTCGACGATGGTGTCGCCGGGTCGCGTGTCGGCCACCTCCTTGATGGCGGCCACGACATAGCCCACTTCACCCGGCCCGAGGGCCTTCTGCGGCACACGCTTCAGCCGCATGTAGCCGACCTCGGTCACCTCATAGGTGGAGTCGACCGCACCGAACGAGATCTTCTGACCGGCCCGCAGGGTGCCGTCGACCACGCGCACCGACGGGACGGCGCCGAGGTACTTGTCGTAGTACGAATCGAAGATCAGTGCCCGGAGGGGAGCCTCGGCGCGGCCCTCGGGCGGAGGGACCCGCTCGACCACGGCTTCCAGGATGTCGTCGATCCCGATGCCCTCCTTGGCACTGGCCAGGATGACCGACTCGGGCTCGACTCCGAGCAGATCGCACACCTCCTGCCGGCGCCGTTCGGGCTCTGCCCCGGGCAGATCGATCTTGTTGAGAACCGGGATGATCTCGAGATCCGCGTCGAGGGCGAGGAAGAGGTTCGACAGGGTCTGCGCCTGGATGCCCTGCGTTGCGTCGACCACGAGGATGGCACCCTCGCAGGCCGCGAGGGACCGGGACACTTCATAGGTGAAGTCGACGTGTCCCGGGGTGTCGATCAGGTTGCACTCGTACGTCTCGCCGTTCGCGGCTCGGTAGTCCATCCGGACCGCGTGCAGTTTGATCGTGATCCCGCGCTCGCGCTCGAGCTCGTTCGAATCGAGCACCTGTTCCCGCATCTGCCGCTGATCCAGCGTGGCCGTGCGCTCGAGAAGGCGGTCGGCCAGCGTCGACTTTCCGTGGTCGATGTGCGCGACGATGCAGAAGTTTCGGATGTGGTCGAGACGCACGATCGGCATGGTTCGGGAACGCGTTCAGGAATCCCAAACCTAACCCGAAGGCAGGAGCGACCTCAATCGGCGAGGGGCGAACCTCCACCACCCCGCCGCACCGGCGGGCGCCGGGCCGCACCACTGCTCGACCGCGTCGGCGGGCGCGTCGCACTGCCGCTCGACCCCGTCGGCGCGCTCCGGACCGCCCCGCCCCCGCCGCCCGACCGCGGGGGAGGCCGCCGCGCCGCGCCGCTGCTCCCACTGCCCGACCGCGTCGGCGCGCGCGTCGCGCTGCCGCTCGACCGCGTCGGCGGGCGCGTCGCACTGCCGCTCGACCCCGTCGGCGCGCTCCGGACCGCCCCGCCCCCGCCG
>JANQNV010000143.1 GCA_028279425.1 Longimicrobiales bacterium | reverse complement strand
CCCCGCGCGCCGAGTCCACCTGGAGGTCGGAGGCACGGAGAACGGCGACGAACGCCTTGATCTCGGCGCGGTCCGAGAGCGCCCGCTCGACGAGCACCGACTGGGGCGTGGCGATGGTCCGAGGCCATCTGGTGAGATCCTCGCCGATGCCGGTACCGACATCGAGCTCGGCCGTCGAGTCGTGCAGCAGCACCCGAAGGCCCACCGCCGCGACGCGCACGCCACCTCGGGTCTGAGCCAGGGCCACCCGCCCCGCGGCGACCAGCGACTCGGCCCGGTCGAGCTCCACCGGCGTCGCCGAACCCGCCTCGACGAGCACCCGAATGTCGTCCCGCTGAGTCTCGAGCTGGACGAGGGAGGCCTTGGCGACGATGCGCGCGCCGACCGCCCGGGCGTAGTTATAGAAGGCTTCCCGGGCCTGGAGTACGACGGTCGCCCGTTCGGCCGCGAGCGTGTAGCGGCTCGCCTCCTCGTTTTGCCGCGTGGCCTCATAGGCGGGTAGAACCTCGAGCAGGACGCGGCTGACCGGCCAGGCCATCTGGGCGTTGAGCGTGTAGCGGTTCAGGGGAAGAGGAAAGGCGTCGCCGGTCGCGAGGGCATTGACGACCTGGAGGCTTACGGCGTGAAGCTCGGAACTCGCGACATCCGCCGGACGCCCCCCGTCCGCCACCGTCTCCACCGCCGCTTCGAGGGCGTCGATCTGCGCCGGCGTCAGCGGCTCGCCACCGGACAAGGCCTGAGCCTCGACGTTGAAGAGCCGGGTATAGTCGAAGCGCACATCGAGGCGCGGGAACACGCCGGCGAAGGCCTGCGCCGCGCCCGCGCTGGCAAGCTGGACGCCGGCCTCCGCGCGCTCGATGCTCGGTGCGGTCGCGAGAGCCCGCTGGACGACGTGCGCTTCGGTGAGCCCTCCCGGGGACCGAAGATTCGCCAGCTCGAAGGCCACCTCGGTCTTATCAGCAGACAGCGTCGCCCCCCTCTGCGCCGCGGAGGGTTCATGGGCGACGACCGGCGCGGCGAGGGCTACGATCCCCGCCGCAACGACAAGACCGACGCGGGGTCCGGGGGACGTCCCCGAGGCGCGGCGGGATGGCGGCTCGGTCGTTGGTTGAATGACGAGACACATTTGAACTTCCTCTCTCCAACCGACCGCAGGCATGGCGATTCGTCACCGCCCGATCGGCCCGGTTGGGCACCTACTCAACGGGTGGCCACGAGCTGCTGCTGGAGCGCATAAAGCGCCGGGAGCAGCACGAGCGTGATGAACGTCCCGAAGACGACGCCCCAAGCGATAGCCATGACCATCGGCGCGATAAACGCGGCGTTGCCGGCGACGCCGTAGGCCGTGGGGAGCAGCCCAGCCACGGTTGTGACCGACGTGATCACGATGGGGCGCAGCCGTTGGGATGCCCCGTCGGCGATCTGCTCCACCGACAGCGCGCAGACCCCGTGGTCACGCTTCATGTCGTTCAGGCGCGAGACGAGCACCACCGCATCGTTCACCAGCACGCCGGCGAGACCGAGGATTCCGATGAGCGCGATGAGACTGAGCTCGAATCCCTGCAGCGCAAACCCAGCGAAGACGCCGACGACGCCGAAAGGCACCACGGCGAGGATCAACAGCGGCTGAACGAAGGAGTCGAACAGCAGGATGAGGATGAAGCCCATCCCGACGACGGCGACCAACGCGGCCACACCGAAGTCGCCGATCGCTTCCTTCTGCTGCTCGAGCTCACCCCCGAAGCGCAGACGAAGATCGGTGCGCCCATCCAGCAAGCCCTGCTCGTCGACGAAGGCCGCGAGCGCGGCGTTGATCGACGCCGTGTCGATGGTCGCGCGGTCGATGTCCGCGTAGATGGTCGTCGCGCGGTCTCCATTCTCGTGGCGAATGGCCGCTTCTCCCCCCTCGTAAACCACATCGGCGACGCTCCGCAGCGCGACCAAGCCCCCCTCCGCGTTTGCGACCCCCAAGCTCATCAGCGTGGCCATGTCGGCGCGTCGACTCTCCTGGAGGACGACCCGGACGAACATATGGTCCTCCGTCGTTCGCATCTCGCCGACGACCACGCCGTCGAATCCGGTCCGCACGGCCCGGGTAATGTCACGCACGGACACCCCGTACGCGGCCATACGCGCGTGATCGAGGGACAGGCGGAGACTCCGTTTGCCTGCCTTTTCGGATGTCGTCACCGATGTCACGCCGGGGTGAGCTTCGAGCCAGGAGACGACGGGCCGAACGATGTCGCCGGGCGCTCCGATTCCGATGACCGAAACCTCGACCGGCTTGCCGGCTACCGGCGTGTCCTTGAGCGGCTCGATGACGAGGGTCTCGAAGCCCTCGAGCTCACCGATGCGGCGACGCATCTGAGCGAGCG
The DNA here is from genome assembly GCA_028279425.1 of Longimicrobiales bacterium. Taxonomy (GTDB): domain Bacteria; phylum Gemmatimonadota; class Gemmatimonadetes; order Longimicrobiales; family Gaopeijiaceae; genus Gaopeijia. The sequence goes on along the minus strand of JANQNV010000143.1, from coordinate 2,904 downwards.
CGTCGAGGCTCGACATCTCTCGTTCCGACTGCGGCGCGAAGAAGATCGTCAGCAGGGCCCAGGACTCGTTGCGGCCCTCGGTCGCCCCGTAGATGTCGGTGTCGTGGTGGCCGATCTGCGCGGCGACATTAAGAAGATCGCCTTTTGGCAGAATGCCCCGAACGATGGCCTCCAGCTCGGCGGTCTTGGCGATCGTTCGCGCGCGCGACGTGCCCTCCGGAAGCTCCACCTTGACGGTGAGGACGTCGACCTCCAACTCCGGATAGAGGTTGAAGCGCATGGCCGCGGTGCTGGTGACGAGGATGCCCGCCGAAGCCCCGACGAACAGGACAATGGCCAGCCATGGTCGGCGCACGAACCTCGCCAGCCACCGGCGGTAGCGCCCCTGGAGCGATACGACCCACCGGCGGTCGGTCGTATGCCGCTCCCCCACCGCGAGGTGGGCCGGTAACAGGAACTTGCTATCGAGCAGGGACGCCCCCAGGGCCAGGCCAACCACGATCGGGAGGGTCCCCATGAACTTGCCCTCCAACCCGCCAAGGAAGGCCAAGGGCAGGAACGCAAGCACGGTGGTCAGGGTGGAGACGATCACCGGGCGGGAGATCGCGACCGTGCCTGCGACCGAGGCCCGATGAGCGTCGGGGTCGTGGGCACGGTGGGCGTCGATGCTCTCTGCAGTCACGATCGCATCGTCGACCAGCATCCCCAGCACGAGGACGAAGCCGGTGATGGTCAGGATATTCAGGGAGACGTCGAACCACGCCATCGCGGTGACCGTGATCGCGGCGGAGATCGGCAGCCCCATCGCGACCCAGAACGCGAGGCGCCAGTCGAAGAAGAGCCGCAGTACGCCCAGAAGCAGAATGAGGCCGAACGCCGCGTTCGAGACCAGCGTGCCGAGAAGGTCGCGGGTGAATCGTGAGACGTCGTTGACGACCACGAGCTCCACCCCCGCGGGCAACCTGGCCCGCTGCTGTTCGACGAAGGCGTGAAGGGTGTCGGCGACGTCGAGGCCGTCCGCGTTTTCTTCGGTGCGCACGAGGACCGCGACGCTGAGGCGACCATCGAGGCGTTGCTGTACCTGCCAGTCCTCGTAGTCGAGCATGACATCGGCGACGTCGCGAACGCGCACGAGGTTGCCCGCCGACGAATCGCCATCCCGGATCACGATCGCACCGACCTCTTGCGCGTCGCGCACTGCCCCCACCGTAACGACGCTCTTGCGCCCGACCACCGAGTCGATGGCCCCGCCCGTATCGCGCACGCTCTGTCGAGCGAACGCGGCGGCGATTTCATCGGCGGAGATCCCGAGGCGGTCGGCGCGCACGGGATCGAGCGCGATCCGCACTTCTCGGTCCCGTAGACCCCTCGTCACGACCTCACCCACGCCGTCGAGGTCGCGCGCGGCGGAGGCGACGAGCTTGGCCACCTCCCGAAGCGTTCCCTCGGGAACGTCTCCCGTGACGTGGAGCTCGGCTAGAGGGAGCTCGTCGGATGAGAGCTCGCGCATCTGGGGCGCCTCGAGGAGCTCCGCGGGGAGCCGAGCCGAGGCGCGGTCCAGCGCCTCACGCAGTCGCGTGATGGTGCGCCGGCTCTGGTCTTCATCGAGGTCGGGGTCGAGGCGCACGGTGATCACGGAGAGACCTTCCATGCTGGCCGAGGTGATCCGGTGTACCCCGCTCACCCCCGTCACGTCGTCCTCGATCGGGTCGGTGATGCTGAGCTCGATGTCCTCGGGTCCGTAGCCCGGGTGCACGGTCGTAATGTTGACCGCGCCGATCGCGACCTTGGGGAAGCTCTCGTAACGGACCGCGCCGAGGGAGATGGCCCCCACGAGGATGATCACGATCGTGCACAGCGTGGCGAGACGATGCCGCTCGACGAAGAACCGGATAGGGCCGCTCACGGCACCATCTCCACGTGGGCGCCATCGACGATTCGCGTAGCACCATCGACCACGACGCTTTGGCCGGCGGCCAGGCCTTCGAAGACGGGGACCTGACCGTCGAGCGGAGGACCGAGGCGCGGATGGACTCGTCGCGCGACGCCGTCCTCGACCACGAACACCGCCAGGCGCCGACCGCGGGTGACGACGGCCTTCTCCGGGATCTTGACGGCCGCCGTGTCGGCTCGAATCTCGAACTCGACCTCCACCGTCAGGCCGACCCGTGCGTCACCGTCATGGCCGAGACGCAGACGCACCGGGAAGTTACCGGTGCGCGGGTCCGCTCGGCGACCGATCTCCGCCACGTTCGCGGTCCAGCCCGATTCCCGACCCCAAAGGCCCACGCGCGCGGCGTCGCCGATACGGCTTCCCCGGACGTCGCGCTCGGAGATCCACGTCGCGACCTCGAGAGACTCGGCGTCGAGGATCATCAGCGACTCCGCGGGCTGGACCCGTTGACCCGGCTCCACCGCGCGGCGGGTCACGATGCCGTCGATCGGCGCGCGGACCGTGCCTTCCGAGAGGTCGAGGTGCGCCAGGCGGTCCGCGGCTTTGGCATCGGCGAGCGCGGCCCGGGCCAGCTCCGCTCGCGCTTCCGCCTGCTCGAGCGCTTGGTCGCCGACGACGCGCCGGCCTCGGAGGCGACGGATTCGTTTCAGCTCCTGCTCTGCGCGCCGAAGATCGACCTCGGCCCGCTCGACGCTCGTCTGGGCGCGCTCGAGGGCCAGGCCGCCGCGCCGCGGGTCGAGGCGAAGCAGAACGTGGCCGGCTTCAACCCGGTCGCCGACATCCGCGTGCACCGATCGCACCCGGCCGGGAGCGCGCACGGTGATTCGGTGCTCCGCGGCCGGTCGGATCTCGCCGAGGGACCGCACTCGGTAACGTCGGGCCTCCAACTCGACCGCCATGACCTCGACACGCGGGGCCGTAGGGGGCGCCGGCACCTCGTCCGCGGCCAC
>JANQNV010000100.1 GCA_028279425.1 Longimicrobiales bacterium | reverse complement strand
TCCCAACTCGTCGCTCGCCTGCGCGGGGTCCCAGCTCGTCGCACGCCTGCGCGGGGTCCCAACCCGTCGCTCGCTCGCGCGGGGTCCCAACCCGTCGCTCGCTCGCGCGGGGTCCCAACTCGGCACGCACCGCGCGCACACCGTCAGGAGGTAGCGACGGCTTTCGAGACCAGGAGCACCACCGGGCGGCGCTCCTCGGCGGCGATCCGGATGACCGTATCCACGTCATCGGCAACCTCGAAAACCCGGTAGGGCATCCCCCAGGCACGGAGCGTCGGCTCGGTGAGCAGGGCGGTCGAATCGACGTCGGCCCGCACGAGCCACGACCGGTCCGGCGGCTCCTGCCCCGTCCACCCCGCTGCGTCCATCCCCGCGCGCCCCCGATACGTGACCACACACACGAGGGGCACCCCCATCCGCACAGGTACACCTCGAAGTGCGTCGCCGCTCTCGAGGAGGCCCGTGTTCTGTACGACGACCACCGGGGTCCTCCCGCCGACCCACAGCCCCGCGGCGATCGCGAACGCCTCACCCTCGCGCGTGACCGGAATCCAACGCGTATCGGGGTGGGTATCGAACCGCGCCGTCAGGGGCCCCGTCACGGAGTCCGGCAGTCCGACGGCGTCGCTCACGCCAGCCGAGCGAAGGGCCTCGAAGACGACGTCCATCGCGCTCATGCGCGCCTCGTCACGGGCCGTGCCTCCTCGGCTCACGGGCCGTGCCTCCTTGAATGACCGGCCGCGCCTCCTCGACTCACCGGCCGTGCCTCCTCGACGCTCACGACGGCCGATCCACCAGCGCGGCGACGGCGAGGTCGGCAGTCACATTCGAAGCGGTGATGAACATGTCGGGCACGATGTCGAGAGCGATCAGGATCCCGATGCCCTCCAGAGGGAGTCCGAAGGCCTGATAGAGGGGCGCCATCACGAAGAGCCCCCCGCTGGGAATGCCGGGCGAGTAGAACGACAGCGCGCCGATTCCGGCCACCAGAGCCACGGTTTCGGCCAGCGCGAGTTCCACCCCGAAGAGCGCGGCGATGAAGAAGGTGCCAGTGATCCGTACCACCGGAGACGCATACTTGAACAGCGAAACGGCTGCGGGTAGAGCCAGGCCGGCGACCTCCGATCGTACCCCGAGCGTCTGCTCCGCCTCCTCCATCATCACGGGCAAGGTCGCCAGCGACGATCGCGTGCTGAAGCCGACCGCCTGGGCGGGCGCCGCGCCTCTCGCAAAGCGGCGCAGCGACACACGGCTGAAAGCGGCCGTGATCGGGTAGAGCAGAAGCGTGGCCAGCACGACCAGAATTGCGGCGGTCGCCACGAACCCCGCCACGGCGCCCACGAGACTCGCGCCCGTGCGAGCGGCGAGGGCCAACGCCAGCGCGAACACCCCGACGGGCGCGGCCGCGAGAATCCATTCGATCACGACGAACATCGTGTCGCCGACGGCTCGCGCACCGGCCACGATCCGCTCGCGGTCTTCGGCGGCGATGCGACCCGCGGCCAGCCCGAAGATCACGCTGAACAACACGAGCGGCAGGATCGCTCCCTCGGCGGCGGCGGCGACCGGATTGGAAGGCAGGAGATCGACGAACCAATCGCGAAACGGAGGCAGTGTCACCTCCGACGTCGTGGTGGCCGCCGCGAGATCGCCGGCTTGAGCCGACGTGCCCCCGAGCAGCGCCAGGAGGGGCCGCGACAGTAGGCCGCCGATCAAAGCCGACAGGCCAATGAGCCCCACGAACCACGCCACGGCGCCCCCGCCCACTCGGGCTACCGCCCCGGAGCGCGCCGAGGCGACCCCGGCGATCAGGAGCGAGACCAGGAGAGGGACCACCGTCATTCGGATCGCGTTGACCCAGAGCGCGCCGACGGGCTCGATGATCCCCACTACGCGTGCGGCCGCCCCCGCGTTGGCGGGTGCCAGCATCAGGCCGATGGCCAACCCGGCCGCGAGGCCGAGCAGGACTCGGGTCGCCAGACTCACGCGACCTCCAGACGGGGACGTCTCGGATCCAGGCCGCTCACCCTCCGGGCAGTCGCTCGACGATTTCGACGCGGCGATTGAGGGCCCGGCCCGCCTCCCCCGTGTTGGTCGAAACGGGCGAGAGAGGACCCACCCCGCGGGCCTCGAGTCGGGCGCCATCCACCCCGTGGTCGGTCACGAGGGCGTCGCGCACGGCGGCCGCCCGCGCCTCGGCCAGCGCGAGGTTCGTTTCGAGTGTGCCGGTGTCGTCGGTGTGGCCCACGATGTAGAAACGCCCCTCGCGCTCACCGAGGAAGGTCGCGATCACCGACAACGCATCGGCCGACCGCGGCTCGATCTCGGCGCTCCCGACGGCGAAGTGGATGTCGTACACGGCGATGCGGCCCGAGCGGTCGATGGCGTCACGCATCTGGTCGAGGTCCAGACGCACCGTGCCCGTCTCCATCTCGGCGAGCGTCAGCTCTTCGATCATGTAGAGATCCTCGTCGCGACTCAGCACGACGGCCACCCACAGCGTCGACGCCCCCTCCGTTCGTTGCGCGGCGAGGTAGTATTCGGCGCGCGTGCCGATTCGACCCAGCGCGAGCACACCCACCCGGCCGTTGGGGCCCTGATAGGGTCGATCGCTGAAGCCCGGCGTCTCGTTACCGTAGACCGCGCGCACCCCGAGTTCCGTATCTCGGCCCGCTTCACCTGCGATCTCGATCGTGAAGCCGGACGCCTCGAGCTCTCGCTGGTAGCTGCGGAACACCTCGAGGTTGCTCTTGTCCGAAGGCTTCGTGAAGACACGGCTCAGCAAGCTGCCCTCGTGACGTTCCACCTCGGGGTTGAACTGGAGAACCGTCGGGCGGACGAACTGCGCGAACTCGCTCGACCAGCTGCCCAACTCCGTGCTGCCGTCGAACGGGCTGACGACGGCCTGGGCCACGACCGGCGACGCGAGCACCCCGGCCAGGAGGATCGTCGGGGCGAGACATGCGGGGACGACGAAGTGGCGTGCCATGGTTCCCTCGCGGAGAGTGGACGAGCGGTCCTCGATCGAAACTACGCGAAAGGCCGAGGTCCTGCTTGGGTCCTGCTTGACCCCGGCTCGTCGGCGTCCCACCCTCGCTGCGCCCCCACGATGCCGTTGGATCCCTGCCCCTCGCCCTCGGGAGTCGATCATGCGGTCCCCTGCCCCGCCGTTCGCTCATCTCGCCCTCGCCGCGCTGCTCTGCGGTTCCGTCGCCGGCCTCCCGACCGACGCGGCCGCGCAGGCGGCGACCCACCCACTCGACCACCTCTCGGCGGCCGAGCACTGGACCGCCTACCGGGTGATCCGGGCGTCGGGCGACATCAGCGACGACGCCAACTTCTTGTACGCCACCCTCAACGAGCCGCCCAAGGCGGAGGTGATCGGGTGGGAGCCGGGCGACGCTTTTCGCCGCGAGGCCTTCGTGCACCTCGTGGACGACGGGACGGGCTACGAGGCGGTCGTCGACCTGATCGCCGGAGCGATGCTTCGGTTCGAGGCGGTCAGCGAGACGAGCTACATGTTCGGACCTGACGACTGGGGTGTGGAGGGCGCGATTCTGGAAGACGAGCGCGTACTCGAAGCGCTCGAGGCTCGGGGGATCACCGATCTCACCCTCGTGTCATGCTCCACCGGATCGAACGCCTACATGGGTGAGCAGGACGAGGACGGCCGACGCATCGGACGAGGCGGGTGCCGCTACGCCGACGGTACGGTCAACGGCCTCCGCGAGGCGATCGAGGGGCTGGTCGTGGTGGTCGATATGGAGTCGCGTGAGGTTCTCGAGGTGATCGACCAGGGGATCAAGCCCCGGACCGGTCCCGTGGCCGAGCATCACCCCGAGGCGATCGGCGAGACCCGGCCCCCACTGCCGCCGATCGTCGTGACGCAGCCGCAGGGCCGCGGCTTCACGATCGACGGTGGGCAGGTCGCGTGGGAGTCGTGGCGATTCCACTTCCGGCTCGACCCGCGCCGCGGCGTCGTGCTGTCGCGTGTAGGGCATGAAGCGGACGGCGAGTTTCGATCGGTGCTGTACTCGGCCGCCCTGTCGGAGCTGTACGTGCCCTACCAGGCACCGATCGAGCCCTGGAGCCACCAGGCGTACTACGACCTGGCCACCTACACGAGCGCCTTCGAGGGGATCGCGGGACGTCTCGAACCCGGCGCCGATTGCCCTGCCCACGCGCACTACGTGGACACCTGGGTGATGGACTCCGACGGTTCACCGGGTCGGGTGGCCAAAGCCGCCTGCCTGTTCGAGCGTCCGGGGGCCGAGCCGGCCTGGAGGCACGGGGGGCGGGGGTTCATCGAGAGCCGACCCCGGACCGACCTCGTCGTCCGCATGGTGATGCAGGCCGGTAACTACGACTACCTCTTCGATTGGGTCTTCAAGCAGGACGGATCGATCCGGGTCGTGCTGGCAGCGACGGGCATCGACCAGGTGATGACGGTCGACGCCGAATCGGCCGCCACCGACGAGGGCGAGCCCGACGACCGGTACGGGCGCTTCGTCGCGCCCAACCTCGTGGCGGTCAACCACAGTCACTTCTTCAACTTCCGGTTGGACTTCGACGTCGACGGCACCGGCAACTCGCTGGCGGTCGACAAGATCGTCACCGAGGAGCTCCCCGCCGACAACCCGCGGCGCAGCGTGTGGCGGGTCGAGACCGAAATGCCCCAGCGCGAGCTCGCGGCCCGACGCACCTCGACCCTCACCGCACCCGAGCACTGGCGGATCGTCAACCCGAGCCGGATCGGCCCGCAAGGGTACCCGAGCGGGTACCTGCTCGAAGGTCACGGCGGCACCACCATGCTTTCGCCCGACGACTGGATGCGTCGGCTCGCCGGCTTCACCGACCACACCATCTGGGTCACCCCGTCACGACCCGACGAGCTGTTCGCGGCCGGCCCCTACCCGACCAATGCGAGCGAGCCCGATGGGCTTCCGGTGTGGACGCAGCAGGATCGGTCGATCGCCGACACCGACATCGTATTGTGGTACACGATCGGCTTCCACCACATCGCCCGGCCCGAGGACTGGCCGATCTTGCCGCTCGAGCTGCACGGCTTCGACCTCAAACCCGCCGCCTTCTTCGAGCGCAATCCCAGTATGGACCTGCCGGGCCGCTGAAAGGGCCACGCCCAGCGCTACTGCCGCCCATCCCGCAACGCCGTCACCGGATCCACCAGCGCGGCCCGGCGCGCCGGCAGGTAGCTCGCCAACAAAGCGACTCCGATGAGTGCCAGCGTCACCACGCCGAACGTCGCCGGGTCCAGGGGCCGCACCCCGTATAGCACCGCGTCCAGGACCCGCGTGAGAAAGGCGGCGCCGACGAGTCCGATGGCGACACCCGCGAGCACGACACGGGTGCCCTGGCGCACCACCATCCCGCTCACCTCGGCGGCCCGTGCGCCCATGGCGATCCGGACGCCGATCTCGGCGGTACGCCGACTGACGGTGTACGACAGTACGCCGTAGATACCCACCGTACCGAGCGCCAGCGAGACCAATCCCGCGCCGACGAGGAGAATCATCGCGAATGCGGTCTGGGCGCCGGCCTCGTGCACCACATCGCGCATCGTGCGCATGTTGGCGAGGGGTACGTTCGGATCGAGCTCTCGCACCGCGGTGCGAATCGCGGGGGCGAGCGACTCGGGTGCAACCGACGTTTTCACGACGTATCCGAGGGTCTGCGGGGGCGCCGTGTAGCCGTACGTGCCGAGAAACGAGAGGTACAGGGTCTCGGGGGGGACTGCGGTGAGACCGTGCGAGCGGACGTCTTCGACCACTCCGACGACCGTGAAGGGTGTCTCGTTGGGATAGTCGGGGTGGATCCTCTGCCCGATCGCGCTGCGCCCCGGCCACATGCGCTCGGCGGCCCGACGGCTGACGAGGGCGACGGGAGGCTCGCGGAATGGATCTCCCGGCTCCAGCCCACGGCCCTCGAGCACCTCGATCCCGAGGGCTTCGACGAACCCGGACGTGATCCCGATCACATCGACCGAGGGTGGAGTCTGCCCCTCGACGAGGGGCATACCGTCCGGATAGATCGGCGTCTCCCGCCGACAGTCGGTCAGAGGCACGCAGACACCCGCACCGACCTCGGTCACGCCGGGCACGCTCCGGAGACGCTCCAGGATCCGCTGCTGGAGCTGCAGCGCCGCCGCATCCTCGGCATACAGTCCCCAGGGCAGACCCACCTGAAACACCAGCCCGCTCGCGGCGTCGACCCCGGTGTCGACGTCCCGCAAGGCGGCATAGGTCCGTACCATCAACCCGGAGCCGACGAGCAGTACGAGGGCCAAAGCCGTTTGCGCCGCGACGAGCAGGTTCCGGAGGCCGAGGCTGCGGGGCGAGCTGGTGTTGCCGCGACGGGTCTGTGCGAGAGAAGCCCGAAGCCCCGGTGTACCGCGCAGCAACGGGAGCCCGCCGAAGGCGAGCGCGCACCCGAGTGCGAGTGCGATCGCAACGGCGATGGTGGAAGGCTCGAGCCCGACCTCGTGAAGACGCGGCAACTGCTCCGGACCCCGCCGCACGACCCACCGAAGTGCCCCCCACGCGACGCCGACACCCAGGAGGCCCGAGACCGCGCCGACCACGAGTGCTTCGGACAGTCGATGCCGAACGATGGCGCCGCGCCCGGCCCCGAGCGCCGACCGGAGGGTCACCTCCCTCCGCTGGGACTCCGCTCGCACCAGAAACAGGTTCGCGACGTTGGCCGCCGCGATCGCGAGTACGAAGACGACCGTGCCCATCAGGATCCACAGCGTTTGTTCGATCGAGCCCACCACGGTCTCCTTCAGCGGGCGTACGAGGGGGGTGAGTCCGCCTCCGGTCACGAGGAGGTCGAAGGCGACCGGATTGAACCGGTCGGCGAGCGAGGGCACCAGGCGCTCGAGGTCGGCCTGCGCCTGTTCGGGCGTCACCCCCGCACGAAGTCGGGCGATTCCTCCCCGTCCGAAGCCGCCGAGGATCACCCGCTCCGCGTCGATCTGATGGGGCAACCAGATCTGGGTGTCGCGCGACGGGGCGTCGAACGACGTCGGCACCACACCCACGATCACGGCCGGGCGTCCTCCGATCGAGATCCCGCGCCCGACGACGTCGGCAGCGCCTTCGAAGCGCGTGCGCCAGAACTCGGCGCTGATCACGACGACGAGCGGCGCCCCGGGCACCTGGTCATCTGCACCGATGGTGCGCCCCATCAGGGGGGCCCCGTCCAACAGTAGCTCGAAGAACCCGGGGCCGACCCGTGCTCCCTCGACACGCACGGCCCCCTCGGGTCCGAGGACCGCGAACGAACCCGTCACGTAGAGCGTCATCTCGTCGAAGCTCCGACTCCGCTCGCGGTAGTGCACGTATGTACCCAGGGAGACACCCATGAGCGGCAACCCCGCTCCTTCCGCCCGATGCTGCACCGCGACGAGCCGTTCGGCCTCCGGATACGGAAGCGGGTCGACCACCACCCCCTTCACGAGCGCCAGCATCGCTGCGGTGCCGCCGACGCCCAGGGTCAGAGTGAGCACGGCCGCCAGCGCGAAGCCCGGCGACCGCCGCAGTCGACGCGCACCGTGTCGCATGTCTCGGAACCACCCACCACCTCGACCGGTCGCGGCCGACGCCCGTTCCAGACCGCCGAACGCCAGTGCGTGAGCGAGGGTGCGAACCCACAGCCACCCCAGGGCCAGCACCCCTCGCCGCGACGCCTCGAGTCGCTCGTGCGCGAAGGCATCGCGCATCCCCTCGCCGAAGCGGGCGCGGAAGGCGACCGGGTAGCACCGCAGGAGCACGTCATACGCTGTGCTTCGCTCGGGCCGTGGGGACATCACGACTTCTCCGACACGAGGCCCAGCCCCTCGCTGGTGGCGACGAGGCTCCGCAGGCGCCGCGCCTCGGCCGCAGCCACCGCGCGCCCCAGATCGGTCAGACCATAGTAGGCGCCTCGCCGCGGGTCGTCGTCGTCGGGCCGCGCCTCGACCTCGCACACCCAACCCCCGTCGAGGAGTTTTCGGAGATGGCGGTACAGCGGCCCGGTCTGAAGTCGAACGCGCTCGTGCGAACGGACCCTCACCTCCTGCATGATGCCGTACCCGTGCCGGTCACGTTCCACCAGGGCGAGCAGGATGTGAAAGACGACGGGCTTGAGCGGCAGGTGCTGATCGACTCCGCTGGAGTGGTCCATCGGCGGCGACTCCGGTTCGTATATGTACGTTTCGTACCTGTACGATACGGAAATATTTGAGAACGACAAGGCTGAAGCCCCGACAGGGGGGGTGGCGCACACATGCAGCGACGGCGCAGGCGCGCCCGGCGTTCCGGTCGAGGCCCAGCGCAAGCCCTCATGCGGGACGCCCTCGCTCCACCTACCTTGCTCCGTCCTCACACCGCCACCCACGGGCTCCCTCCATGCAACCCGTCCCCACCTCGCCACCTCCGCCTCAGAGCCTCGTACACCGCCTTCTCGGCGGGATCGAGCGGGTCGGCAACAAGCTGCCCGACCCCTCGATGCTGTTCCTCTTGTCGCTCTTCGTCGTGTGGGCGCTCTCGGCCCTGCTGGCCCCCATCCAGTTCGCCGACATCGATCCGCGCTCGGGCGACCCCATTCGGGTCATCAATCTCCTCACGGGTCCGCAGCTCGCCTCGTTCATGTCCAACATGGTGTCCATCTTCACCGGATTCGCGCCGCTGGGTGTGGTGTTGGTGGCCATGCTCGGGGTGGGTGTCGCCGACGAAGCGGGGTATTTCAACACGAGCATCAAGCTGCTCCTGAGCAAGACGTCGAGCCTCTTCCTCACGCCCGCGGTCGTCTTCGTGGGGTTGATCAGCCACAGCGCCATCGACGCGGGCTACGTGCTGGTGATCCCGCTGGGTGGGATCATCTTCTACGCCGCGGGGCGTCACCCACTCGCAGGGATCGCCGCCGCTTTCGCGGGCGTTTCTGGAGGATTCAGCGCCAACCCGGTGCCCTCCGCCCTCGACCCGCTCCTGCAGGGTTTCACGCAGCCCGCGGCGCAGCTCGTGTCGCCCGAGATGCTGGTCAACCCCCTCAACAACTACTTCTTCACGGCCACCTCGAGCGTCCTCATCATCGCGCTCGCCTGGTTCATCACCGACCGAATCATCGAACCGCGCCTCAACGTCACGACGCCGGTCGACGGCGAGGCCGAGGCCGCGCCCGATATGGCCACCTTCGAGCCGCGCGAGCGTGCCGCGTTCTGGTGGGCTACGGCCGTACTGGTGGCTGGGCTCGGCATCCTGGTCCTGACGCTGATCCCCGAAGACTCGGCGTTCCGCGATCCGACCACGGGTTCGCTGAACTCGTTTTCGGCTCCGATCATGCAATCGATCGTGCCCCTGATCTTCCTGCTCTTCCTGATCCCGGGTGTGGTGTACGGCTACGTGTCGGGCCGGTTCGAGAGCTCCAAGGACATGGTCGACGCCATGACGAAGGCCATGGAGGGGATGGCCTACTACATCGTCATGGCGTTCTTCTGCGCCCTGTTCGTGCACGCCTTCGGAGCCTCCAACATCGGGGCGCTTCTCGCGGTGAAGGGTGCAGCCTTCCTGCAGGCGCTCGCGCTGCCGGGCGGAGTCACGATCGTCGGAATCGTTTTTCTCACGGCCTTCGTCAACCTGTTCGTGGGATCGGCGAGCGCGAAGTGGGCGCTGTTGGCCCCGATCTTCGTGCCGGTCTTGATGCAGGTGGGCATCTCGCCAGACCTGACGCAGGCGGCTTACCGCGTGGGCGATTCGTCGTCGAACATCATCACGCCGCTGATGCCGTACTTCCCGCTCGTCGTCGTATACTGCCAGCGATACGTGAAGAGCACGGGGATCGGCACGCTGACCTCACTCATGATCCCCTACTCGGTCACCTTCCTGGTCGCGTGGTCGGCCTTTCTGCTGCTCTACTGGACGCTCGGAGTTCCCCTGGGGCTCGGGGCGTCGTACGGCTACCCGGTGCCGTAGGCGGGCAGGCGGGAGTGCACTCCAACGAGCTTCGGGCTCTGGCCGACGACGTCGACGAGATTCTGGTACGTCACACGCTACGGCCGTGGTATTCGCGGGTGGTGGAGCACGGAGGTGAGAGCTTCGTCCAGGACCTCGACGCGGCATGGGGCCCCATGGCGCCCACCGCGCGCTCCGCCGTGATGCACGCGCGTCATGTCTGGACGTTGGCCACCCTCGCCCGACTTCGGCCCGACCTGGAGTCCGTCGCCGGAGGCTCGAAGGGCGACTGGGAGGCCTGGGCCGTCACCGGCCTGGAGTCGATGCACGCCCGCTTCGGAACCGGCGTCCCAGGAGGGATCGCCTTCGTGGAGGGCCGAACCGCCCAGACCCACAGCTACGCCGTCGCCTTCGCCCTCTACGCGGCCGCCGCGGTGACCCGACTCACTGGCGACGCCAGGCATCGCGACATCGGCCGCGCGATCACGACGTGGCTCGAGGCCGCGTGGCGGGACACCGACGGGGCGTATGCCGAGGCGCTCGATGCCACCGGCGCACCCCTCGCCCCCGACCCCAAGCGCCCCATCGACCTGCTCGGCATTCCCGCCGGTGCGCGCTCGACCAACACGGCCCTGCACCTCATCGAGGCCTTCTCGGAGTGGTCGGCGGCCGGCGCGGCAGACGTCGACGAGCGCCTGCTGCGGCTCCTGCATGGGTTCGAGACCCGAATCTCTCGGTCGGGTGGTCGTCTGTATCACACCTACGACCGCTACGGACGGCCGCTCGACCGCACCCGCTCGTTCGGACACGACGTCGAGTCGTTCCACCTCTGCGCCCGAGCGCGCTCCCGACTGGCACGACCTTCGGCGACACCGACCGAAGCTCTGGCACGTCGGGCGCTCCGAGAGGGCTGGGATCGGCGACACGGCGGTCTCATGTACACACGCGGTCCAGCGAGGTGGAGATGGGCGCGCGAAAAGGTGTGGTGGGTGCAGGCAGAGTCCCTGCTGGCGCTCGCCACCCTGGCGGAGCGCGAGACGGGCCCGGATCGCGATGCCACCCTGTCTCGCCTGCGAGAGCAGTGGACGTTCGTGAAGAGGCACCAGCTCGACCCGGATCACGACGGGTGGATCGACACGGTGTCGCGTTCGGCCAGCGAGGTGCTGGCCGCACCCAAGGCGCATCCATGGAAGGCGTGCTACCACGAGGTCCGGGCGCTCGTCGGCACGGCCGCGCTTCTGCGCCGACTGGCCGGGTAGCGGTCGCGGCGCGGGTGTCCCGAC
>JANQNV010000090.1 GCA_028279425.1 Longimicrobiales bacterium | reverse complement strand
CGAGGTCAGGCTCCAAGGTCGGGGTCGGAGCGGGGGCGCGCCAGAGACGGGTGCCTACCCCTCGGCGAGGCGGGCTTTGCTGCCGCGCCGGGACGGATCCCTACCCCTCCGAGAGCCGCGCTTCGCTTCCGCGCCTTGGCGCGGACCGGCTCTCGAAGGGGTAGGGATCCGTCTCCGGCGCCGACCGTCTCGGGGGGGGAGGGCATCCGTCTCCGGGACGGACCGAGGTGCTCGACGAGGGGAGTCGACGGAGGGTCGACGAGGACCGGACGATGCAGCTCATTTCGCCCCGCCGGGTCCAGCACGGGGCGCAGAGCCGCACGTTCCCACCCTCGAACCGGCGCTTCGTCGCGGCTCCCCGGCAGCTGAGGAGCGCGGCGCGACACTCACTGGCGTCGTGACGCGACCTGCTCGAAAATCGAGGCGTATTCATCGACCATGCGTTGGACGGAGTACCGGTCGCACACGATCTGACGGGCGCGTGCCGCGACGCGATCGCGTTGCTCCGGATCGGTCACGAGCTCGGCCCATCGAGCCGCCATCGCCTCCGGGTCTCGGCGCGGTACCACATACTCCGCCAAGCCCTCACCCAACACGACGCCGTTGCCGCCGACGTCGGTCACGACTGGGCAAAGACCGGTCGACATGGCCTCGAGCAGGCTGATGCTCGTGCCCTCGCTGTCGGAGCTCAGGGTGAAGATGTCGGAGGCCATGAGCACCGACAGGGGGTCGTCGGTCCACCCGAGCAGCCGGACGTGCTCGTCGAGTCCGGCCTCGGCGACCCATCCGGCCACCTGGTCGGCCCACGAGCCGTCGCCGGCCAACACCAGCGTGACGGGAACGTCGGACGGGAGTTTGGTCCGGAGGGCGGCAAACGCCTCGATCATCACGTCGTGACGCTTGACCGGCTCCAGTCGTCCGACGCAGGTGATGACCGTCGCCTCCTCGGAAATGCCCAGGGTAGCCCGATGCTCGGTCCGCCGCTCCGGGCGAGGGCGGTAGGTCTCGGTATCGATTCCGTTTTCGATCGTGACGACCCGCGCCCGGGGGGCGACGACACGCTGCCGCAGGTACGCCTCGAGGTCCGACGAGACGGCCACGGTGCAGTCGGTCCACGTCGACGCCACGCGATCCAGCCAGCGGTTGACGGCAGGTTCGGTACGAGGACGACCGTGATCCGTATGCACCGTGCCCGCCCGAGCCATTCGGGCGGCGCGTCCCATCTTGAACCAGACACCGCTGTGGGTATGCACGACATCGGGAGCCAGCTCGGCGATCTGGGCTGCGAGTCGTCGAGGATGCAGCATCGAGTGCCGACCAGGGGCTGCCTGGTGCATCTCGGCATACGCGTCGAGACCGCGTCCAAAGTGACCCGCCTCGTTCATGGTCAGGACGTGTACCTCGAACCGGTCGGAGGGGAGTTCGCGAACGAGATCCGCCATCACCCGCTCCATACCGCCGTAGTCGAGGTTCTGGATCGCCTGGACGACCCGTGTGCGCCTACTCATCGACCCTCGATGGCGTCGGCTCGATCGCCCGGCGTTGGAGCAGTGGGCGTGTGCGCTGCGCGATGTCTCGAATCTCGGCCGCCGTCAATCGGTCGTGGACCGGGATCGCAACGATCTCGTCACGCAGGCGCCGGGTCGCGGGGAAGTCGTCGGCCGGGAGGATCGGATGTGCGAATTCCCCGAATACGTAGGGCTCGATGCTCGAGGCGCGCAGCTCGTGGAGCAGCCCCTTGCGGTCTGACACCCGGAGGGGAAGGCCGAGCGGACAGTCTCCGTCGGCGAGTCGAGGGAAGACGATCGCCGGGTGAGACGGATCGAGCGCCTCGAGCAACGCGCGGTAGTGCCGGCGTCGACGCTCGGTCAGCTGTCGCAGGTTCGTGCGCTGGGCCACGCGGCGCGTCCACCAACTGGTCCGGCGCCCGTAGCCCTGCGTCTCGTGATTCGACCACGTCGTGTCGTCGGGCGACGGATCGGGGCGCGAGCGAAGACGAACAGCGGGGCCGAGCAGCGCCTTGATCGTCGTTTTGGTCCATCGCCGGCTGGCCTCGGTCGAGCGTGCGAGAGCCCCCATGGCCCCGGGGCGCCGCCCGAGCTTCTGTTCGATCCGACCCATCTCCACCTCGAGAATACCACCGTCCACCACCGGGAGCGATTTGTGGAGGCTGAATACCGAAACGTCGGCGCCCGCCTCGAGGCCGACGGTCGATCCCAGGGCGTGGGTACAGTCCTCGAGCAACACGGCCCCCGCTTCGTGCACGAGGCGCCGCAAGGTGTCGACTTCGGCGTGGACGAATCCGTAGTAGTGGATCAGCAGGACCGTGGCCGGACCGGCCTGGAGGGCCTGCCGTAGCGCGTCAGGGCGGATCGCCATGGCGGCCGACACCGGAAGAAACCCGACCTCCCACTCGGCATCGAGGGCGGCCTGCACCTCGAGGCCACAGTGGTAGCTCGGGATCCAGACGAAGGGTCGGGCGCCCGCGGCCTCCAGACGCCGAAACGCCCAGTAGAGCGCCTCCGTACCGCCCGACACCCACGACGCTCCGTCGTGCCACCACTGCGGCTGGGGCGCTCCCAGCCCGGCCCAGGGCGAGGGGCGCGGAAACACCGTCGCTTCAGGGGACGTCATCGGGCGCCGAGCTGGCTCAACCACTCCTTCACGCCAGCGACCGCCGGATGGGCCCGCTGCGCCAATCGGGCGCGGAGCGAGTGTGGGGGGAGCACCCAGGTGCCGCCCACCTTACGAACGTCGGTCGAGAAGAACCGCTTGAAGTCGGAAATCCCCTCCAGCGGATCCTCTCCTTCGCTGATGCTCACTCCCCCGAGATCGAACCACGACGCCCCCCACCCGGCCGCCCACTCGATGAGGTCCCAGAGCAGGGGGTAGCCCACGGGCAGCCGGATCGGCAGATCCGCCGCTGACGCTCCGACCGAATAGTCCGCATGATCACCGTTGTTGCGTCCCCAGGCGAAGCCGACGAGCGCCTGGGCCTCGTCGGGCGCCTCATCGAGGAAAAGGCCGACGAAGCGGGACTGCTCCGGAAGAAGGCGCGCCTCCTCCACGAGGCGATCGAGCGGAAGGGGCCGGTACACGCCACCGGTGCGGACGTACGATGCCTCCACGAGGTCGTGCATCCGCGGGGCCAGGCTCGGGTCGTCGATCACGCGCAGGTGGGCCGGCTTCTTGGACAACTGTCGAACGTTTCGCCGCGCGGAGCGATGAAGGCCCGCGAACACCTCCTCGACGGGCGGCCTGAGGTCGATCGCGAGAGTGTGGAGGTAGTTGTCGACGCTGTCCCACAGCTGGAAGCCCGAGGCTTCGAGCGCGGATTCGACCCGGGCGCGGAGTTCGGGCTGCGGCGTGAACACATTGATCGTACAGCGGAGCACACTGCCGTCGGCATCGATGAAGCCCCTCAGGTGCTCGAGAGCGCCGGCAAGCGCGGCCTCGGGGAGGGTCGTGCCGAGGCGTTCGACGTGGACCACGCAATGACCCGGGAACATCGAGGCGGGCTTGGTCTGGAGCATCAGCCCCCCCGCGATACCCTCGGGTCCGTGCACGCGCAGAAGCCGAAAGGTCGACCCGACATCGGCGGTGACCTCGTGTTGGTACTCGAAGGGGATCGCCTGCGCGGACGCGGCGAGTTCGCGACGAACGTCCGGTGTAGCGTCCACGACGTCGTACGACCACGCGGTGGGAGACGATCGGTCTACTGGGGTCATCAGCGATCAGGGGGGTGAGCGTCTCACTGGGCACGACCAGGAATCCTACCCGCCGAGGGCGAGGAGGACTACGGGTAGTGTCGACACGACGGCCGTCGCGGTGAACCTTGGTGAGAGCGTCGATCGCGCCGCACCGGCGACGATCTTCGCGTGTCGAGCACCGGGCTCGGGGGGCGACCGGGAGCTGCGCATGCATCGACTCGTGGCCGAGACCCGGGTCGCCAACGTCGCGTCGTGCCGTCTGCTCGAGCGTCTCGGGATGACGCGGGTCCGTACCTTGCAGAGGTTCGGGGTCGAACAGACGCTCTACGTGATCGAGCCGGAGGGCGAACACGGCTCCTCGGGAAGCGTATAAGATGCGTCGTTGCGCGGAATGGACGCCGAGCGGAGCAGGCGGATGATGGCAGAGCGACGGGCGACGGTGACGGAGCCCCGATGAAAGACCCGGGGTATGCGGCGTTGTGCGGTCCGCTCGCCAGGATGCTCGCGCTGGGCGCGTTGGGCGCCTTCGCCGGTGTAGCGCTGGAGGTGTCGACTGCTCTGCTCGCGTCGGAGGGGCCGGAATGGGCGACGGTCGTCGCCGGGCTGCCGAGGTATGGCGGGCGCGGGGCCGCCGCGGGCCTCGTCTTCGGTGGGTTGCTCAACGCCTTCGAATCTCGCAGACGCCTCCGCGATCTTTCGCTCCAGCAGGTGGTGTGGTGGTCCTTCCTGGGCGGGATTCTCGGACCTGCGGGACTTCATCTACTGGGCGCGGCCGCGGCCTCCCCGAACGCGGCCGGGGGAGGCGGCGACCTGTCGGCCGTGCTGCGCGAGACGCTCGTCTTCGGGTTGCTCTTCGCGGCCTTCGGCGCGGTGGTCGCCGTGACGACCCGGGTGGCCGGGTCCGACGATGAGTCGCTCGAAGCGATCAAGGACGACTTCTTGTGAGACGCCGTGCGAGACTGCTTTGGACGACCCGTGCGCCCGGCCGCCTGCTGTCGACCGCAGCGCTCGTGGGCGTCGCCGGATGCGGCGAGCGGGCCGAAGCCCCCTCGCTCGTACGGGTCGACACCATGCCGGCCGCTCGTCGTCGTCAACCGGGCCGGAGAGGGATGGTCGGCCGAAGAGGCGTGGATGTTGGTCGAGGTGCTGCGGGTGGCGAGCGTGGGTATTCGACTCCGATGGCCGCTTCGTTCGCTCGATCGGCTCGCAGGGCTTGATCCGGAAGCCGAATGGGCGAACCCCAGCCGGGATTGCGGAGACCGTGGCGGTTGCTCGTACCGCGCGTCGGCGAGCATGATGAATCAGCCCCGAACCCTTTGAGGGAGACAGTATGCTGGCCCGGAAGCTCCTACGCGGACTCGACGCCGACGACTTCGACATCATGGGCATCTTCGGAGCCCGCCATGGTCGCGATCCCGACGCGTGGCGGTTGATCTGCACCTACAACGACGGGAAGCGCCACAAGGCCAGGCTCTTCGAGCGGCTCGCGCGCGCGGGCCAGCCCGAGGAGAGGCGCACCTGGGAGTTCCATCACATCGTCGAGGGTCAGCACTACGCCGACATCGACTTCGAGGGTCGGCTCGCCGAGATGTACGCCGACGAGTTGCCCTGTGTCCTGATCGCAAAAGAGGAGCACCTCGCCTACAATCGCGTGCTCCACATCCGGGAAACCGACGAGCTCTTTCGAGATCGCGGGCTACCGGCCGATCTCCGTGAGCGCTCCCGCGCGGCCCACGCCGCCGCCTCGGATCGCAACCGCCACCCCGAGCTGCGCGCTCGCGTGTCGAAGCTGCGGCAGCTGTATGGTACGGTCTACATGGGTGATCCGGTGCTCCAGCGGGTGGCCGACAACGTCTTCGACGACGCGGTCGAAAGGCTTCGATAGGGGCGCGACCGACCATGCTCAGGCGGGCGGGGCGCCCGGGCTTCGCGGCGACGCGCCCCCCCCTCGCGGGGCAGACGATTCGGGGTCGGCTGGTCGACGACGCCACCGATGAGCGTAGATCGAGGGCGCCGACCCGACCCTCCTCGATGAGGACGGCGAGGTGATCGATCGAGCCCTGTCGAATGCGCAAGGCGCGTTCGTACTGAATGCCGAACTCGGGGTGCTTCAACTCGAGCGGAGCGAGCTGCCGCCCGGCTTCGTCGACGAGTTGCGTCCCCGAAATCTCCAGGAGCGCGAGACGGTTCGCATCATCAAGCGCCTCGAGTGCGGCGTGGTTCAGTTCTGGACGAAACAGGGGTGGTAGGCGCTCAGCGACGAAGTGTATAGGTGCGAACGGACTCCACGTCGAGCGCGTCGTGCCACACGCCGGTGATCTCCTCGCCGTCGATCACGTGAGGCGTGAACCTCTCGGGCAGGGTGACGTTGCCGAGGTTGCGACCGTCGGGGCTGAAGACGTGCCAGATCGGTGAGCTCTTCATCGGACTGAAGTCCAGGCCGACCCGTAGCCAGATGTGGTCGGTTGCGTCGACGAGGAGGGCGTGGTAGGCCGGATGTCGATCCGGGAAGATGAGCGTGCTGGCAAGCGCCGGGATCATCTGCTCCTCCTGCGGGGTGCGCGCGGCCTCTGCCAGGTACTGCACGTAGGTGTCGCGGTGGGCGGGCGTCACCTCGAGGCCGGATAGCGGAGCACGCACGATGGTGGCGAGGCGGCCGGTCGGTTCGAGGAGCTCGAACTGCAGCCACATCCGAGGGTCGGTTTCACCGGAGCCGATGGGGGACTGGCGCACGGCGAGGGCCTCTGCGTCGGCGACCACGATCCGTTCGTGCGACACCCCGACGAGCGTCGCTGCCGGGAAGGGTGGTGGGCCGACCATCGTGTGCCCTCGAAGGTCCATCGCCATGACCTCGTTCGAACGGATCGTGGCGAGCGTATCGAGCGCGCCCGACGCGGGCGCCCACCCGAGGAGGGGGGCCGGAAAACGAAAGCGGCCCGCTTCGTCGAGTGGGCGGTCGCCGACACCCGACCTCGCCGGCACGATGAACCGGGCGCGGCCTTCGAGGGGGATTGGCGTCTGGAGAGGCTCGCGACCTGGCCGCGGGGGGCGGGCGCGCTCCACTTCGCTACCGGTCGGATCGAACACGATCATCTCACCGACCCCGGCGTCCCACACCATCACCGTGTCGGCGACCAGCGAGGTGAGCGATGCCGGCCTCCGAAACTCGCCGGGCCCCTCGCCCCGACCCCCCACGGACCATGCGACCGAGCCGTCGCGTCGGCGATGCTCGAGGCGACCCGATCCGGCGTCGAGGGTCACGATCCCCCCGTCGCCGCGTACCACGACGCCGACGAGCCGCTCGAAGGCGTGCTCGGCGCCGTCCCATGCGACACGCGGCTCCGGTTCGATCGACCATCCGGTACCCGCCTCCCACGCCGAGCTGTGGTTCTCGACGATCGTCACGCCCGCGCTGTCGCGGCGCACGACCGCGGCGTCTTCGGCCCGGTCGCCCGCTCGGGGCTCGCTGCACGCGGCTGCGGCGATCGCGATGATCGGCAGTCGG
This sequence comes from Longimicrobiales bacterium, assembly GCA_028279425.1. GTDB lineage: Bacteria > Gemmatimonadota > Gemmatimonadetes > Longimicrobiales > Gaopeijiaceae > Gaopeijia. The sequence continues at coordinate 7,111 of JANQNV010000090.1, read as the reverse complement.
TAGAAACGGGCGAGTGCCTTCACTCTGGTTGACATCGGCGCCTTCCTCCATCATGGTTATCCATCGCGGATATACAAGGCGGATATTATGTGGTCTGGACCAGCTTCGCTATACGTGCTCGTCGCGTTGTCGCATGGACCTCGTCACGGACTGGGGATCGCCGACGAGGTCCTGGCCTTCACGGATGGCAACGTCGTCCTCGGACCGGGCACGTTGTACCGGGTGCTCAAGGATCTCTCGGAGGCCGGGGCGATCCGCCGTGTTCCGTCGCCCGATTCGGCGCACCCCCACCGGAAGTACTACGAGTTGTCGGCCGAGGGCCGTGAGGAGTTGGCCCGCGCTCTGGCCGAGCTCGAGGCGGTGGCGGAGGTCGGTCGACGCGGCCTCGGGCGCCTGGCTCCGGGGGGTGCATCATGACCCCTCCCAAGCGACGGTCGTTGCGCTCCCGCTTCGCGCGACGACTTGCCGAAATCGAGCGCGAACGGCCCGATGGGGCCATTTCGACGTGGCGCTGGATGTGGCGTGCTCTGGAACGCAGCTCGTCGTCGCCCTGGCGCCTTCGCGCCCGATTCGGACTGCTGGTGGCGTGGGACGCCGCAACCCTCGCCGCCTGGTACCTGACACGGATGCTGGGGCGAATCGCGCGGAGGCCGCGCGCCGGGATGGCAGCGGTCGCGGTCGTTGCCGCTCTATCGGGGCTTGCACTCTGGGTGCACGAGCAGCCGCATCGGCCGAGGATGCCCGTGGCCGAGATCGCGATCGCAGCGAACGGCGTCCTGACGGTGCAGGGTCAGGCCATGTCGCTCGACGACTTCGAGCACGTCGCCGACCACTATCGGATTTCGGTGGCGCAGGTGACGGTCGCGCCCGACGCCAAAATGGGACTGGTCCACGACGTCACGAACGTCCTGACCACCAGTCAGGCCAACCGGGTCCGCATCGTCGTGCCCGCTACGGACTGGCAACCCAGGCGTCGGGAAGGGCGCTGACGGTGCGATCCGAGAGGGGGCGCCCCCCGTCGGGCTAGTGTCCCGTTTGAAGAGTCCCGATGGTATTCGAGGAGGTGTGCATCTTGTGTGGACGTCGTTGGAACTCCTTGGCGTAGCTTTGGCTACGCCGCGTCGCTCCGCCTCGCCACCCAAGCCCACACCCCCTCTCGGTACGCACCGGACTCCTCAAACGGGACACTAGCGGACGATCTTGGCCGGGGCCTGGTCGCTGTCGTAGATGGCGCTCAGGTACAGCGGACCGTCTTTGCGCTTCATCTGACTGCGCATCTTCTGATAGAGCGCTCGCATGAGGTCGCGGCGGCTGATCTGTCCGAGCAGGCGCCCGGACGCATCGACGACCGGCAAACGGCGATACCGCTTCTGACCGAAGATGTGCACCATCGTCAGCAGGGTCGTGTCGGGTCCCACGGTCTCGACGTCGCGCGTCATCAGGTCGGAGACGGGCTTGGGCGGCACGCCGGTCATCGCGCTGTGGCTGATGCTGTTCATGCAGTCGAACTCGCTGACGATCCCGATCAGGTTGCCCTTGGCGTCCAGCACTGGCGCCCCCGAGATCTGGTTCTTGAGCAGAACCTCCACCACCTCCATCACGTTGGCGTCGGGTTTCACCGTCACGAGCTTCGTGCGCATGATCTCGCGGGCGCGGGTCTTGTCTGGCACGGTGGAATCCTCCTCGGTGGGAAATCGTCTACTCGGGGGAGGGTGCGACCCCGGAGTCCCCAGGCGGTTCCTATATGCCAGCCACCGGCACGGAGCGCTACGGTTCCGTTGCTCGTCCTGCCTTGAAGCGGGCCTTCTTGGCTGCGAATGCGATCCCCTGGGCGTTGAGTTCGAGGTCCATGGAGAGGAGTTCCCATGCCGCTGGGTCGCGCCCGAGGGGGCCCAGCCCGTCGAAGACACCCCGCACGTAGTCCATCAAGCGGGGCTCGACCCACCTCTGGAGCGCCTCGTCGGGGAGGTCGCTTGCTTCGGCTTCGAGCGCCAGGGCCTCGGCGAAGTGCAGATGCCCGTGCAGTTGTCGGGCCGCCTCGGGGAGGGCAGCGGCGGCAAGTGCGCCGTAGTGGCCGAGAAACACCGCGTCGGGCTCGAGATCCAGGATTCGGTCGACCGACGCCCGGGCCTCGGCGGGTCGGAATCCGGTGGGACTGGTCGAGGGGAGCGCCACCGTACCGTGGTCTTGCAGGTCCGGATAGCAGAGCCCGAGCGCGTCGCCGGCGAAAACCGCCCGCGCGTCGGGGTCGTGGAGACAGAAGTGGTGGTCGGCGTGGCCCCGGGTGTGCAGGATTCGCCACTCCCGGCCGGCGAAGTCGATCGATTCGTCGTCGCGCACCACGCGGATCCGCCCTTCGTCGACCGGATCCACCCGCCCGTACAGCTCGGCGAACGCCTGTTCGCCATACACCGCCGTGGCTCCGATGACCAGCCTTCGGGGGTCGGCGAGGTGCGGCGCGGCCTTCGGATGCGCGAGAATCGTGGCGTTCGGGCACGCCTCGGCGAGGGCCGCGGTGCCCCCGGCGTGGTCGAGGTGGACGTGCGTCACGACCAGATAGTCGACCTGGGTCGGAGCGATGTCGTGCGCGCGCAGTCCGTCGAGAAGTCGAGGGACGGCCCGAGTGGTGTTGTTGTCGATGAACGCCGCGCGGTCGCCTTCGATGACGAGGTAGGCGGCGGCGAACCGACGCAGCCCACGATAGTGGCAGTCGAGGGGTATGATGTCCGGCATGGGTCGCGGTCCACCCGCTTGAAGGAGGAATGCCGGGCAGGGTAGGGGCCCCCGTCTAGCCACGCAAACGGCGTCGTCAGGACTCGTTCCGGAGGGCCCGACTCGGGTCGACCCGCGTGGCTCGCCGAGCCGGAACGGCGGTGGCGAGCAGCGCGATCGCACCCTGCGCGAGCACAACGACCGTCAGCGTAGCTGGATCGAAGGGCTCGACGGCATAGAGGGTGCCCCGGAGAGCCGTGCCCAGCCCCCACGCGATACCGACTCCGATAGCGATGCCGGCCGTCACCAGAGCGAGGCCTCTGCGTACGACCGAGCGGAAGACCGCGTCGGGTCGTGCGCCCACGGCGATGCGGACGGCGAGGTCTCGTGTGCCACGGGCGACTCGATAGCTCAAAGAGGCGTAGAGGCCGAGGGTCGCCAGCAGGAGGGCGAGCCCCGACATGCCGGCGATCAGCGTGCCCAGATTGCGCGTCTCTCCGAGGGTGGCGGTCATGCGATCCTGCAGGTCGTGGACGCCCGTGACTGGCAATCCCGGGTCGAGACGGCCGATCGTGGCCCGCATGGCGTCGACGGCCGAAGCCCGATCCGCCCCAGGTGCGGCTCGGGTCTGGATGACCGTCGGCCATCCGTCGGCCTCGGCAAGGGGCATGAACACCGTCGGCGCGGGCGCCCGCCGCAGCGAGCGGGTGCGGGCCGCTGCGGTGACACCGACCACCCGGGTCGCGGGCTCGGTGTCGAGATATTGCCCCAGGGGGTCCACGCCGGGCCAGAATCGCTCCGCCAGACGCTCGTCGATCACCGCGACAGGCTCGGCCTCGCCGTCCGCCTCGAAGAGCCGGCCCGCGCGGAGGGGAATGCCGACCAGCTCGAACCAGTCCGGTGCCACATACATGATGTCGGCTTCGAAGCGCTGCTCCGGGTCGCCGTCTCGGGGGCGCTGGCTGCGGCGTCCGAAGGGGCCGAGAAAAGGTGCCGCGCTCGAGGCGGCGGCGGAGGAGATCGCGGGATGATCTTCGAGTGACGCCACCAGTTGGTCGACGAAGGCCTGTCGTGTCGCGTGGTCGTCGTATCGTCCGGTCAGGCCCAGGTCGAGCGAGACCGCCAGTAGACCGGCGGGGTCGAGGCCCGGGCGGGCCGACGTGGCCGCCGCGACACTTCGCAGCAAGACGCCCGCACCGGAGAGGAGGCCGAGCGACACGGCGACCTGGGCGACGACGAGGGCCGCTCTCCATCGCTTGGCGCCTCGCCCGGACGTGGTGGTGCGGGCCCCGAGTCCCCGAGCGGGTGCCTCGCGAGCCATCGCGAGGGCCGGGCCTCCACCGAAGACCAACCCGGCGAGGAGTCCCAAGCCCACGAGCGCGCCGTACACCCCGAGGCCCGGCTCGAACTCGATCGAAACCGCTGAAGGAATGAGGCGAGCGACATGCGTGGCCCCCAGCTCGAGGAGCGGCACCGCGATGATCGTCGCCAGACCCGCGAGAGCGAGGCTCTCGATCAGGAGCTGGCGGGCGATACGGCCCCCACCCGCTCCGAGCGTGCGGCGCAGCGCGAACTCCGAGCGCCGGTCGACCGTGCGAGCCACGACCAGGCCGGCCACGTTGGCGCAGGTGAGGAGGAGAACGAGGCCGGAGACGACCCACATCAGCCCCGCGAGGGTCTGCGCCTCGGTCCGTTCCTGGGGCGAAAGACCGACCCCCGGTTCGGCCAGAACCCGGATCCCGTCGTTGTCGTTGGATGCGGCCTGCAACCGGCTCGAGACGCCGGCGAGGCCCGCGCGCAACTCTTCGAGCTCCAACCCGGGCCGGGTTCGAGCGACGGCCCATAGCCAGCTCATCCCCCACGTTGTGCGAGGCGAAGACTGCACGCCGGGGGGCGAGGCGCGGGTGGCCGTGGGAACGAAGACCTCGGGTGCGGCTGAGAGTTTGTCGACTCCTGCGAAGCCCGGGGGCGCGACACCGACGATTTCGTGCGGCCGACCGCCGATTCGCACGGTGCCGCCGATCACGGTGGATTCGGCGGCCCAGCGTCGCTGCCAGAGCGCGTGGGAGACGACGACGACGTCGGGACCTCCGTCGACGTCGTCGGCCGGCTGCAGGAGACGCCCCGCGAACGGGGCGACACCGAGCACCTCGAAGTAGTCACCCGTGACGTACGCGCCTGCCACGATCTCGGCGGCCGTTCCCTCTCCGAGCAGGAAGGTGCGCCCGGCGTAGGCAGCAACCCCCTCGAAGAGGTGGTCGGCCTCTCGCAACTGGTCGACCACCGGGTACGCGAAGTTGTCCCACCGCGGGGCATCGTCGTAGGAGCGGCCCAATTGGACGAGGGTCGACGGGTCCGCGATCGCGGCCGGGGCTCGCAACAACAATCCGTCGACCAGACTGAAGAGGGCTGCGTTGGCTGCGATCCCGAGGGCGAGGGTCGCCGCGGCGATCGCCGAGAATGCGGGGTGCCGGATCTGCGCTCGGAGCGCGAGGCGAATGTCGGACCGCCATCCCCCGCTCGTGGCGCCGGCGAGACCGAGGCTCGAGGCGTGGGGGAGGGCACCCCAGGCGAAGCGCAGCCTCCGCAGCCCGCCGGCGCCTTCGCGACGCAGGGCGGCGAGTTCGCCGCTCCACTCGTCGAGCCAGTCGGTGCGTTCGGATGCCGGCACCAGTCGCCCGAGGGCACGAAGCCAGAGGGGCGGGCGCGCACTCATGACCGCGCCTCCCGCGGGGATGCGCCCTTCATGAGAGAGGCCACATGGGCGAACTCGGCCTCGAGGACGGCGCGTCCTTCCGCCGTCAATCGATAGTACTTTCGTCGCGGACGGCCCTCGGCGTCCGCCCGCTCCTGGGCTTCCCATATGCCCTCGATCCAACCCCGGCGTCGCAGCCGGCCCAGTACGGGGTAGACGGTTCCGCTCGAAAGCCCGGTCCGCTCCACGAGGTCGAGGCCATAGCTGTCCCCATCGCGAATCGCGGCGAGCAACGTGAGGGTCGTGGAACCGGGGCGGCGGGGAGACATGGCGGGCCCTCTGTAGGAAGTGTAAGGTAGTATACACTACTGGGACGCCTGGATCCTCGAAAGGGTTGCACGGTTGAGCGGGGCGGGGGGCGTCGGTAGGCTCCGACATCGATCAGCGTTCCCCATTCCCGGGTGTTCTCGTGGTGGCTACACGGCGTGCGTCGGCCGACATCTGGACGGTGTTGGGCCTGGCCTCGGTGTCTGTGGCCGCGGGCTGTGGTTCTGCGCCGCTCGAGGCACCGCCCGGTGCTGCCGCCTCGGTCGACCGGTCGGTCTACCTGCGGGTGGCGGAGGAACAGCTCGCCGGCGACGACGTCGCGGCCGGCTTCACCGCCGCGGTGGACTCCGCGGACTGGATTCGTGCCCTGCGCGACGCTCCGAGCCCCGAAGAGGCACTCGCGCAGGCGCTCCGCAGCGCCGGTGCTCGCAGCGCTTTCGTCGAGACGCGCGGGACGGGCTTCTGCGCGAGGGCGTCGCGAGGGGCCGACTGCATGCTCGTGCGGGTCTTCGACCATCGGGGCGAACGACTCGACCTCTCCAAGCTCGACCTGAGGATCGTGGAAGCGATCGTCTACGTCGAACCCGATCCCGCGGGACCCGAGACGCGAATGGCGTGGCGGGCGGAGCTGCGCACCGCACGCCTCTTCTTCTTCGTGCGACTCCCGGATTCCGGGGGACTCCGGAGCGGCGTCATGGCGGGCGTGGTGGCCGCCCAGGCGGGACCGCCGCCCGACGTCCTGCTCGGGCCCTTCGAAGACGACTACGGCGCGCGCTACGAGATCACGGATTCCACGTGGCAGCACGGCTCGAGCCTGTACCGGGTCGTGTCGTGGAATCCCGACGAGCGTTATCTCGTATTGACCGGATCGGATCGGGACGGATCGGGCGTCGATTGGCTACGGATCGACTGGCTCGTCTTCGGGTCGGGCGCGAATGCCGGTCCCGTCGATGCCGGGGCGATGCCGTGGATCTGGGCGCACTGCATCGCGATCTGGGACGCCGAATCGGAGGCGTCTGCACGGGCCGCCCCGTCTTCGGATCGGGGCGACCCGCGTTCGGGGTGTGGGGAGGGGTTCCCCTTCAGTCGCATGCGTCCTTCGACACCTCGCTAGTGTCCCGATTGAAAAGTCCCGATGGTATTCGAGGAGGTGTGCCTCTTGTGTGGAGGTCGTTGGAACTCCTTGCCGTAGCTTTGGCTACGCCGCGTCGCCCCGCCTCGCCACCCAAGCCCACACCCCCTCTCGGTACGCACCCGACTTCTCAAACGGGACTCTAATGTAGTGTCGCCAAAGTCTGGTGACCGCCGAGGGTGCGGAGGCGCCGCGGGGGCGAGGCGGAACGACGCGGCGTAGCGATAGCTACGGCAAGGAGTTCC
>JANQNV010000060.1 GCA_028279425.1 Longimicrobiales bacterium | reverse complement strand
GCCGAGTCCGGCGTAGTCGTCCAGGAAGCCGCCTCCGGAGGCCCGGCCGCCGATCCAACTGTGGAGGAGCCGGCCATCGGCGCGAAGCGTGGTCCACACGAAGTCGGCCGCGCGAACCGCGCGCTCGACGTACGATGGCCGGCCCAACGCGGCCCCGGCCTCGGCGAAGGCCCGGATCGCAAAGGCGTTCCACGAGACGATCACCTTCTCGTCCCGGAAGGGGGCGACCCGCGAGGTTCGTCGCTCGAGCAGGGCTTCCCGACCGCGCGACAGCGTCTGCTCCAGCGCTCCGGTCGCCATCCCGGTCGAGGCCGCGATCGCCTCCACGGGGTGGGGCAGGTGCAGAATGTTCGAACCCTCGAAGTTCCCGTCCGCGGTCACGTCGTAGGCGCGGCAGAAGAGCTCGGCGTCGGTGCCCAACACCTCCTCCACCTCCTCCCGCGACCACACGTAGAACAAGCCCTCCACGCCTTCGGAATCGGCGTCGCGAGCGGCGTAGAAGCCGCCTCCCTCGTCGCTGAAGTCCGCCACGAGGTCGTCGAGGGCCTCCACCGCGACCTGCGCCAGGTCGTCGGAGCCGGTCAGCTTCCACGCATCGAGGTAGACCCGAGCGAGCAGGGCATTGTCGTACAGCATCTTCTCGAAGTGCGGCACGAGCCACCGGGCGTCGACGGAGTAGCGGTGGAACCCTCCTCCCAGGTGGTCACGCATGCCCCCGGCGGCCATGCGTCGGAGCGTGTGCACGACCATGCTCAGGCCGGAGGGGTTCCCGGTGCGGGCGTGCTGCCTCAGGAGGGCCTCGAGCGTGACCGGCTGTGGGAACTTCGGCGCCTGGCCGAATCCGCCGTGCGTCGGGTCGTACCGACGTTCCAGCGTAGCGGCCGCGGCGTCGAGGAGCTCGACCGTCGCGGCCTCCTCGGAGGGCCCCGGCGTCGAGGAGGCAGCGATCGCCTCGATAAGACGGGACCCGCCCGCCTCGACCTCCGCGCGACGGTGCTCCCATGCGTCGGAGATCGCTCGAAGGACATCCGGAAACGACGGGATCCCGGGCCGCGGCTCCGGGGGGTAGTACGTCCCGCCGAAGAAGGGCACGCCGTCGGGCGTGAGGAAGACGGTCATCGGCCAGCCGCCCCTGCCCGACATCGCCTGGACCGCCTTCATGTAGATCTGATCGATGTCGGGGCGCTCTTCGCGGTCGACTTTGACGTTGACGAAGAGGTCGTTCATCAATGCCGCGATCGCCCCGTCCTCGAACGACTCCCGCTCCATCACGTGGCACCAGTGGCACGAAGAGTATCCGACGGAGAGGAGGATGGGCCGATCCCTCTCTCGCGCCTCCTGGAGCGCCTCGTGGCCCCACGGGTACCAGTCCACGGGGTTTTCGGCGTGCTGGAGGAGGTAGGGGCTGGTTTCGTGCGCGAGGCGGTTGGGCATGGTGGGCTAGGACCTGAGCCCCTTCGAGCGGGAGAAAGGCGTGGGTATTCAACGGGTCCGTACGTTATCTTCCCGGCGTTGGGCCCGGGGGGACCGGTACTCCCCTCGAAGACGTTCGATCCCAAGGAGTTGACGCTGTACTCCAGAGTCGCCGGCATGGCGATCCGCCGACCGAGGATGATTCCGTACCTCATCCGAGCGTCCTGGGCTTTCCGCGCACGGGACTGGTATCGGCGCCCCCCCTTTCTCCCGCTTCCCCCCCTCTCCTACATGCGCTGGC
>JANQNV010000035.1 GCA_028279425.1 Longimicrobiales bacterium | reverse complement strand
ACCCCCGTCTGGCTGATCGAGGGCGAGCCCAACCGCTCGCGGGTCTACCGCACCCTCTCGCTCGTGGCGGCCCATGCGCGGCGGCGGCTGTGGATCACCGACCCGTACTTCGTGGCGCCGCGTCCCGTGTCGGAGGCGTTGGCGGCCACGGCCGAGGCCGGCGTCGACGTGCGCATCCTCGTGCCGGCGCACAACAACTGGCCGTGGGTGGGCTCGCTCTCGCGCGGAGGGTACCGCTCGCTGCTCGAGGCCGGGGTGCGGCTCTTCGAGTGGCAGGGGGCGATGATCCACGCCAAGACGGCGGTGTGCGACGGGCTCTGGTGCCGGGTGGGGTCGAGCAACCTCAATGCGGCCTCGCTGCTCGGCAATTGGGAGATCGATGTGGGGGTGCTGGACTCCGAGCTCGCGGGCCAGCTCGAGGGGCTGTTCCTCGCCGACCTCGCCAGCTCGGTCGAGATCGTGCTCCCCTCGTCGCGTGTGGTGCAGCGGACCCGGCTGCCCGGGGAGGTCGAGACGAAGGTGGCTTCGCTCGATCCCGAGGGCACGATTCCGGAGCGGCTGGCCGACGAGATCCGACAGAGCATCGCCGGCGACAAGACGGCCCAGACCTCGTGGCGCATCGCCGACTTCGTGCGCGCCGGGTCGATCTTCGGCGACGCGCTCGCCGGGCACCGTCCGCTGGGCCGTGAAGACCGCACCGTGCTGGGCACCGTGTCGATGGGGGCGCTGATCCTGGCGGTGTTGTTCGCCTTCGTGCCGCAGATCGCCGGATGGACGCTGGCGTTCTTCCTGGCGTGGCTGGGCATCACCGGCAGTGTGCGGGCATTCCTGCAGGCAAAGCGCGCCCGGGAACGCGATGAGGCGCTCGCGCGTTCCCTGGGTCTACAGGCAAAGTTGGCGCTGCCACCCGGGCCGCCCCCGCCGCAGACCGAACACACGAGATCCGACGCATGATCGAAGTCAGCATCTTCATCGCCGTAACCGCCGGCATCTTGTCGTTCCTCTCGCCGTGCGTACTGCCGATCGTGCCGAGCTACCTGTCGTTCGTGACGGGCATGACGCTCGAAGATCTGCAGGAGTCGACCGATCGGCGCGCGGTGATGGTGCACTCGCTGCTCTTCGTGGCCGGCTTCAGCGCGATCTTCGTGTTGCTGGGCGCCGGGGCGTCGTTTCTGGGCGTCTTCTTCCAGGCGAACCGCGACCTCATCGCGCGCGCCGGCGGGGTGCTGATCATCGTGCTCGGCCTGCACCTCATGGGTGTGTTTCGCATCATGCCGCTGATGCGCGAGAAGCGGATCCACCTCTCCGACAAGCCCGGGGGCCATCTGGGCACCCTCGCCGTGGGCGCCGCCTTCGGGGCGGGGTGGACCCCGTGCATCGGTCCGGTGCTCGGGGCGATCCTCACGCTGGCCGGCACCCAGGAGACCATCTGGTCGGGCATGGGACTCCTGGCCGCCTACTCGTTCGGGCTGGCGATCCCGTTCCTGCTGGCCGCGCTCGCCTTCGACCGCTTCCTGAACACCTTCAAGCGGGTGCGGCGCTTCATCCCGATCCTCGAGAAGGCGTCGGGGGGGCTGCTCGTGGTGCTGGGACTGCTGCTCGTGACCGGGAGCTTCACGGTGCTGAGCACGTACCTGATCCGGTTTACGCCGGAGTTTCTGCTGGAGCGGATCTAGGGGGCTGTTCAAGAAGGGGGCGGCTCAATTGCACATGCCCTCGCCCTCCTGGGGGCCCGCGTCTTCGAGGGTGGGGTCGCCGATGATCCCGGTGAAGAGCAGCGTGCCGCTCAGGCGCTCCCGGATCGCGAAGAAGAACGGTCGGTTGGTTTCGACGCCCAGGAACGAATCGGGGCCGACACCCACGGCGGTGGCCGCGGCGGCCTTGGTGCCCAGTTCGTCGACCTCGATGAACGTCTTCTGGCGTACGAAGTCGACGCAGAGACGGTCGCCTTCGGGCGACAGGTTCGTGAAGTCGGCGTCGGCCGTGAACGCCTCGGCCATGCCCATGTCGGCGAGCACCGGATTCAGGAAGGCGTCGTGAGCCACGGTGAACTTCGGTAGACTCACCAGGTCGAGGGTGAGGGGGGCGAGGTCGGCCACCAGCGCGTCCCAGGCGGCGGCGTCGAAGTCCTGGACCACCGTGCGGACGTCCAGGGACTCGTGGGGCACCACCACGAGCATGACGAAGGCCCCGCCGCCGTAGGGAAGCTCCACCGCCACGTAGTCGTTGGTGGCCGCATAGGGCAGTTCCACCTCGGTGCGGGTCATGAGGTCGACGGTGACGTCGCTCCCGTCGGCCCGGCGGAACGACGCCGACCGGGTGTCGGCGGGATCGAACGACTCGGTCCACGAGGCGTCGAGGTAGATCGCGTTGAGGAGGATCATCTTCAGATCCGGATCCAGCTCGGTGAGGAGGGCCGGAATGAGGCCCTCGGTGGCGTCGTCGACCCAGCCGTTGATGGCGTCGAGGGTGGAGGGGGCGGCGAAGTCGGCGGCCTCCACCGTGGCGTCGAAGGCCGTGGTCACCGTGTCGAAGAAGCTCTGGTGGAACGGGAAGTCCTCGTTGGCCCAGACGGCGTTGCCGATGCCGAAGGTGACGGACGGGTCGAGGCCGGTGAGCAGGTCGATGAGGTCGCGGTACCCGGCGTTGATCTCGCCCTGGGTGAACCCCTCGAAGCCCAGGGCGGTGCGCATGCCGTCGAGGGTCGTCCCTGCCGTGCCGTTCATGGTCATGCCCAGGGCCATGGAAGCGCTCAGGGGCGAGAGCACGATGTTGGGCCGGTCGTCGGTGGCGGCGACCCGGGCCATGAGGTCGAGGCCGAACCCGCCCGAGCGGGAGACGATGGCGACCTCGGCGGCCGAGAGGTCCCGGGGCAGGGTCGTGATGGCGTCGCCGGCGCCCGGACCCGTGGAATCGCCGCAGGCGAGGAGGGCGGTGGCGGCGAACGCCGCGGCGGCGGTCCGGGCGAGGCGGGTGCGGCGGCGGTCGGCAGGCAGGTGGGCGCGGGTCGAACGCATGGGGGCTCCGTCGGAGTGGCTTTGGCGAGAAACGAACGGCGCGGGCGGTGTGTGACGCTCCGGAGGATCTCGATCGCTCCGGCGTGCGAAGATTTGCCCCGGGCCCGCACCTTGACGGAGATAGTCGCTAATGTAGACTTACTGAGTCTAAATTAGCGACTCTACCTCGGAAGCCATGTCGAGCACCCGCGCCGGTGAGTTCGAACAAGTCGTCCTCCTCGCGATCCTGCAGTGCGGCGATCAGCCGTACGCGCCTCGAATCCGGGAGATCCTGAAGGAGCGAGCGGATCGCGTGGTCTCCCGCGGCGCGCTCTACCGGACCTTCGACCGTCTCGAGGCGAAGGGCTTCCTCGAATGGGAGTTGGAGGACGCAGCCGATCAGGGGGATCGGGGCGGGCGCCCGCTTCGGCGCTTCCGCGCGACGCCCGAGGGTCTTCATGCTCTGCAGGCGTCGCGAGCCATACTCCTCGACCTGTGGCGAGGGGTGGAGGATCAGCTCGAGGGGGGTGTGAGTTGAGCCTTCGGCCACCTCGCCTCATCGAGGCAGTGCTTACCTGGTGCCTTCGGAGCCACGCCGCAGCCGAGCCGATCGTCGGCGATCTGGGGCAGGAGTTCTGCGACCGCGCCCGGGAGGGCAGCCGGGTGAGGGCGTCGATCTGGTACCTCTGGCATGCGCTCGCCATCGGGCTCCCCTACCTCGCGAGCTCAGGACGAGAGGCGCTCGGGAGCGCCCGAGCCGCTGGCGTCGACTTGCTATGGCGCGACGTCGCGGGGGCAGTGCGCTCTCTAGCGCGTGCGCCGTTCTTTGCGGCCACCGTCGTGCTGACGATCGCGATCGGGATCGGCGCGAACGCCTCGATGTTCGGCGTAGTCGATCGCGTCCTCCTGAGTGCGCCGCCGCACACGACCGAAGCCGACGAACTCCGCCTCGTATCGACCGAGGGCTTCGGGTCGCGTTCGGCCGTCTCGCCCCAGGCCTATTCCTTCCCCGACTACCTCGCGATTCGCGACAACCCGGTCCTCGTCGGTGCCGCGGCGTACCGCGTGCCTCGCCGCTGGACGATGGGCACGGGTGAGGCCGCGCGCCGTGTGCTCGTTCAGCAGGCGACCGCCTCGTACTTCCCGCTCCTCGGGGTGCACCCCGAACTCGGCCGCTTCTACACCGACGAAGAGGACCGACCAGGTGCGGCGCTGACCGCCGTCCTCAGCCACGGATTCTGGCTGCGTGAGTTCGGTGGGCGTGCCTCGGTCCTGGGCGAGACGCTCCACCTCAACCGGGGCCGGTACACGATCGTCGGCGTGGCGCCGGAGTCGTTCACCGGGGCGGAGCTGCGAGCCGTCGACGTATGGGCCCCTGCCGAGGCCTCGGTCGCCGCGGAGGGCCAGGCGGCGAATCTCGAGTCGCGGAAGTCGTGGTGGTGGCGGACCGTCGTCCGTCTTTCGAAGGGCGTCGAGGACGAAGCCGCCGAGGCTCGGCTCACGGCGGCGCACCGAGCCGGCGTCCTCTCAGCGATCGAGGCGGGTGAATCGGTCTCGCGCGCCGACGGAGGGCAGGGCGCACTCCGGCTGAGCTCGATCGTGACTGCCGTCGGGCCGAACGCCTCGACTGCCTCATCGATGTCGATCTGGCTCGGAGCGCTGAGCATACTCGTCCTACTGATCTCGTGCGCGAACGTCGTGAACCTGATCCTCGTCCGCGGGATCGAGGAGCGTCAGAGCCGGGCGGTCCACGCGGCGCTCGGCGCGGGAGCGGGGCGACTTGCCGTGCGGTCGATGCTCGAGGTCGGGCTCCTCGTCGGCGCGGGGACCGCCGCGGCGTGGCTCCTCGCGCAGTGGACGGGAACCGCGATCCAATCGCTCCTCCTCCCCGAGCTGAACGGCGTCCGCCTGGACGACCATCGCCGACTCGCCGCCTTCCTCGCCGTGGTCGGGATCGCGGCGACAGCGGCGGCTGGGGTGGTCCCAGCGCTCCAGGCGGCGCGCACGGCACCGGGCGACGTCCTTCGCGGTGCAGGGCGCGGCAACTCCGGTTCGCGCGAGGGGCTGCGGGCGGCACTCACATTCGCGCAGATCTCGCTCTCGCTCATCCTCCTCGCAGGTGCCGGGCTGGCGATGAAGAGTCTGTCTCAGGCGTCTGCCGTCGATCTTGGCTTCGACCCCGAGGGCGTCGTGACGGCCTCGCTTCAACCTGCGGAGGGGGTCACCCGAGCGCGCCGCGCCGAACTGTACTGGGAGATCGCGGAACGGCTCCGCGGCGCGCCCTTCGTAGAGGCGGCCTCGGTCGCCTCGGGGACGGTTCCGCTCGCTGGATGGCAGGGGCACCCGAGCTTCCGCATCAGCGGTGGAGACTCGCTTCCGACCGTCGAAGGGGGCGGGCCGTACATCTACGGCGGCACCGAGGGCTTCGTGGAGGCGGTCGGGATGCGGGTGATCGCGGGGCG
>JANQNV010000019.1 GCA_028279425.1 Longimicrobiales bacterium | reverse complement strand
GAGCTGGCGCCGACGAAGCGTGCGTCCAAGGGGGGCGTCGTGGGGCCGATCAGGTCTTGATAGGCCTCGACGAGAGAGAGGTAGGTCGGCACGTACACGTTGCCCGTCCCGACCACGTTCTGAAAGATGTCGAAGTGCAGGTGAATGGTGGTCGGGGTACCGCCGAAGTCGTTGGAAACGAGTCCGATGCGATCCCCGCGGCGAACGGATTGCCCGTTCGACACCGCCAGCTGACTCATGTCCAGGTGGAGATACCGAAACCGGGTGCCGTCACCGCGGGTGAGGCTCACGCTGAAGCTCCCGACGTTCGTGATCGTTCCGTCGTCGACCGCCACCGCCCAGTGAGTCGAGTCGTCACACGTGGCCGGTCGGATGTCCTGCCCTTGGTGGCCCGTCCCCGATGGACAGAGCGGCATGTTGTGGGTTCGGCTCTCGCAGTAGTTGTCCCACCACGGGTAGCTGTAGTTGTTCGAGTCGCACTGCCCGCCGCCGGGCCCCTGCGATCCTCCGTGGCCCCACACCTGAGAGTTGGCGTAGGCCGGGGCGTTCTCGATGGGAAAGCGCATGCCCGGGACGTACACCGTGGTGTCCATTCGACCGGTGCCGGACCCGGCCACCAGTTCGCCGGCGGGCATGTAGGTGAACTGGGCGAGTGCGACGTTCGGGAGCGCGAGCCCGGCGCCCACCAGAATCGTGGCGAGGCTGCGCTTCACCGGCTCCCCTCGCCGCCGACGAACACCAGCTCCTCCACCAGTTCGACGACGAGCCGATCGTCGCCGCAGCGCACGTCGTCGGTCCGAATGCACTCGAGATCGAGGCCGTAGGCGATGCCGCCTTCGATCCAAGAGGCGGTCCAGATCATCTCGTTGCGAGTGACGCGCCCCGGCTGCCCCCGCAGCGTGCGGTCTTGCGGAGTTTTCGGAATGCCCTCGTGCCGGTGCGCCGCTCGCGTGCCTTGGATGGCGACGTTGATGCCGTCGGCCGTCCCGCTGAATGCGGCGAAGTGCTCGCCGCTCGTGACCACCGCGGCTCGGAGCAGGCCCGCGCGCTGCGGCACGAGCATCGGAACCGGAGCGGTGGCCACCTTGGACCGCGCTGCGGGGGACAAGTGCTCGAGGGCGGTTCGGTTCGCCGGACCCGTCGCCTGCCAGTCGGGTTGGCTCACCTCGACTTGGTGGGGCGGTGCGGTCGTTCGGGTGGGCGCGTTGCCTTCCCGGGCGCCCTCGCACGCGGTGAGGGCCACCCCCACGGCACCGATGACGATTGCGCGGCGACCCGTCGTACCCATCGAGGGGGAGTTTAGCAGGGCGGCTGCCCCGTCAGGATCGGCGGCGTCGACCGAAGAGTGCGAGGCCCACGGCCAGAAGTGCGAGCCCGGCCGATCCCCGCTCGGCGGCCCGAGTCGAGATGGAGCATCCGCCGCTCGTCTCCGGATCGGTCGGTTCGGGGCCTTCTCCGGGCAAGCAGATGCTCAACATTTCGTTGCAGTAGAAGTCGGTCGGGCAATCGGCTCCGCTCGAACACGGGGGCACGCAACGACCCGGCGGTTGGCCGCTCTCGCTCACGCAGGCCAGATCTCCGAGGCACAGGTTCGTGCACTCCTCGCCGAGACCGGGCAAGCCAGGAACGCCTCCGGTGGCGCCGGTGGCGCCGGTTCCGCCGCCCGCCGTCGCCCCCGCGCCCGACATGCCGCCGGCTCCCGCCCCCCCGGTT
>JANQNV010000013.1 GCA_028279425.1 Longimicrobiales bacterium | reverse complement strand
ACCCAGAGGCTGTCCCCCGATTCGACGATGTGCTCGCCGCGGGCGACCGCTCTCGTCGGTACCGACCGCGCGCCTGCGCCGCTGCGGCGCTCCAGCGGGATCACCAGTCGCGTGCCGATCCGCATACGACGCGGCCGCACGCCCGGGTTGGCCGCCTGTAGATCCGATGTGCGCATCCCGTACTGACCGGCGATGTGCCCGAGCGTCTCGCCCGAGGCCACCACATGTTCGGTGACGGTCACCCGTTGGTCGGGCGGGATCTCGGCGTAGGCCCGCGCGAAGCGCTCGGAGGTGCCGACCGGCAGCCGCACCGTGGTCGGGTGACCTCGCGGTGTCACGCCCCGGAGCACGTGGGGATTGAGCCACCGAATCACGTCTTCGTCGACTCCGGCCGCCTCGGCGACGACGTCGAACGACGTGGCATCGGGCAGCTCCACCTCTTCGAAGACGTACGGCTCGGCGGCCTCGCCCCGACGCACACCGTAGGCGTCGGGGCGCTCCCCCACCGAGGCGGCGGCAAGCAGCTTCGGAACGAAGTCGCGCGTCTCCCGCGGGAGGTGCGGGTAGATGACGATGTAGAGCGAGTCGCCGAGCGGGGCCAGCGGAGCGTGTTCGCGAATGAGGCGGTCCACCCGGTTGGGCCCGCTGTTGTAGGCCGCGAGCGCGAGAAACCACGACCCGAAGCGCTCATCGAGCTGCCGCAGATACCGCGCCGCGCCCAGCGTCGACTTGATCGGGTCACGTCGCTCATCGACGAGGGATGAGACGTGCATCCCGAACGACCGGGCGACCGGCGCCATGAACTGCCACAACCCTACGGCCGACACCGGACTCGTGGCGGAGGGGATGTAGCCGCTCTCGATGATCGGCACGTACCGCAAGGAGCGAGGCAAGCCCTCGGCAGAGAGCGCCGAATCGACCACCGCCTCGTAGCGCGACATGCGCTCGAGGAAGAGGGGAAACGCATGCCCGTCCTGGATGCTGTAGCGCTCGATCCAGTAGCGGGTCCGGTCGCGGATCACCGGGTGGAGCGCCCAGCGAGAGTGGAGGAGGGCGTCCCGGCCGCGACCCTCGGGGGGGGCCGGGAGAACGCCTCGTTCGGACGTCGGGTCGGCGACGTTCGGCGCCTCGACCTCGACACTCGGCGCCGGCACGGGCGCAGGCGTCGTGGGGACGGGATTGGAGCCGACCAGGCTGCAACCGGCGCTGAACCACACCGGGCCCGCGAGGAGGCCTGCCGACCACCACCCCGCCCGAGCGCTCATGCCATGACGTCGTCCACGGCCGACAGCAGGCGGTCGACGTTCGCGTCGGCGGCACCGTGGCCCATCAGGCCGATCCGCCACAGCTTTCCCTTGGCGGCACCGAGACCTCCGCCGACCTCGATCGCGTGGTCGTCGAGGAGCCGGCGGCGCAAGGGCCCCTCTTCCCTGCCCTCCGGCAAGAGGGCCGACGTCAGCTGAGGCAGGCGATGGCCCTCCTGCGCAAACATGCGGAACCCGCGCTGCTCCAGCTCCCCCTGAAGCCGGCGCCCGACCCGAGCATGCCGTTGGAAGCGCGCTTCCAGCCCCTCCTCGATCAGAGCGCGCAACCCTTCGTGGAGCGCGTAGACCATGTTGATCGGGGCCGTGTGATGGTACTTCCGTTCCGAACCGAGGTAGCCCGCCAGCAACGCCACGTCGAGATACCAACTCTGACATGAACGATCACGTGACGTGATCCGGTCCATCGCCTTGGCAGAAAAGGTGATCGGGCCGAGGCCCGGGGGGACCCCCAGACACTTCTGGGTGCCGCTGTAGCAGACGTCGATGTGGTTCGCGTCGACGTTCACCGGGGTGCCCCCGAGAGCGGTCACCGCATCCACGACGAAGAGCGCATCGGTGTCGGCCACGGCCTTGCCGATGTCGGCGAGCGGCTGCTCGACCCCGGTCGAGGTCTCGGCAAGCACCGTCGCGACGACGCGGGCGTGGGGATGCGCTCGCAGGGCGTCGATCAGCTGCTCAGGATCGACGATGCGCCCCCATTCGGCCTCGATGGGCACCACCTCGGCCCCCATACGGCGGGCCATCTCGGTGAGGCGGCCCCCGAAGACCCCGTTGATCCCGACGATGGCAGTGTCGCCGGGCTCGAGAACGTTGGCCATCGCGGCTTCCATCGCGGCCGAACCGGTCCCGGAAACGGGGAAGGTCATGGCGTTGCGGGTACCGAAGGCGATCCGCAACCCGTCGGCGACCTCGTCCATGACCTCGAGAAACTGCGGATCGAGGTGTCCGAGCGTGGGACGAGCGAGGGCAGCGAGAATCCGGGGGGACACCGGCGATGGGCCGGGTCCGAGGAGCAGACGAGGCTGGAGCTGTTCGAGGTTGATCGACACCGGCGCGGCCTTCTACGGAGGATGATTCGGTCTACAAATGGTAGTTCGGGGCCTCACGCGTGATGATCACGTCGTGGGGGTGCGACTCGCGGAGGCCGCCCGTCGTAACCCGGATGAAGCGGGCGCGTTCACGCAGGCTCTTCAGATCGCCGGCGCCCACGTAGCCCATCCCGCTCCGGAGGCCCCCGATGAGCTGGAAGACGACGTCGCTCACGGGCCCCTTGTAGGGCACACGGGCCTCGATCCCCTCCGGCACCAACTTGCGCTTCTCCTGACCCTCCTGGAAGTAGCGGTCGGCCGACCCTTCCTCCATGGCGGAGAGCGAGCCCATCCCGCGCACGGTCTTGTATCGTCGGCCCTCGAGGAGGAAGGCCTCTCCCGGAGACTCCTCGGTGCCCGCAAACATGCTTCCCATCATCACGGCGTCCGCACCGGCCGCGAGCGCCTTTACGATATCGCCCGAATACCGGATCCCCCCGTCGGCGATGACCGGTGTTTCGCCGTTCACCCCGTCGACGGCGTCGATCACGGCGGTGAGCTGCGGCAGCCCCACCCCGGTCACCACCCGGGTCGTGCAGATCGAACCGGGCCCGACCCCGACCTTCACGGCATCGGCTCCTCGCTCGACGAGGGCGCGCGCCGCCTCGGCCGTACCCACATTGCCGGCGATCAGCTGCGTGTCGGGAAAGCGGTCGCGGGTCCGGGCGACCGCCGACAGGACGCCCTCGGAGTGTCCGTGTGCCGTGTCGATGATCAGGGCGTCGGCCCCCGCCTGCACCAGGGCCTCGGCCCGGACCAGATCCTGCTCGGAGGCGCCGATGGCCGCGCCCACCCGCAGGCGCCCGTGCTCGTCCTTGCAGGCGTTGGGATATTGGCGCCGCTTGTAGATGTCCTTGACCGTGATGAGTCCGCGAAGCACGCCCTCGGCGTCGACCACGGGGAGCTTCTCGATGCGATGCTTGTGGAGCATCACCTCGGCTTCGTCGAGCGTCGTCCCGACCGGGACGGTGACGAGGTCGGTTGCGGTCATCACCGCGCGGATCGGCTGATCCAGATTCAGCTCGAACTGTAGATCGCGATTCGTCACGATGCCCACCAACCGCCCGCCCTCCTCGACGATCGGCACGCCGCTGATCGAGAACCGCGACATCAGGGCGTGGGCGTCGGCCAACGTCGCATCGGGGTGGAGCGTGATGGGGTTCATGATCATCCCGCTCTCCGAGCGCTTCACCCGGTCGACCTCCCCCGCCTGGCGATCGATCGGCATGTTCTTGTGGATGATGCCCATGCCGCCCTCCCGAGCCATCTGAATGGCCATCCGGGCCTCGGTCACGGTGTCCATCGCCGCCGATAGCAGCGGGATGTTCAGCGAAATCGACCGAGTGAGGCGCGACGTCACCGCCGTATCCTTGGGGTGCACCGTGGAGTGGCCCGGAACGAGGAGCACGTCGTCGAAGGTGAGGCCTTCTTTGAGCACGTGCGCTCCACGTCCCTCACGAGGTTCCATCATGTCGAACGTCCCAGGGGCGAGCGCCCCCATTTCAGGCAGGCAAATGTGACCGCGCCCGCACCTCGACCGGTCCTCGGAGGGACGCGTCGAAGGGCGGGCGCGGTATGCTCGCAGCGGCGAGCCATGGCTGTCATGCGAAAGGGTATCCGAATGCGCCGGGGGGTGTCAAGCCCCGTTTCCGCCTCCATTCGCGGCGTCGCGTCGCGACTCCCCACCCCGGCTCGAATCCCCCTGCTGCCCCTCGCGAGGCGGCTCGGGTTCCGCGATCGAACCGATGTCGTTCAGAATCTGTCGGCCCGCCGACGAGACGCCCGAAAGGACCCGGTCGGCCGCCGCGATGATCTGAAAGGCCTCCCGGATCGTGGCCGGGTTCATGGCCTTTTTCCGCATCTTGTCTTCGAGGCCTTCGGCGAGCTTCTGGAGCCCCGACGCCTCCACCTGCGTCTCCTTGGCGTATTTCGACTCCAGGAACTCGATGTAGTCGAGCACCTGGTAGACCTGGGTCTCGGGCAGGGACTCGATCCGCCGAAGGAGGCGTTGGCGCAAGACGTCGTGCATGGCGAAACGGGGTTGTGAAGGAGCGGAGGTCGAACAACATAGCGCCGTACGTCGTCGTATGGCGAGCGGATTCAGCCCCCCTCTCGACGGGGGATGCCGTCGGCAGCTATCCTGTCGGCTCTTCGCAGCGACTGGCCCCCGACGCCCACGCTCCCGACCCATGGCCTTCCTCCCCCTTCGGTCCGTACCACTCCCCGACGCCGCCGAGCGCAGGATCGTACGCTGGCTGGGTGAGATCGACGAGCGCCTGTCCGACCCCTCCCAGGACCGCAACGCGCTGTGCACCGAGATCCTCACCTCGCTCTACCTCCCGCACCTCGCGGGCGCGGACCTGGGGAGCCTCGACTCCACGACGCGAATCCTCGTCGACCAACTGGATCCGCGTAACGTCACCCTGGAGCCCGAGTACTACGCCGATACCGATGTCGAGCGCTATGCCCGCGTGAAGCCGCTGCTCTGGCTGTGGGAGATGTTCGATCGCAGCCCGGCGGGCGAAAATACCGCCCTGGGGGTGCGCTTTCGGCGTCTCCTGGCCCAACGGGCGTTTCGGCGCTGCGGACACAACTTCAAGGCCTTCCCCTACGTCCGCGTCACCTTCGGGTACAACCTCGAGGTGGGCGACGACGTCGTCGTGCACCGCCACGTCCTGCTCGACGATCGCGGGGGCATCGAGCTCGGCAGCGGCGTGTCGGTCTCCGACTTCGCCAACGTCTACTCGCACACGCACGACATCGTCGACGGTCGAGAAGTCTACTCGCCGCGCACGGTGATCGAGGACGGCGTCCGCATCACCTACCACGCGACGATCCTCGCCGGTGCCCGGGTCCGAAAGGACTCCATGGTGGGCGCCCAGGCCGTGTTGACGCGCGACACCGACCCGCGGTGGGTCTACGTCGGCATCCCCGCACGCCCGGTGAAGGAGAAGCCCGCCGACGCGCTCGCGGCCCGCCCCCCGTCGAGCCACGATCCGCTCGCGTCGGACGACGTGACGGCCCCCGACGAAGCCGGAGAGGGCTGACCCCCATGCCCCTTCACACGCTCTCGGAGCGCCCCTTCAACGGAGAAGCGCCGCTCTCGGCGCTGCGGAGCCCGATCACTCCGCTGGACTCGTTCTACACGCGCAGCAACTTCGTCGAACCCGACCTCGATCCGGAATCGTGGCGGCTTCGGGTGGCGGGAGCGGTAGGCATCGCGCGGGAATGGGCACTCGCCGACCTCCAGGCGCTGGGGGTCGTCGATCGCACGGTCACCCTCGAGTGCGCCGGGAATGGACGCACGTTTCTGCAGCCGCCGGTGGAAGGCACGGGGTGGACGCTGGGGGCGACCGGCACCGCCGTCTTCACCGGCGTCCCCCTCCACCGCGTACTTTCGCTCTCCGAGCCCTCCGAGGCCGTGGTCGAGTGGGTGTTTTCGGGTGCCGACCGAGGGCCGGCCGACGGCTGGGGAGAGGTACGTTTTCAGCGCGCGCTGCCGGTCGATGCGGCGACGGCGCGACCCGAGCCGCTCCTCGCATGGGCGATGAACGGACGACCGCTCGAGCCGAACCACGGCGCCCCCTTGCGCCTGGTGGTTCCCGGCTGGTACGCGGTCGCCTCGGTGAAATGGCTCACGGACATCGAGGCCGTCACGCGGCCTTTCGAGGGTCGCTTCCAGACCGATCGCTACATGTACGTGGAGCAGGGGCGTGTGCTGGGCCCCGTGACCCGAATGCGGGTGCGTTCGTTGATCCTGGAGCCGTCTCCCGACGCTCCCCTTCCTTCCCACGGTCCTCTCGACGTATCGGGCATCGCCTGGAGCGGTGCGGCCCCCGTGAACCGCGTGGAGGTATCGACCGACGGCGGCCGCAGCTGGTCGGATGCCGAGGTTCAGCCCCCAGCGGAGCCCCACACGGCCCAGCGATGGCACTGGTCGGGACCCACGCCGAGCGGGGACACCGTCGAACTCCGCGCGCGGGCCTACGACGAGAGCGGGGCGTGTCAGCCCCTCGAGGCCTGGCGCAACGATCTCGGCTACGGCAACAACCAGGTCCACACGGTCGCGTGTGGGCGTCAGCCCGCGTCGCCCTCCTCGTAGCGCTCCTTGAGCTGACGCACGACCTCGGGGTCGGCCAGCGTCGTCGTGTCGCCTACCGCACGCCCCTCGGCGATGTCCTGCAAGAGCCGCCGCATGATCTTGCCCGACCGGGTCTTGGGCAGGTCGGACGTGAAGAGAATCACCTCGGGTCGCGCGATGGCACCGATCTTCTCGACCACGTGTTGCTTGAGCTCATCGGCCAATTGACTCGACGCGGTCAGCCCCTCCTTGAGGGTCACGAAGGCGGCGATCGACTGGCCCTTCACCTCGTGGTGCTTGCCCACCACGGCGGCTTCGGCCACTCGGTGGTCGTCGACGAGGGCGCTCTCCACCTCCATCGTACCGATGCGGTGGCCCGCGACGTTGAGCACGTCGTCGACGCGCCCGAGGATCCACAGGTAGCCGTCTTCGTCGGTACGGGCGCCGTCGCCCGGGAAGTAGGTGTGGTCCCACTTCGACCAGTAGGTGTCCCGGAACCGCTGATCGTCGCCCCAGATGGTGCGGAGCATCGAGGGCCAGGGGTGGGTGATGGCCAGGTATCCCGCATCGACGGGGCTGCCGTCATCGGCGCGGATCTCGGCTCGGATGCCCGGGAACGGGCGGGTGGCGGTCCCCGGTTTCGTCGCCGTCACACCGGGAAGCGGGGTGATCATGATCGCGCCCGTCTCGGTCTGCCACCACGTGTCGACGATCGGGCACCGCTCCCCCCCGATCACCTCGTGGTACCACATCCACGCCTCGGGGTTGATGGGCTCTCCGACCGTGCCCAGGAGGCGAAGCTGCGACAGGTCGTACTTCTGCGGCCACTCCTCGCCCCAGCGCATGAAGGCCCGGATAGCGGTCGGCGCGGTGTAGAACACGGTGATCCCGTACTTCTCGCACAGGTGCCAGAAGCGCCCGCGGTTCGGCCAGTCGGGTGCGCCCTCGTACATGAATACGGTGGCTCCGTTGGCGAGGGGACCGTACACGATGTAGCTGTGGCCGGTGATCCACCCCACATCGGCGGTGCACCAGTAGCGGTCGTCCTCCTTCAGATCGAACACCCACTTCGTGGTGGCATATGCCTGGGTCAGGTAGCCCCCGGTCGTGTGCACCACACCCTTCGGCTTGCCCGTGGTCCCCGACGTGTAGAGCACGAAGAGATTGTCTTCGGCGTCCATCGACACGCAGTCGACCCCGCCTTCGATATCGCGCATGAGCTCGTGGTACCACAGATCGCGCCCCGGCTTCATGCGCACGTCGAGTTCTCGCGCGATGTGCGCCCCTCGCTCGACCACGATGCAGTGCTCGATGACCGGAGCCTGCTCCATGGCCTTGTCGGCGTTGTTCTTGAGCGGAATCAGAGTGCCCCGCCGGTGCCCGCCGTCCGCAGTGATCAGAACCTTCGCGCCGGCATCGTTGATGCGATCGGCGAGCGAGTCGGGACTGAATCCACCGAACACCACGGAGTGCACCGCACCGATCCGCGCACACGCAAGCATGGCGATGGCCGCCTCCGGCACCATCGGGAGGTAGATCGCGACGCGGTCGCCCTTCTCGACTCCGAGACGGCGCAGCACGTGGGCGAATTTCGAGACGCGCCGGTGGAGGCCGTAGTAGGTCATGACCTTCACGTCGCCGGGCTCGCCCTCCCAGATCAACGCCGCCTTGTTGCGACGCGGCCCGTCGAGATGTCGGTCCAGGCAGTTGTGGCAGACGTTCAGCTTCCCGCCCACGAACCACTTCGAGTGCGGAGGCGTCCACTCCAATACCGAGTCCCAGGGCCGATCCCAGTCGAGTTCACCCGCCCACCGCGCCCACCACGCCTCGATGTCGGCGTCGGCCTCGGCATACACCGCCGGATCTGACACCAGCGCATCGGCGCGGAAGCCCTCGGGGGGCGGGAAGCGGCGGTCTTCGTGGAGCAGGGAGTCGAATGCGCCAGCGTCGGACATGTACGAACCTCAGGTAGTGGAAGGGGACACGCGTCGCATCGGAGACGCGAACGATGGTAGGATCGCCCGGAACGCAGCGGCAACCCCTCGATCCGCGGCCGACGGCGACGGGGTCAGGGGCGACGCCAGCGTCGAAGGCGCTCATCGGAGAGCAGGTCGTCGAACGCCTTCACGGCTGCCGCACTCAGCGCCGATACCGCCGATGCGCCCGCATCGATCGCCGTGCGCGGCAGATCGAGCTTGAACCGGGTCTCGACCGATGCGTCGACCGCCGCGCGATGGCGGTCGGGGAGGCGAAGACGAAGCGTCACCGGCGTCCGATAGCCCTCCGGGAGGTACTCTCCCGCGATGGCACCGGCCTCCTCGAGTACGGCGGCGACCGGGGGAAGGTCGGGGGGGCTGCGAAGATCGACGACGAGTGCCAGATTGCCGCGCAGCCCCCGACTGGTTTCGTCGAGGTAGACGTCGACCGATACTTCGTCGAGGTCGGGACGATGAAAGAACAGATAGGCGCTGCGGGTGGTGTCGCCCTCCCAGCGCCCTTCGAACTCGTAGCTCGTCGTCTTCTGGAGGCCGCTGAGCGTCCAGCCGGATCGTGTCACCCCGGTGCGGACGGCCTCCACGAGGGGCTCCAACGTGTCGAGCGAAGCAGACATGTACGACCCCGGGTACGTACCCGCGAGGGGAAGGCGAAGGAGCGGGTCGTTGCGGCCCGCGCGCAGATGCAATGTGACGAAACTCCGGGGTCCCGCGAGGGGTAGCAACGCCCGGATCGAATGCAGGTCAGTTCTGGAAGGGAAAACGCGGATGAATCACCCCCACGTCGAGACGGAATCCATCCTTCGACGGGCGCTCGAACAGAGCGGCCAGCGGTACACGGAACAGCGCGCCGCGGTGTTCCGCTTTCTGCGCAGCACCGAGGCCCATCCAACGGCCGACGAGGTCTTCTTGAGCGTGCGGGCCGACGTGCCCGGAATCTCGCTCGCCACCGTCTACAAGAGCCTCGAAACGCTGGTGGGATGCGGGTTGGCGTCGAAGCTCACGTACGGCGACGGGTCGGCCCGCTACGACGGCCGGACCGACGACCACCATCACCTGCGCTGTCTGGACTGCGGCAAGGTGCTCGACCTGGTCGACCACGTCGACGCCGACGAGGTGCATCGCCTCGAGGCGTCGGCCCGGGGGTTTCGGGTCACGGGCTACCGCCTCGAATTGACGGGATACTGCGCGAATTGCGACCGCGCGGGCGGCGCGCCCCCCGCGTAGGGCTCTGCTCACCCCTCCCATGCCCGCCTCGCGAACCGCGCCGACATCCCTCCCGAATGGGGTCGACGCGTTCGTTCACACCGACGAGGCGTCCCGTACCGAGGTCGCCGGCTCTCGCGGGCCGGTGTGGATCCTCCCGCTCGCGGTGGCGCGTCCGACACGAACGGAGCAGGTCGCTGCCCTCATCGAGTGGTCCGCCACCGAGGGGCTGGCGCTCGTTCCCCGGGGTGGTGCTACGGGGATGCCGGGGGGAAACGTCGGCGACGGCATCGTGGTCGACCTCACCGCGCTCGATGCGGCCGCGTGGGACCCCGCAGGCCTCGTGCGAGCGGGAGCCGGGGCGGTGGCGGCGTCGGTCGACGATCTGGCCCGACGTCACGCGATGCACTTCCCCGCCCTGCCGTCGTCGGCACCGTGGTGCTCGGTGGGTGGCATGGTGGCTACAGATGCGGCAGGTGCGCGCTCGTTCCGCCATGGCGCCACCCACGCCTTCGTCGAGTCGCTGGAGGTGGTGCACGCCTCGGGCGGCGTGGAGCGACTGGTTCGCGGGGCGGAGGCCGGCCACCCGGTGTGGGGTCGCACCCTCGCGCAGCTGACGACCCGCCCCCTGCCTCACGGACCCGCAGTTCGGAAGAACTCGTCCGGCTACGCGGTCGATCGGTACCGCTCCAGCCGCGAGCCGATCGACCTCCTGGCCGGCAGCGAGGGTACGCTGGCCTTCATCACCGAAGTCGGCCTCCGGCCGGTGCCCCTTCCCCAGCATCGCGGCGTCGCATTGCTCGGGGTGGGCGACCTGTCCGAGTTGCCCTCGCTCGTCGAAGCAGCGCGTCACGGGGGCGGGAGCGCGTGCGAGTACTTCGGCGTCCGGCTGCTCGACCTGGGCGGTCTCATCGGAGACCCACGACTGGAGGGGTTGGACACGACGAGCGGCGCCCTGCTGGTCGAATTCGCGGGCACCGCGGAACACGTGAGAGATGGGCTGCGCGCCCTGTCGCGTGGTGCCCGCACGGGAGGCGGGATCCGCACCGCGACCGCACCTGCGGAGGCGGAGGCGCTCTGGACGCTCCGCCACGGGGCGTCGCCCGCCATCGCGCACGCGGCGGGGCGCCGGCGCTCGGTGCAATTCATCGAGGACTGCGTCGTTCCGGTACGGCATCTCGCCGTCTTCGTCGATGGCATCGAACGGGCAGTAGCGCGGCAGGGGTGGGAGGCCGTGATCTTCGGCCACGCCGGCGATGGGAACCTGCACGTCAACCCACTCGTAGACCTGTTCGACCCGCAGTGGCGCGAGAAGGTGTTCGCGATTCTCGACGAGGTGGTCGATCTCGTCGCCTCGCTCGGGGGCACCCTCTCAGGAGAGCACGGCGATGGTCGGATTCGAGCGCCCTTTCTCGATCGCATCTGGTCGAGTGAGCACGTCCGTGCCTTCCACGACGTCAAAGCCGCCTTCGATCCTCTGGGCATGTTGAACCCCGGCGTGATCCTGCCCGAGGCGGCCCAGGACCCCCTCCGGGGATTCGCGGCAGGGCCGGATCTGCAGAGGTTGGCGTCGGATCCGCCGTCACCGGGCCAGCCGGGGCACCGGTGACGCGCTCCGGCAGAAGGGGCGCGTCGCTCTGGCTGCTCGGTGTCGCTGTGGTCGCTGTCGGAGTATTCCTCGGGCCCACCGGCGTCGGCGCGGGGTCCCAGGGCGACGCGGCGGCGGAGCCGGCGGCGCATGCGCCTGACGTCGACCAGCAGGACGGGGCCGAGGAATACTCCGACAGCGACCACAGCGACACCGAGCAGCCAGAGCGACGCGCCCCTTCTGC
>JANQNV010000331.1 GCA_028279425.1 Longimicrobiales bacterium | reverse complement strand
TCACCGGCTCGATCAGCTCGAGGTCCGCGAGCTGCGCGAGCGATCGGTACAGTGAACCTGCGCCGAGCGTCACTCGGCCGTCCGTCCGCACCGCGATCGACTTCTTGAGACCGTACCCGTGGAGCTCGCTTTCCGAGAGCGAAACCAGAATCAGGTAGTGTGCGGGGCGCAGCGGAAGAAGCGCGTCGATGTCGGGGTCGGTCGATGACACGGTGATACCTTCCTGTACAAGTCGTACAGAATTGTACTATCTGCGCTCGCCCCGTCAACTGTGGGTCGGGCCCCGTTTGCGATCGCATACCAGGGATGCCAAGGCGGGCGACGTGGCGGACAGTCACGCAGGAGAGCATTGTCTAGACGGCATCCGTCCACCATCGAACAGGGAGCGAACCCGCCATGTGGCATGATCTGCGTGCCGTACTCCGCTCCGTTCGGCGCACGCCGGGCACGGCGGTGGTCGCGGTCGGATGCCTCGCCCTCGGGATCGGGGTCAATCTCTCCCTCATCGGCCTCATCGACGCGTTGACGTTCCGGGCACCCGTGGGAGTCGACGACCCGTCGAGCCTCGTGCGCGTTCGGGTCGGCGCGCCGATCGGCCCCGTCGGGCGAGGAGCCGGGCCAGCGGTGAGCTACCCCGCGTACCGGCGTGTCCACGACGAGCGGTCCGACCTGCTCGACGGGCTGGCCGCCTACGGGGCGGGCGCCGGTACGCTGGGCGGGGGAGAGAGCGCCCGGCCGGTGTCCTTCACCTTCGTGACCGACAACTACTTCGCAGTGCTCGGGGTGCGGCCTCGACTCGGTCGCTTCTTCGATCCCATCGGGACGAGCGGCGGGGAGGAGGCGACCCAAGTCGTGGTCAGCTACCGCTTTTGGCGCCAGTCGCTCGAAGGCTCCACGGGCGCGCTCGGTCGAGTCATTCGAGTCGACGGGGTGCCGCTGACCGTGGTCGGCGTGGCTCCGGAGGGCTTCGTCGGGGTGGACCTGGGCGACCCCGATTTCTGGGCGCAGGTGGATCTCCGCCGCCGAGCCGAGTTCGGCGGTGTTGACCTGTCCGCGTCATCGGG
>JANQNV010000328.1 GCA_028279425.1 Longimicrobiales bacterium | reverse complement strand
CACCAGCGGGCGGCGCCCCGATGCGCCGACCGCGCTTTCGAGGGCGCCGTACCTCGCCTCGATCGCAGCCAGGCGTTCATTGGCGACCTCTTCGGCGTTGAAGAATGCCGCCACCTGGTGCAGCCACTCGGCCTGGCCGAGCAGCGTGGGCTCGACCCACGACACGGAGGCCGCCGCGCCGAGCCCCACCGACCGAGCCCTGCGGAGTCCCTCCGCGCGCGCGAGCGAGGCCGTCGAAAGGAAGGTGACATCCGGCATGACCTCGAGGAGCACCTCGAACCGCGGCGGACCGTGAAACGAAGCTCCGATTTCGACCGCCGCTCCGCTGCTCCAGCGGGCCCGGAGCGAGGGATCGAACACCCCGGCGCTCCCCATTCCCACGACCCGGTCGACCAGCCCGAGCACCCGCATGCGGGTAAGGCTCAGATCTTCGTTGGCCGCCCCGGTCCGCGCGGGGATCTCGACGACCGGAGCGCCCGCGAGGTCACCGCGCAGAGGCGGCGCAGGCGTGCCGCACTGCAGCAGGACGATCACATCGGTGCCCCCGCCCTGATCCTGCGGGGGGTGCGTGCGGAGCACCTTGTAGTGCTTGTGATACGAGATGCTGAATCCCCGCGCGTGACGCACGTCGGCCTTGGCGGGGAAGTAGTCTCGATCGGGATCGAACTCCGTCACGCAGCGGTCCCCCTCCGCGGAGACGTCGGTCGACGGCGACGCCACGACCGCCCGGTCGTCTGGCGCCGGCTCCGGCGATCCGCACCCCACCATCAGCCCGACGAGCACGACCCACGCCACGGTGGTCGAAGGGCGTGCGCGCATCACGAGCCCTCTCCTCGCGGCACCACGAGGTCCACGATCAGGGGGAGGTGGTCGCTGGCCAGGGTGCTGTCGCCGGCCCGAATCCCCGCTGCGGCAGGATCCGCCACATCGGCATCGTCGAACACGAAGGCACGCTCGACGCGCTCGCGCGATTCCTCGCCGACCAGCAGGTAGTCCAGGCGGCTCGGTGCGAAGGCGCCGTCGACGAAGCTCCAGGTGTAGGTCTCCTCTCCATCCAGATGTCCGAGGTCGACCGGCACGAAGGCACCTCCTTCCGCGCCCTCCGGAGGATTCGTGAGCGGATCGAGCGTCCGGGCATCTCCCACCAGATTCAGATCACCGGTCACGAGCCGGAGCGCCGGGTCCCCTCCCCCGGGCGGGTCGATCACCGACCAGTGGTGGACCGTCGCGGCGATCTGCTCGACCATGAGGTCTCGTCGGCGATCGGCGGGAGGCGAGCCACCGGTGCAGCACGGCAGGTGCGCCCCGACGACGAGGATGCGTCGATCACCCGGCGCATGCCAGTTCGCGGCGACAGCTCGGCCCCATTCGAACCCCAGGTCGACCGCGGGTCCCAGTGAATCCCGCACCGCCAGCACCACGTCGCCAGCCTTCCGAGCCTTCCACCCGGCAGCATCCGGGGTCGGGAGCAGCGCATCGAGCGTTGCGGCCACGGCCGGGGCCGTCGAGTCGTACACCTCGGTCAACACGAGAAGGTCGGCGTCGAGCAGGCGTAGGATGCGGCCGATCGCGGGGCTACGCTCCGCATCGAAGAGGGCGTTGCGCTCCAGATTCCACGCCACGACCCGAAGTGCCTCTGCCGAGGCCGGCGCGATGCGATCGGCGCCGGCGCGGCGGCCTGCCGAGGGTAGCGGGGGCCACGCGAACGTCCCCTCGAACAGTGTGGTTTCGCCGTTCGCCAGGCGGACGCCGACCGTCTCACCCGGGTCGACGCCGAGCCGACCCGCGAGTCGCTCGACCTCGAAGCCGAGCTCGAATTCGGCCGATCGCACGGTCGGGTGCACCCGAAGTCCGACGTCGCTCGGGCGCAGCGTATCGGACCCCTGGGTGCCCGCTCTGTCGGCGTAGTTCCATCGGACCCGCCGGTCGGCATCGAGGGGGTCGAACCGGACGGTCAGTTCGCCTTCGGCCTGCACCAGGACGGGCTCCGGCAGGCGAACACCGAAGACGAGGAATCGCCCGGAAGGGCTCACCCCGAGACTGGGCAGCTCGGCCGCGCCCCACTCTTCTAGACGGCCATCGAGCACCAACGAGTCGATGCGGGGCACGGGCGCGGCCTGCGCTTCGGCCGGCTCGGCGGGTGCGGCCAGCAGGGCACCCGCGCACGCGACGACGGCGGCGAGCGGCGCGCCCTTCAAGGCTGCGCTCGGGCGTCCGAAACGGAGCTTTGCATGTGGACTCCATGGTACGACGGAAGACGAACGTCCCCCATCCACGACGTGAGACGGTCCATAGGCTCGGACCGGGCGAGTGTCAGGTCGCCGAGGCCGGGGGCCCTCTCGGGAGTCCTTCGCGAAGGGGTTCGACGCCCCCGACGAGAACCGCACGTCCTGGTGCCGATGGCGTTCGCTCGACACCTGGGGTCCACAGGAAGGGGGCCGCACCACCGTGGTGGCTCGCCGACGCAATCAGGAGGCACTGCGCGCACGCCTCGGTGTGACCGGCCCCCGACGGCTCCGTGTCGCCGGAAGATTGTGCTCCGTCGGCGTGCTTGTCGGCAGGTCCGTGGGCCACCGTGTGAGGGTGCGCATCGTGGGCGTGCGTGACCATGACGGCCTGCTGCACCGCTAGCGCGAGGGCCATCACGATGGCGCCGCCCTGCGCCAACCAACGTCGGTCCCCTCGCCTCATCGCATCGGCCCGGCCGACAGAAGCACCTCGCCCCGAAGGACGGCTGCCCCCACGTGCACCGAGCACCACGACACCCCGCCGAGGGGGAGTGGCCCGCGAACGCACGTAGACCGCATCGTCGTCATCATCGTCGCGACGATAGAGAACGCGCGACTGGAGTGTCAAGCGATTCAGGCCCCGTCGGAGGCCGGGATCTCGCGACGGAAGCAGATGATCCGCTCGACCTCGACGAAGCCCGCCGCGATGTGGAAGGCTCGACTCGCCTCGTTGTCGATTGCGCAGTCGGACGCCAGTTCCGCGACGCCTTCGGCGCGTGCCACGGCTTCGGCGTGGCGCACCAAGGCGAGGGCGACGCCGCGCCGACGGGCCTCGGTGTCGACCCAGATGCCCTCGAGGTAGGCGACCGGCGAGGTGTCGCACCCTTCGGCGTACGGCCGCGTGCCGACCTCCGCGTAGCCGACCAGGCGAGGCGCCGCATCGCCCTCTGCGACCCACGCGGTCACGGCCGCGTGCGGGTCGTCCAGCAGGGCATCCACTTCACCGGCGGTCGAGTCGGGCCACAACGCCTGCCGCATGCGCACGACCTCGTCCCGATCGTCTGCGCGGGCTCGCCGTACCCGCAGGCGCTCCGAGGGCGAAGCCGAGGGCATTGCAGGTGTATTCACGAGGCCAGCAACTCCAGGTCGTGGTACCAGAAGCCGTCGCGCTCGACGCTGCCGCCGCTCCGGACATCGATGGCCGCCGAAAACGACGGGGCACCCAGCACGCAGGTGTGGAACTCGCCGTTTTCGCCACAGGGATCGACCGTATCGTCGATTCGTTCGAGGAACGCGGGACCGAAGTCGTAGCCGATGAGGCCGGGGTCGACACGCCGGGGGTCGAGCGACACGATGCGCGCATCGATACCCGCCTCGATCATGCGATGCGCGAGCTGCCCTGTGTCGAGTCCCCACAGAGGGAAGAGCGGCTCGATCCCCGAACCACGCAACAGGCTCATCCGGTAGTCCCGGATGTCGCTGAGGTAGAGGTCTCCGAAGGCCATGGCCGCGACCCCGCCGCGGGCCGCCGTGGCCACGAGTGGCGCCACGGCGGCCTCATAGGCTCCGTTCGGACACGGATCGGGCAGTTCGACGGTCGAGAGCGGCAACCCGATCGCTGCCGCCTGCGCCTCCAACACCTCGATGCGCGTGCCGTGCACCGCCACGCGGCCGAGGGAGGGCGTGACGGTCGTCACCAGGCGCTCGACCTCGACCCCGGGGTCGCATCGCAGTCGCTCGAGAGCCCAGGCGCTGTCCTTGCCGGAGCTCCACCACAGCCAGACCCGCGCAGGGCGTTCAGGCATGCCTCGTTCCGGTGGCTCGGCCGGCGCGCGGGGTAGCTCGAAGTGGTCGGCGATCTGTCGAGCCACCTCCGCGGCGCTCCGCTCCGAACCGTCGATGCGGAGATAGGGCTCCAGCGATCTCCACCTGCCCCAGTGCGGTCGCCAGGGTGCCCCCGGTCTCTACCGTCGGGCGCCGCCAGCGGCGGAAGGCCCGAGTCACGGTCCCGGCCCGAATGGCCTCGAGCGTCGGCAGGCGAATCAGCATGGCCGCCAGTATGCGCCCGGGGGGACACCCGGGCCAGCGGCGACGGCGCTTCGCGGCGAGTCGCCGCACCGAACACGCACGCGAGTGGTCATGCTCGCGGAGTGGCGGGTACCGGTGTCGCAAGAATCCTTAAACATCCGATCCACAAACCTCCGCACCGGCTCGATCATGACCAGTCACTCGTTCTTCCGGAGCCTTCTGGCCGGGCTCGTCGTCTTCACGGCAACCGCCTGCGCCGACGGTGAGACGCCCACCAATTCCGAACCTCTGGCGTCCCAGCCCGCCGTTGCCGGCGAGGGGAGCACGCCCCCGAGCATCGCCGAGATCGTCGTGTCGCTCGCCAGCGCCACCGACGATCCGGAGTTCACGCTCCTGCGGGCCGCCCTGGACGCCACGGGGCTCACCTCGGCCGTCGCCGGCAGCGACACGCGTACCGTGTTCGCGCCGACCGACGCGGCCTTCCGCACCCTCCTCGAGCGGTACGGACTGGCGCTGGACTTCGGGAATCTGAGCGACGATGAGCGAGAGCTGGTTACGCAGGTTCTCTTGTATCACGTGGTCCCCGGCGCCCTTCTTTCGGGCGACGTTCTGGGCGCCACCTCGCTGGAAACGCTCCAGGGCGGCACGGTGACGACGCGCGTGACCGATGAGGGGGCGTTCATCGTGGACGTGGCGGACAGCAGCCCAGACGCTCGTCTCCAGGCCCCCAACCTCATCGACATCGAGGCGTCGAACGGCGTGATCCACGTCATCGACGAGGTGCTCCTACCCGTCGAGCTCGCCAGCAGCGACGAGCCGGCGCTCTCCAGTATCGCAGAGATCGTGGTGTCGCTCGCCAGCGATCCGAACGACCCGGAGTTCACGCTGCTCCTCGCGGCCCTCGACGCCACCGGGCTGGTGCCCGCCGTCGCGGGTGACGACGACCTGACCGTCTTCGCCCCGACCGACGCCGCCTTCCAGGCCCTCCTGCACCGCTACGACCTCGCCCTCGACTTCGGCGACCTCACCGACGACGAGCGAGAGCTCGTCCGTCAGGTCCTGCTCTACCACGTGGTGCCCGGTGCCCTCTTTTCGGGTGACGTCCTGGGTGCCTCGTCGCTCATCACCCTCCAGGGTGGGGCGGTCACACCGACGGTCACCGCCGAGGGCGCCTTTCTGGTCGACCTTGCCGACAGCAGCCCGAAGGCTCGCCTGCTCACCCCCGACCTCATCGACATCGAGGCGTCGAACGGCGTGATCCACGTGATCGACGAGGTGCTCCTGCCGCTGGAGTTGGCGGAGGACGAGCCGAGCATCGCCGAGATCGTCGTGTCGCTCGCCAGCGACCCCGACGCCCCGGAGTTCACGCTGTTGCTCGCGGCCCTCGAAGCCACCGGGCTGGTGCCCGCCGTCGCCGGCGACGACGACCTGACCGTCTTCGCACCGACCGACGCCGCCTTCCAGGCGCTCCTCCACCGCTACGACCTCGACCTCGATTTCGGAAACCTGAGCGATGCCGAACGGGGACTGCTCACCGAGGTCCTTCTCTACCACGTGGTGCCCGGCGCGCTCTTCTCGGGTGACGTCCTCGGTGCCTCGTCGCTGACCACTCTCCAGGGTGGCGCGCTCACGCCGAAGGTGACCACCGAGGGCGCGTTCCTCGTCGACCTGGCCGACAGCAGCCCGGACGCCCGCCTGCAGACGCCCGACCTCATCGACATCGAAGCGTCGAATGGTGTGATCCACGTGATCGACGAGGTGCTCCTGCCGGTGGAGCTCGCCGACGCCGAGCCGAGCATCGCCGACATCGTCGTGTCTCGGGCCAACGACTCCGACAACCCCGAGTTCCGGGTCCTCCTGGCCGCGCTCGAAGCCACGGGTCTGACCTCGGCCGTGGCCGGCGACGACGCCCTCACGGTGTTCGCTCCCACCGATGCGGCCTTCTGGGCCTTCCTCCACCGCTACCAGCCCGACCTCGATTTCGGGAATCTCACCGACGAGGGCCGTGCCTTGCTCACGCGCGTCCTGCTCTACCACGTGGTCCCCGGGGCACTCCTCTCGGGCGACGTCCTGGGCGCCTCGTCGTTGACCACGCTCGAGGGTGGTGCCGTCACGCCGAAGGTGACCACCGATGGTGCCTTCCTGGTCGACCTCGCCGACAGCAGTCCGAACGCGCGCCTGCAGACGCCCGACCTGATCGACATCGAGGCGTCGAATGGTGTGATCCACGTGATCGACCAGGTGCTCCTGCCGGTCGAACTCGCCGACGACGAGCCGGAGCTGCCGAGCATCGCCGACATCGTGGTCGCGCAGGCCAGCGATCCCGACAGCCCCGAATTCACGCTGCTTCTCGCGGCTCTCGACGCCACGGGACTGGTGCCTGCGGTGGCGGGCGATGACGCGCTGACCGTGTTCGCACCGACCGATGCGGCCTTCCGCGCCCTGCTCCACCGCTATCACCTGGACCTCGACTTCGCGCATCTCAGCGAAGACGAGCGCGCCTTGCTCACGCAGGTGCTGCTCTACCACGTGGTCCCCGGTGCCCTTTCTTCGGGTGACGTGCTCGGCGCGTCGTCGCTGACCACCCTCCAAGGTGGGGCCGTGACACCGAAGGTCACCGCAGACGGTGCCTTCCTCGTCGACCTGGCCGACAGCAGCCCCGATGCACGCCTGCAAACGCCCGACCTGATCGACATCGAGGCGCCGAACGGCGTGGTCCACGTCATCGACGAGGTGCTCCTGCCCGTCGAGTTGGCTCCGAGCGACGAGCCCCCACTCCCGAGCATCGCCGACATCGTGGTGGCGCAGGCGACGGATCCCAACAACCCGGAATTCACCATCCTGCTCACGGCGCTCGAGGCGACGGGGCTCGTCTCGGCCGTGTCGGGGGACGACGCGTTGACCGTGTTCGCCCCGACCGACGGAGCCTTCCGCGCGCTCCTGCATCGCTATCACCTCAACATCGACTTCAGTCACCTGAGCGATGCAGAACGGGAGCTACTGACCCAGGTGTTGCTCTACCACGTAGTCCCGGGGGCACTCTTCTCGGGCGACGTACTGGGCGCCGATTCGCTGACGACGCTCCAGGGCGGGCTCGTGACCCCGACGCTGAACCACGGTCAACCCTTCCTGGTGGACCTGGCCGACAGCAGCCCCGACGCGCGCCTGCTCGCGCCCGATCTGATCGATATCGAGGCCTCGAACGGTGTGGTCCACGTGATCGACGAGGTCCTCTTGCCCGTCGAGCTGGCCCCGCCGGGCTCCTGAGCCCACGGCGGTAGCATGATGCGGCGCCCCCGTCGGTCCTCGACCGCCGGGGGCGTTCGCATATCCGGTATCCGAATCGGACCCGGGCTCGCTCAACTGGCGTCGGGGAGGGCGAACGCCACGATGTAGTCTCCGGCGCTGCCGATCCCGCCCCGCCCTCCCGCCGCGATCACCACGTATTGGCGCCCCTCGTACCGGTAGGTCATCGGCGCGGCCTGCCCACCCGCAGGCAACACGGCCTCCCACAGCAGGTCTCCAGACGACGTCGAATACGCGCGGATTCGATCGTCCTGTCCGGCCGCGATGAACGTCACGCCGCCCCCCGTCACGAGCGGGCCACCGAAGCTCACGGACCCCCACTCGGGGGGCGCATCGGGGAGTCCTCCGAGCGGTCGTTCCCACGCGAGGCGACCGCTGCGCAGATCGACCCCGACGAGCTTCGACCACGGCGGTGGCGTGCACGGGATCCCCTTCGGCGACAACATCGGCATCCGGGTCATTCCATACGGCGTCCCGCCCTGCCTCGCATACTCGAGGCCCTCTTCTGGGTCCTCCAGACTCGCCTCGAACTCCGCGCGTTCGTGGAGTTGGACGAACATCGCCAACCGCTTGATCGGAACCACCAACATCTGCCGCTCCGGGTCCCACCCCATGCCGTCCCAATTGATGCCGCCCGCGAAGCCCGGCCAGATGATCGTGCCCTGGAGCGACGGAGGTGTGAAGACGCCCTCGTAGCGCAGGCGCCCGATCCAGTCGCGGCAGAAGGCACGATCCTCGTCGTCGATTCCGAAGGCGTCGTCGGGGGTCAGCGAGGTGCTGTGCAGCGGTGCCGGTCGTGTCGGGAACGGCTGCGTGGGCCAGACCTCCTCGCCGGGGACGTCGCTGGGCGGCACGGGTCGCTCTTCGACCTCGAACAGCGGCTCACCGGTCTCGCGATGGAGAACGAAGAGGTGCCCCATCTTCGTCCCCACCACCACCGCCGGCACCGTGTCGCCGTCGCGCTCGAGATCGAGGAGCAGAGGTTGGGCGGGCACGTCGTAGTCCCATAGATCGTGATGCACCACCTGGAACGACCACACGACCTCGCCCGTGGACGCGCGCAGCGCCACGACCGAATTGGCGAAGTCGTTCCTTCCGGGCCGATCGCCGCCGTAGAAGTCGGGTGCCGCACTCCCCGTCGGCAAATACACCAGGTCCCGCTGCGGATCGGCCGAGATGATCGACCAGACGTTGGCGGCCCCCGTTGAACGCATCGCCTCGTCGCTCCAGCGCTCGGAGCCGGGATGCGTAGAGGTGCGGGGAATCGGATCGAACGACCACCGCACCGACCCGTCGCGGGCATCGAAGGCCCGAACCACACCCGACTCGACGTCGCGGCGTCGATTGTCGCCGATCGACGAACCCACGACGACGACACCGTTCACGACCGCAGGCGGCGAGGTGACCTGGTAGTCGCCCACGTCGACGCTTCGGCCCTCGAGCGCGACGCCGCGGTCGAGGTCGATCGTCCCCCGATCGCCGAAGTCGAGGCACGCGCGCCCCGTGGCTCCGTCCAGTGCGATCAGCCGAGCATCCATCGTGGCCACGAACACCCTTCGATCGCACACGCCGGAACGGTCCGGTGCCGCCTCCGGATCGAGCCAGGACGACACCCCGCGGCTGATGAGCCCCTCCGAGTACCCCTGCTCGAGGTCCACGGCCGGATCGAACGCCCACCGCTCTTCACCCGTGCCGGGGTCGAGCGCGAGGACTCGGCTCGTCGGGGTCGACAGGTAGAGGGTGCCGTCGACCATGAGGGGTGTGGTTTCGAACTTGATGTCGGCTCCGTGGCACGAACCGCAGGCACCCTGCGCCCGCGCATCGTCCGGAATCTCGACCCTCTCGTGTTCGATTCCCTCGAAGAGCTCGGGCGGAAAGTCCCGGGTACGGGCGGTCCACGCTACCTGAAGGCCCGCCACGTTGGTCGAGTCGATCGACGTCAGGGGAGAGTACTTCGTACCGCCTGCGTCGTTGGCGTAGTGCCTCCATTCGTCGGCCGCGGGGGCCGCGATCAGCGCAATCGGATCGCCGCCGACCGCGGCGGGCGTGGAGTCGGAGGGAGAGCAGGCCGAGATCCCGAGCAAGACGGTCGAGGCGAGAAGCCCCGGCCAGATCATCGAAGGCCCGGAGGTTCGTGGCGGCGTCATGGGCGGCGGGGCTGGAGGTGCGAGGGTCGTCCCGGGGTTCGTCGAGCGTCAAGCTGCAGCGGTTTCCAGGCGCCATCCAGCGATTCGGGACGAACGGGACAGCCGCGGGATGAACGGGATCGAATCCGTCTTTCCGTCGCCCGCCCGGAGGTGCATCGTCCATGACATGGACGCCGCCTACCCCCCCACCCCGAGCCTTGCCCACCCTCACCGGTGGGCCACGGCGGCCGTCGTTCTCTTCTTCATCGTCGAAGGGGTCCTCCAGTCAGGGTACGTTCACTTCGGAGCTCGGGCCCTCGGCGCCGACCCGGCCTATCTCGACGCCTTGCTTTCGCAGAGCACCGGCTCGGCGGCGACGGCGATTCTCTTCTTCGCGTTGATCGTTCCGGCAGTCCGCCGATTTCCCGTCGACCGCGGCCGCTGGCGGACTCATCTACCCCTTCACATCGGGCTCGCCGCCGCCTACACGGTCACCAAGACGTTTCTCATGTGGGCGATGCGCGTGCCGTTGTGGCCGCTCGCAGGGCTGGGCGAATACACGTACGGTTCGCTCGGATACCGGATCACGATGGAGGCGGCCAACGACATCGTCAGCTACACGCTGATGGCCTTCGGCGTGCATGCGTTTTTCGCCTGGCTCGCGTCACGGGAGCGGGAGCTCACGCGCGCCCGGCTCGAGGCGAAGCTGCACGAGGCCCGGCTTTCGGCGCTGCAGGGGCGCCTCCAACCGCACTTCCTCTTCAACACCCTCAACGCGATCTCGTCGGTCTTGTACGAAGACCCGCGCCGCGCCGACGACCTGATCTCGCGACTCTCCGACCTCCTGCGCGCGAGCCTCGACGCCCCCGATCGCCCGTTGGTGTCCATCGAAGAGGAGCTCGAGCTGACGCGCCGCTACATGCAGCTGATGGAGGTGCGCTTCGGCGATCGACTGCGATACGAGGTGGTGGTGGACCGCGAGGCCCGCGGAGCCGAGGCCCCCGTCTTCCTCGTTCAGCCTCTGGTCGAGAACGCGGTCCAGTATGCCGTCGCACCCAGGGTCGAGCCCACGACGGTGCGAGTGTCGGTCTCTCGACCCGGCCCGTCCGTGCTCCGGGTGGAGGTGGACGACGACGGGCCCGGCATCCCCGGGCACCCCTCACGCGCGATCGGGAGCGGAGTCGGGCTGGCGAATACGAAGGAGCGGCTCGCGAGCCTCTACGACGGCGCCGCCTCCCTGGAGCTCTCGAATCGCCCGAACGGGGGACTGCGGGTTCGCGTGGAGCTGCCCTGGCGCGCAGCGGCCGAGCCCGACGAATCGGCGATGCTCGTCGAGCAGCCGACCCACGGCTGACGCAGGGGATCGGAGCGCATGGACTCGCCTCCCCTGCGCGTCGTCATCGTCGACGACGAAACGCACGGTCGGGAGAAGCTCCAGCGCTACCTCGCCGACGCGCCCGGGTTCGCCTGCGTGGGCCAGGCCGCCGACGGCCTCACCGCCGTGGAGCTCATCGAAGAGACCCGTCCAGACCTCGTATTCCTCGACATCCAGATGCCGGGTCTCGACGGCTTCGATGTGGTGGAGGCCCTGGCGTTCGACCCCCTCCCACGCATCGTCTTCGTGACCGCCCACGACACCCACGCCGTGCGCGCCTTCGAGGTACACGCCCTCGACTACCTCCTCAAGCCGGTCGACCGCGAGCGCTTCGCGGAGGCTCTGGACCGTGCGAGAGAGGCCGTTCCCGTCGCCGTGCAACCCGCGGCGGCCCATGTCGCGCATGAGGTCGCCCCGCGTCGTGCCCCCCTCACCCGCTTTCTCGTCCGCAGCCGCGGGCGGATGCACCTCGTCGCGATCGACGATGTCGACTGGATCGGTGCGGCGGGCAACTACGCCGAACTGCACGTCGGCCGCGACACGCACCTCGTGCGCGGCACCCTGACCGGTCTGGAGGCGCGGCTCCCTGCGGACCGTTTCGCGAGGATCCACCGTTCCACCATCGTCCACCTCGACCGGATCGAATCGCTCCATCCCTGGTCGCACGGCGATATGGAGGTCGTGCTTCGCGGCGGGACCCGTCTGCGCCTCTCCCGGCGCTATCGCGCGGCGCTGGAGGCCATGTTCGGTCCGTAGCGCCGATCGGCGTCCGGTTCAGCGGATCGTGTCGCGACGCCCGGCGTCCCGGACCCGGATCGCGCGAGCGCGCTCCTGAATCGTCGCCCACGTCTGCTGCTCGGCGAGTCCGCGCTGGAGGGCCCGCTCCCGATCCGCCCGCTCGAGATCCCAGGGTCGGGCCCCGAAGCCGCACCTCGCGACGTCGGTCCCTCCACAGAAGGGGATTCGCAGCCCTGCGATCGTGACCGCGCCGGGACTCAGTCCGATCTCCGAGCCCGGATCCCCCCACCGCGTGTAGCTGAGGGAATCGAGCCCGCCGACCCGGGTCGCGGCGCGCATGGCTTCGATCGCCCGGGCGGTGCGGTCGCGCAGCTCCGCTCGACGCGGCGGGGGCGGTCGCACGGGTAGAAGCAGTCGGGCGTCACGACTGGCCGGTCGGAGGCGTGCGGCCGCGGACATGCGCCCCGCCGGCCATGGCGGCGAGTGGAGGGCCGCACCGGTCGGGGCCGACCGTGTCGTCGTCGGTAGCGATTCGGGAGGCGCGGTTCTGGTGGGCTTCACTGCAGGCGCGACCGGCGCCAACTCCCGCACCTCGTCGGTCGGTGCGCGCGGGGCCGCGCTCTGCTCGCCTTCCGGCGGCAACCGAACCACACGGATCCCCCACTCCGAGATCCGGGTCGGGGGTGTGCCCCCGGCCGACGAGAGGATGTCTACGGGGCGCCACGCGAGAGCGAAGACACCGGCGTGGACGAGGCCTGACAACACCAGCCCCGCCATCCACGCGCGGCGCTCGATTCGCCGCCGCCG
This sequence comes from Longimicrobiales bacterium, assembly GCA_028279425.1. Lineage (GTDB taxonomy): Bacteria > Gemmatimonadota > Gemmatimonadetes > Longimicrobiales > Gaopeijiaceae > Gaopeijia. The sequence continues at coordinate 14,491 of JANQNV010000328.1, read as the reverse complement.
CGTATGGACGCCGCCCTCGTCTGCCACCTCTGCACTCCTCGTCCGGGACCCCGTGACCCGACGCCGCCCTCCCCCCGACCCTGCGATGCGGGCGCCTGACGGGAGCGTTGCCCTGCGCCGGCCCTCACATCCCCGAGTAGCGCGTTCGCAGCAGGAGCTGCTCGTCGATGATCACCTTGTAGGGAATCGGCGTGACCAGCCGGATCGCGGCCAGACCGCCGGTCACCCAGACCACGTGGCCTTCGAGCTCGAGAGAATGCCGGTCGGCGATGTGGAGCGTGCCCGAGAGCGGGTCCCCGACGGCCAACTCGTCGAAGGCTTCGATCTTGAAGCTGATCCCGTACTCCGCCACATCCAGCACCTCGGTCTGGATCTCGTCGGCGACGAATCGGGGCCGAGCGAGGATCGGGTAGCGAATTCGGAAGTAGGCGCGTTCACGGCTCATGGCTCGACGTTTCACCCGCGGAGTCGGCCTGCGCAAGGCACGAACGGGCGCCGAGCGAGCGCTGAGACGGCGTGAGCGCTAACGTGCCGCCCATGCGCCTCTTCACGTCGGAGCGAGAACGCAGGTTGTGGTGGGCCTGCATGGCGGTGGTCGTGGCGATCTACTCCACGGTCGGCCTCGCCGGGAGGTGGGCCGCCCGCCTCGAGGGGGAGGGGTTGCTCGGTGCCGCCTTCGCGACCGGCTTTGCCCTCGTGATCCTCAGCATCGTGTGGGGCGGGCTGCGCAGACCCGGAGGTTCGCGCGAGATCTGGGTGGGCGTGGGGGTCGTGGCCGTATGTGCGATGATCGCCGTCCGGATGGGGGTGTCGGCTGCGGAGCGGAGTCATCTCTTCGAATACGGACTGGTCGCGGTCCTCCTGTACGAGGCGTTGCTCGAACGCCGACGAGGCGGGGGCGGTCCACCAGCCCCCGCACTCGTCGCGGTCGTGGCGACCGCCCTGCTGGGGTGGCTCGATGAGGGGATCCAGTCGTTCGTGCCGGACCGGGTCTACGACCTGCGCGACGTCGGCGTCAACGCACTGGCCGGGCTGATGGGCGTGACGGCTCGCGCCTCGATCCGCGCCGTGCGAGACGGGTTGGCGCCGACCCCAGAGCCTCCGCAGGCTGCGCCCCCGCCGGAGGTCGGCCCTTGACCTCCACCGACGGGGGGACCTGGAGTCGAAGCAGGTGGCGGCGGTTCCTGATGCCGGGGATCGCCTTCCAGGCCGTGGTGATCGGCGGAGGCTACGGCACCGGGCGCGAGCTCGTGGAGTTCTTCCTGACCCTGGGGATCGGAGCCGGTCTGGCCGCCATGGCGCTGACGACCGTCGTCTTCAGTCTGGTCTGCGCGGTCAGCTACGAATTCGCTCGACGGACCGAGGCGTACGACTACCGCAGCTTCTTCCGGGCCCTGGTGGGGCCCGGCGCCGGAGTCTACGAGGTCGCCTGGATCATCTTCATGTTGATCGTGCTGTCGGTGGTGACGGCTGCCGTGGGCGCGATCGTACGCGACACCTTCGGGCTGCCGTACGAGGTGGGCGTCGTGGGACTCGCGCTGGTCACGGTGGGCCTCGTCTACCGGGGCACCGATACCCTGAAGACCCTGTTCGAAGGGTGGACCGTGCTGCTCTTCGTCGTCTTCGCCGTCACGCTCCTGGCAACCTTCGCGAGACTGGGACCGGGGATCGAGGGAGCGTTCGCCGGAGCCGGGCTCGGCGCTCCCGCGCCGCCCCGCTCCTGGTTCGTGGCGGGGATCGCCTACGCGGGCTACAACGTCTCCCTCATTCCGGCGCTCCTGTATACCGTGGAGTCCGAGGTGGCTACCCGCAGGGACGCGCTCGTGGCCGGCGTTCTCGCCGGACCGATCGCCATGGCTCCGGCGCTCCTGTTCTTCGTGGCGCTCTCGGCCCTCTACCCGACGATCCTCGAGGCCGAGGTGCCGTCCAACAGCCTCCTGGAAGCCATCGGCTCGCGGGGGTTGCAGGTCACCTTCCAGATCGTGCTCCTCGGGACGCTCGTCTCGACGGCGGCCGGAATGGTGCAATCGGTCAACGCGCGGCTGGGCTTCGCCCGGAGCGGCGGGGGCGGGCCGAGTCGCGCCTCCGCGTGGGCGGGCGTCGTCTGGATGGGGGTCGCCGCGTTTTTCGCCCAATTCGGGCTGATCGACCTGATCGCGCGGGGGTACGGCACGGTCACCTGGGTCTTCATCGCCATCTACGTCGCGCCGGTGCTCACCCTGGGCGTCGCTCGCATCGCCCGTCGTTCGTAGGGCGTCGCTGAAATCCTGCCTCGATTCGGTGACCCTGGTAGCTACCCGACTTCAGCGACCCGACACCGGGCAGCCCCGCCGCCCTCAGGCCGCTGCTTCGACCCTGGGGTCGGCGACACGCTGCAGGAGTAGCGCGCCCACGACGAACAGGACGCTGATCGACATGACCGACAGCTTCTGGTTCCCGCCCGTCAGCAGCGCCACCTGACCGAAGATCAGCGGGCCGATCACCGACGACGACTTCCCGCACAGGGCGTAGAAGCCGAACATCTCGCTCTCGCGCCCCTCGGGAATCAACCGCGACATGTAGGCGCGGCTCGCCGACTGGATCGAGCCGAGCCCGAAGCCGGCCAGCATTCCCACCACGGCGAAGGCCATCTTGGACTCGATGAAGAAGATCGTGATCGCGATCGCGATCCACAGACCCAGCACCCCCGTGACCACCTTCTTGGGCCCCAGGGTGTCCGTCGGCTTGGCCATCACGAAGGCGCCGACGAGGGCTGCGATCTGGATCCCGAGGAACAGCAGAATCAGTTCGGTCTGCTCGTACCCGAAGGTGGTCGAGGCCAACGTGCTCGCCATGTAGATCGCCGTCAGCACCCCGTCGATGTAGAAGAAGTAGGCGAGCAGGAACCGGCGCATCTCCACCAGGCTGAGCACCTCCTGCCAAAGCGCCCGAAAGCTGGTCAGCCCCCATCGGGCCGCCTGCGCCACCGTCATCTCCCCCGGCTCGTCCTTCGGTAGGTACAGGAACGAGGGGAGCGAGAACACCAGGAAGGCAGCGGCCACCATGAGCCAGACGGCCCACAACATGTCGTTCTGCCCCAGAGGGATCGCCAGCACGAGTCCGAGCGCCGACCCGGCGTAGCCGACCCCGAAGCCGATGCCCGACACCCGCCCCTGTTGCGCGGGCGGCACGATGTCGGGGAGGTAGGCGTTGTAGAAGACCAGACACGATTCGAAGCCGATGTTGGCCACGAGGAAGAGCACGAAGGCCAGCGCGATGGCACCCGGCGTGATCGTGGTGAAGAGCGTCACGCCCAGGATGCACATCCCGACGTAGAAGCCCATCAGCCGCTTGCGCACCCCGGCTCGGTCGGCGATGGCCCCCAGCACGGGGGCACTCAACGCGACCACCAGAGCCGAAATCGAGACGGCCCACCCCCAGAGGGCATCGCCTTCGCCCGCCTCGTTTCCGACCACCCCCTCGATGAAGAAGATCTGAAACACCACGGAGACGATCACGGCCGGATAGACCGAGTTCGCGAAGTCGAACATCACCCATGCGCCGACCTGCTTCTTGTCCATCGGTTCTCTCGGTTGGGGAAGATCGCGCGGTAGGGTAGCCGGCCGGCTGCCGCGTGCCAACTGCGCAATGGGCCTCTACAATGGGGGCCGCCGCCGGCCCGCGCGGCGGATCGCCCCGATCGCTTCCGACTCCTGAGCCGCTCCGGCGGTGGGTACCCGAGCGAGGAGACCGACGTGGACCTGACACTCTGGGATGGGATCACCTTCGCCGCATTCTTGATCGCGGTGATCGGGATCTCGCTCTACGCCTCCCGCAAAGAAGACACATCGGAAGACTACTTCCTGGCCGGTCGCAGCCTGACCTGGTGGCTGATCGGGTTCAGTCTCATCGCGTCGAACATCTCGACCGAACACTTCATCGGGATGGCCGGCTCCGGCTTCGGCGCTGCAGGTCTGGCCATCGCAAGTTACGAGTGGATCGCAGCGATCTCACTCGTCATCGTGGCCTTCTGGCTCCTGCCGCTGTTCCTCCGACTGGGCATCTTCACCATGCCCGAGTTCCTGGAGCACCGGTACGGCAACCCCGCCCGCACGATCATGGCCATCTACCTGATGGCGGCCTACGTAGGCGTCGCGATCGCGGGTGTCTTGTATTCGGGCGCTTTGGGTCTGCAAACGATCTTCGGGCTCGACATGATGCTCGGCATCTGGTTGATCGGTGCCCTGGCCGGCGCGTACACGGTCTACGGAGGGCTGAAGGCCGTGGTATGGTCCGACCTGCTGCAGGGTTCGGCCCTGCTGTTGGGCGGCCTCGTCGTCACGGCGATCGGGCTGTCGCGCGTGGGCGGGCTCGGCACCTTTCTCGAGACGAATGCCGACAAGCTCCACACGATCCTCCCGGCCGACGATCCCGAGCTGCCGTGGACGATCTTCCTCCTGGGCATCTGGATCCCGAACATGTTCTACTGGGGATTCAACCAGTTCATCACGCAGCGAACCCTGGGCGCGCGCTCCCTCGCGGCGGGTCAGCGCGGCGTCGTCTTCGCGGCGGGGCTGAAGCTGCTCATCCCCTTCATCGTGGTCTTCCCGGGCATCATCGCCTTCCAGCTGTACGGCGACACGCTGACCGACGGCGACCAGGCGTACGCGCTGCTGATTCGCGATCTGCTCCCCGTGGGACTGAGCGGGATCATGTTCGCAGCCCTCTTCGGCGCGATCATGAGCAGCCTCGACTCCATGCTGAACTCGGCGTCGACGCTGTTCACGATGGACGTCTACAAGCGCCACTTCCGTCCCGAGGCCGATGCGCGACACATCGTTGCGGTCGGCCGGTGGGCCACGGCGTTCTTCGTGGTGCTGGGATGCCTTCTCGCTCCGTTCCCCGGCCAGTTCGAGGGCGTCTACGCCTACATGCAGCTCGTGTGGGGTTTCATTTCGCCGGCCATCACGGCCGTCTTCATCTTCGGGCTCGTCGTGCCGCGTGCGCCTCTCTCCGCCGCCGTCGCCGGACTCCTGATCGGGCCCGTGACCTACGGGATCCTCAACTGGCAGCTACCCCAGGTGGCCTTCCTCAACCACATGGCCTTCACCTTCCTGATCGTCGTGGGTGTGATGGCGCTGTTCACCCTTCTGCGACCCCGCGCCGAGCCGGTGGTCTACACGACACGGGGTGATGTCGACCTCACCCCCAGCCAGGGAGCCAAGGTCGGGGGTGTCGTGGTCGTGGTGATGACCGTGCTTCTCTACATCGCGTTCTGGTAGGCGGCGGGGGAGCGCGCGAAAGCTCGAGGGGATTGGGCGGCGGGCGAGCGCGCTACGGCGTCGCACTACAGCTCGAATCGAAGCACCGGCAGGGTTCGATCGATCCCGAGGACCGGGGCCGGAACCTCCTGCATGTATCGCCCACCCATCCGCTCGTAGAAGGACCGCGCGTTGGGGTCGGATTCGACGCGAACCGACTCCGCGCCCGAGCGGCGGGCGATCTCGAGGGCGGCCTCGAGGAGGGCTCGTCCGATGCCCGCCCCCTGGCAGGCGGGGTCGACCCACAGGTGCTCGATCTCGGCTTCATCGCGCTCGCCTTCGCCATTCGGGTCCGGACCGGACACGACCACCACACCGAGCGGTGAATCGACGCCCAGCTCCACCCCAGGGCGGCGCTCGCCGTCGCCATCCCGACCCACCCGCCCGGCAGTGACCATCACCGTCGCGACCATCACCGTCGCTCGAGCGAAGAGGTCGGGTCGGAACTGAAGGTCGGGCGTCCACGCCTCGATCCACTCCTTCGGGTATCCCCAACTCGCCTTTGCCCGGACCGCCAGGGCCGAGAGCGCATCAGCCTCATTCACCCGTCCTGGCCGGACGTGGAATCCGTCGGAAGGCCTGAGCGATCTAGGCACCGTCTACCGTCGAGGCGTCGATCGGGGTGGCGCTGATCTGCGACGCGTGGCCGGCAGCCCGCGGGAGACCGACGGCCTGCACCCATACGAATTCGACGTCGAGTTCGTCGCGCGTGGTCGCCACCAGGTGGTGTGCATCGGCCGAACGGAGGTACCAGTCCTCGGGGACCGCCACACGACACGTGAAGTCCCCCGAAGGCTCGAAGACGTACCAGGTCGCGGGTCCCTCGTCGAGGGGCCGGCGGTAGTCTTCCACCCAGACGCGACCACCGGTCGCCGCGAGAACCCGACCATGACCGGGGAATCGCTCGGCGACCTCCATGTGGTCGCCCGTCTCCCGCTGAATCGCCGCCTCGGTTTGCGGACTGGCCCCGAGGCTCTCGAGGAATCGGCGCCGAAGATCCCGTTCATACGCCTCCACATCCGCGGGACGGACCACGCGTTCGCGGGCCTGCCACCGGATGATGCGTCGTGTGGTTCCGTCGAGATCCATGACCTCCAGTTGGGGCGCGCGACCGGGCGCGTAGGCCACCTGGCTCTGGCCTGCGGGCACGAACGCGCCCAAGGCCCCGAAGATGGGCCCGGAAAAGATGCGTCGTTCCGGATCGGTCGGCACATGGCGCACCTTCCAGAAGTCCCCCAGGGTGTCCCCACGGACGCCGTCTTCGTCGAAGCGGGCGACGGTGGGCACCTCATCGTAGGCCGCCATGTCGCGACTCGAAGGCCGCTGCGTCTCCGACACGTAGCCCTGCCCGCCAGGCAACGGGAATACGAACTGCGGCCGCTCGAAGACGACGGGCTCGGGCTGCACCGTCCGCACCCACTCGCCACTCGGGTCGAAGTAGTGGAATCGGACCGGACGCAGGTCGAGCACGATCACCGAGTCGTTGCGGCTCCAGATCCGGTAGGTGTCCTTGAACTCCCCCGGCCCCTCCCCCCGACGGCCCCACCTGCCCTGGGCCTCGCCGGTCGAGTCGAAGACGGCTACGGCGGGGTTCCCGCCATCGAGCAAAACTGCGATACGCCCGTCCGCAAGCCGCACAGCGTCCTCCACACCAAACAGCGCGCTCGCTTCATCCCCCTCCCGCGAGCCGATCCGGACGGGCTGACCCTCCCGCGTGCAGGTTGGGGCCGAGGCGTCGATCCGCGTGGTGACGACTTCGATGCCGGCGCTGTCGACGCGTGTCGTCGGCGCTTCGGCATCGACTCCACCCGCCTCCCCGGCCGGCTCGCCACGACAGCCATGGAGGGTCAGGGCGGCCGCAAGTAGGAGGAGGATCGATGTACGCGGCGGGTTGGGTGCGCTCATGCCCTCATGTGTTCAGTCGGATCGCGTGAAAACGCAAGCCTGTCGGCAGGGCGACCACATCAGCCCGCCACGACCCCGTCGATCCGTGCGTAGCTGGTCTCCATCCCCCCCTCCATCCCAGTTTCGAGCATCGCCGTGCGAGACGCCTCGTCGGGGAGTGTCATCCGCATCGTCATCATCGTGCCCGATCCGTCCGGCTCGAAGCGGGTTTCGATGAGGTTGTCCGGGGTCCGGTCGGGCATATGCATGCGCTCGACATGCACGATGCGGCGCGGAGGTTCGAGGGTGTGGAACTCTCCCGTGATGGCGAAGCTCGCCCCCTCCGACCTCACCCATTCGTAGCGGAAGCTCCCACCGGGACGGGCGTCGCACTCACAGACCGGCATCGACCAGCCATCCGGGCCCAGCATCCACCGCTGGATGAGGGCCGGATCCACATGGGCCTGGTAGACCTTTTCGGGCGGCGCCGCGAACCGCCGACGCACCATCACATGCGTCTCTCCTTCGAGCTCGAGCGTGAGCTTGCTCATCATGTCTCCTCGGGTGGGTGGGCCTGCTCTTCGGCGAGCAGGCGGTCGAGTCGGGCGTAGTTCGCCTCGAAGGCCGTACGCAGCAACTCCAGCCACGCATCGACCTTCGCCACACCGTCGGGCGCCAGTCGGCACGGGCGACGTGTGCCCTGAGCTCGGCGCAGCACGAGGCCGGCGGACTCCAGCACCTTGACATGCTGCGAGATGGCCGGCTGGCTCATCCCGAACGGCTCCTGGAGCTCGGTGATCGATGCCTCGCCCTGGACCAGACGGGCGAGGATCGCGCGGCGGGTCGGATTGGCGAGCGCCGAGAAGACGGCGTCGAGGTCGGTCTCATCGTGAACGGCGTACATAAGCAGACAATTATATAAACAACTGCTTATGTCAACTCCGGAATCGCTGTTGCTACCCGGGGCCTATCGTCGCTCGGCAGGGCCGCCGGGCGTATCCCGCGGCGGCACCTCGAAGATGAAGCAACCCCAGCTCTCACCCGAGGTCGCGACGGCAATCCACCGACCCGCCGAGGGAAACCGGGCGCCGCCCGGGAAGAACGCCTCCTCCGCGATCTTCCGCGGGGGGGATTCGTTGGAATACGGAGCGGTGGGGGGACCGAGTTCGAACGCTGCCTCCAGGTTCGGCGCATCGAGCGCCACCCCCACGACATCGATCTCCATGTCGAGCGACGAGTCGAGCGGCTTCCACCAGACCTTGTTCTGGCCCGGCTCGAGGCTGCCCAGATGCCCCCCCACCAGCATCTCCCCCGATCGTACGACCGTCTGCTCCCTATCCACGACCGAGCAGCGGCGGTCGGCCGTGCCCGACACCTCACCGTAGAGGGCGGGCACGGTCGGGGGTTCGATCGCTCGCGGAACGGTGGCCCCGAACGCCTCGGCGGCCGCGACGAGGTTGGACGTCGGAAACACGAAAGGGGCCGGGGCGGCCTGCTGCTGCGGAGCCGGGTCGGCGTGCTGTCGGAGAGCAGGGTCGGCATCCGGCGGCTGAGCGGCGGAGCCGCCTGCCTTGCCGGCCATCGCGACGAGGGCGAGCGCGATGAATCGGAGTATCGGGGAGCTGCGCATGAGGCGTCGTTCCGGGATTCGGGCCGTGAGTCGTCCTTCAACGAGGGTCGGCATCACGGCCCATCCGCCGAAGCGGCCACCTCTCCGTGCGTCGGCTTCGACTCCGGCCCGATCTCAGCGCGTATCCGCCTCGAGAGCGAACCAGCGGTCCCCCATCACCACGCCAACCGGCGTGCGCATCACCTCCAGGTGCTCGAGGGGATTCGCCGCGAAGAGTGCGAGATCGGCGCGGTACCCAGGGGCGACGCGGCCGACCTCTCCCTCGAGCCCGAGGTAGCGTGCAGCGTCGATCGTGGCCATGCGCACGACGTGGGCGAGGGGGATCCCCGCCCGAACGAACTCGGCCATCTCGTCGACGAGCGACGTGCCCGGTGCGGTGACGTCGATCCCCGAGTCCGTGCCCACCAGCAGCGGGGCTCCGGCGTCGAAGAGCGCCTTCACGATGCGTCGACGCTCGTCGGCGCGGGCCGGAGAGTTCTGTAGTCGGTCCTGGATCGCCAGGGTGGGAGCGTTCCACGTGCCCCGCCGAGCCGTCTCCTGGACCGCGTCCGAGAGGGCGGATGCCGAGAGGCCGAGGTAGCCGCCGAGGTGTTCGATCGACCGCTGGCCCGATGCGATGACGTGCCCGAGCGGGACCCTGCTGGGCTTGTGCCCCGCCCAGGTGAGCCCGCGCGCGCGGGCCGCGGCGACCACCGCGTCGTACACCTCGCGCGAGAGATCCTGGTAGATCTTGAGCTCCGTATAGCCCCGCCCGGCCAGCTCCGCGACGAGCGAGTCGGCGAGTGCGGGGTCCGTGAGAAGCTGAGTGACGGGCCAGTACACGGGCGGTGCATCGATGCCTGACGAGAGCGGGTGAATCGCCGGACCCACCCGATCGCCGCGTTCGATCTCGTCGATGAGGGTCCAGAGGGTTGGGTAGCCCCACATGTGGCGGACGCGGGTGATGCCGGCCCGGACGTACGACTCCGCCTCGCCGGCCCGCATGTGCACGTGCATGTCGATGAGCCCCGGCGTCAGCCAGCGCCCCGCCCCGTCGACGACCGACGCCCCTTCGGGAATCGCTGTGGTAGAGGCGGGACCCACGGTCACGATCCGCCCATCAGCGACGATGACCGTGCGGGGGGCGGTGATGCTCCCGTCCGTCGGGTCGACGACCCGCACATTCGTCAGCGCGCGTACGGGGGCGACGTCCGCGACCAGCGGTCCGTCGACCTGATCGATGGGTCCGGGGGTCGTACCCGAGTCCGACGAACAGGCCAGCATGAAGACCAGGAAGAGGGCGGGAGAGGCGGCGGGGCGAAGTCTCATGGGCACGGGGGTCGGAAGGAAGCGAGGGGGCGATCGCAGGGGAGTACGTCCGAAAACACATCGAATTACTCATATAGGACCCCGCGCGGGCTCCTTTCGCGCCCATGGGAGTAGATCGCCCATCCGAATCCCTGATGGAGCCGAGGAATGCCGAGAAGACGCACACTCTCGATCGCGAATGCTGTCGCCCGGCGACGCTCTGCACTCCGGCGCCCCTCCGCCGTCCGGCGCCCCTCCGCCGTCCGGCGCCCCTCCGCCGTCCGGCGACTCTCCGCCGTCCGGCGACTCTCCGCCCCCGGGCGACGCTACGCCGCGGGCCTCCTCACGGCGGCCAGCCTCGTCGCCGCAGCGTGTTCGGGCCCGGAACCCGCCGGGGATGCAGCCGAGACGGCCGAGAGCACAGGCGGCGCACCCCTTTCGTCGGCTTCGGCGACCCCTGCGTCGACTTCGGGAGGGCCTCCCTCGGCCTCGGAAACCTCCGCGGGCACGGCCGCGACCGAGGGGTGGGAGGTGGACTTCTTCGACGACTTCGATGCCTTCGACGCCGACAACTGGCAGGATCAGCTGTTGTGGGTGAACGACGAAGATCAGTGCTACGTGCGGGATGGCGCGCATGGGACGCGCGAGGTCAGCGACGGCACACTCAAGCTGCGCGTGGTCGATCTCGGTGAGGCGGCCCCGTGCGACAACTTCAGCAAGTTCGGTGAACAGCATCCGCCGACACCGTTCGTGGCGGGCCGGCTCACCTCGAAGAACCGGAAGGAGTTCGTCAAGGGACGCTGGACCGCGCGACTGCGGGTCGAAGACAGCGGCCAGGACGGCATGTTTCCGGCCTGGTGGCTCCTGGGCGCCCGCAACAACGAGCCGCCCATCGAGGACGACGATGAAGACGTGTGCTGGCCCATGACCGGCTCGGGCGAGATCGACATCTTCGAGCACCACAGCGACGGCGGTCCGGACCACTACGCGGCGCGCGCGATCAAGAACCTGGGCCACTGCGGCGGCGGCGACTGGCAGCAGCTGATGCACGTTCAAGCGGCGCCGCTGGCGGACTACCACGAGTACGCCGTCGAGTGGGACGGGTCGGACCTGCTCTTCCTCCTCGACGGTGAGGTGATCTACGTGAGCGAGGATCAGGGCGACCAGTTCCCGGAGCCCCTCTTCGCCGTGCTCAACTTCGCCAAGATCAACGCCGCCCCGATGACCGTCGATCGCTGGACGATGGAAGTCGACTGGGTGAAGCACGAGCGTCGAACCGACGCGCCCTGACCGACGGCGCGGCCGGGGACGGAGCGCGACGAGGGTCGTGGAGCGCGGCAAGCCGACGCAGCGCAGACGAGGACGGACGAAGCGGCCGGCCGTGCGGGAGCGTGGCTGGGGTCGGACGGTCGCCGGCGCGCGCCGCCAGGCTCAGGTCGCTCGAGGGCGGGCGGACTCGAGGAGCTCATCGATCCGCCGTCGCTGCGCGGCGCGGGCCTCATCGAAGTCGAGCTGAGTCCGCCGCACCCGCAGCAGGAAGAGATCGTCCTCGCTCGGTGAGCCCCGGGCCAGGATGCCCTCGATCGCTTCGTCGAGATGGTCGTCCCAGTGGGGCTGGCGCCCGTCGACGTCGCGCAGGTCGTACTCCCGCGCGACGTCCCACGAGGTCAGGGCGTTCCCCGCGTACCGCCCCACCTCGGGGTCACACGCCAGCGCGGCAATCGCGCGTCCCACGTAGCGCGGAGTCTCGGAGTGCGCGAAGTGCGGATCCGTCGCGACGGCGTCGCGCCAGTTGTCCTCGCCGACCCCGAAGTGATCGAGAACCGCCTCCGAGCGGAGGAAGCCCGGCGTGATCGCGAGGGCGGTCACGGGATGATCGGAGAGTTCGACCGACATGGCGTAGGCCAGGCGGATCACGGCCGACTTGCACAGGTCGTAGAACAGCTGTCCCCGGTAGCCGCGGAAGGCGCCGTCGGTCACCTCGACCACGAGTCCGCCCTCCCCCTTCAGCATCAGGGGGACCGCATGGCGACTGGTGACCACATGGGTATGGATCGCCCGCTCCATCATCTCGAAGCCCTGCGAGAGGTCGAGTTCCCAGAAGGGGGTCCCCCACTGCGTGAGCGCGTCGCCACCCCAGATGTCGTTCACGAGCAGGTCCAACCGGCCGTGGTCCCGCTCGATGCGCGCGCACAGTTCGGCCACCCCGGTCTCGACCGTGTGGTCGACGCGAACGGCGATGCCGTGCCCCCCCACGGCGCTCACCAGCTCGGCAGTCTCTTCGATCGTCTCGGGGCGCTCGGGGTTCGCCGGCCCGCTTCGGCTGCTGCGGCCCGTGCAGTAGACGGTCATGCCGGCTTCGCCCAGCGCGACGGCGATCCCCCGCCCTGCCCCGCGGGTCGCCCCGGCGACGAGAGCGACGCGGTGGCGCTCGGCCGTCTCCGGCACCATCACGTGGCCTCGCCCGAGGACTCAGGTGCGGGGGCGAGCCGGCTGAAGGGAGCACACGTGCTCCTCACGTCCGCCGCTCGTCGTCGCACTCGGAGCCCCCCTCGCCACCGCCCCCGGACCTCTCCACCCGCGACAGGTCCTCTCGGCGGATAGCTTGCGCGACGCGCCGCCGCCGCCGCAGGTTGGGTCAGCCCCCCCGGGCAAGCTTCGTTGGTTCCCACGGGTTCGAGGCCGGGTTGATGGTGAGGGAGAGGGAGAGGGAGAGCGATCAGGCGTCGCGGGAGAACTCTGCGCTCTCCCTACGCCGACGGCAACCGAGTAGAGGCGGTGGGAAGCGCGCACCTACGGCCCGTTGCGCCTTGTCCGTAGCACTTGGGCTAGCCACAGCGACCTGTGGTCCCGACGCGCCGACGCCTCCGAGCATGCCACAGGTGCCAGACACAACGGTGGCGTACATCGAAGTCACCCCCGCTGCGCGAACGATCGGCATGCTGGGTGGCACCGCAAGGTTTGCGGCGGGAGCCTACAGTGCTGACGGCACGCTTCTTCTGACGGGAGCCGACCTTTCCTGGTCGTCCTCTGATCCTCAAGCACTGTCCGTCGGTCCCAACCAGGCAACAGGGCTGCGCAACGGCACGCCGACGATGACGGTCTCTGCGGACGGCGCAGCCGTCGATGTTCCGATCCTGGTTCAGGACGCCGCCCGCGTCGCTTGGACGGCGCCGCTCGACTGGACCCCGGGCACGGCCGGGCCACCGGGTGACCTTGCCATCGGCAACGAAGGCGAGGTCTTCCTCGGCGTCAACACAGCCAGCAGCAGCCGCTGGTTCGCCTTCTCGGCTCAAGGGGCCCCGCTGTGGTGGGCGGACCTGCCGCGGACCTGGTTCTCGACAGCAGCAATCGGAACCGATGGGACACTGTACGTCGGTTCGACGCCTGCCGATGGAGGCGGGAGCCTCATCGCCGTCGGGACCGGAGGGGCGGTCCGGTGGAGCCGCCCTCTATCGAGGATCCTCTCCGCGCCCGCCGTCGCGGACGACGGCAGGGTGTTCGCCGCCGGCGGAAGGAGCGTGTACGCCTTGAGCCCGGATGGCGAACTCGTGTGGGTATACGACACCGGCGGTGGGCAGATATCATACTCGTCTCCGTCCTTGGGGCAAGACGGGACCATCTATGTTGGCGATGGCGCTGGCCGCCTGCATGCGATCGACGCGGACGGCTCCCCGCAATGGACGTTCAGGGCCGGTGGGGCGATCCAGTCGTCTCCGGCCGTTGGGCCAAGCGGCACGATCTACTTTGGCGCAAATGACGGACGGCTTTACGCCGTGAGTCCGGCGGGTAGCGAAGAGTGGAGCGTCCGCACGAACTGTGGCGGTCCATTGGGTTGTACCCCGTTACAGGCGTCCCCTTCGATCGGTGCGGACGGAACGGTCTATATCGGCGGCGACAACGTCGTGGCGGTGACGGCGGCCGGCGCCGTCCGATGGAGCTACCGCCTACCCATGTACGGCAACGTGCTCAGCACCCCTGTGGTGGGTGGGGACAGGGTCTACGTGGCGTTTGGTAGTGCCGTCTTTGCGCTCGACACGGAAGGCCGCCTCGTATGGGACTACCGCCCCGGAGGGACCACCTTCGGATCCCCGGCTATCGGGATCGATGGCTCCGTTCTGGCGGCCTTCGCGGAAGCATCGGAGGGGAGTTGGTCCGGGATGCTGCACGCCATCGCGGAAAACGGTACCCAGAGCGGCGGCTACGAAGGCGCGGCATGGCCCACAGCGCGCGGTCCCCGCAGCAACACGGGGCGGGCCGGAGGGTGAAACGCCGCGGCACACGTGCGGACATGGCAGTCGGTCGAAAACGCCACCAACCCTGTCCGCGAGGCCCTCCGGAGCCTCCGCAGACACGTTTGGTTACTCCAGGAGCCACGAACCGTGTCTGC
>JANQNV010000327.1 GCA_028279425.1 Longimicrobiales bacterium | reverse complement strand
CGCCGCCCTGGCGCTCGAAATCGACGGGTCCCCGGCTCGGCTCGAGATGGTCAACGCTGGCGTCCAGGGGAGGTTCGACCCGCCGACGAGCGTCCCGATGCCCCCGCCCGACATGCTCGCCCCCGGAATCGTCGTCGCCGAGACCATCACCGCCAGCGGTCCTGGAGAAGGGCTCTGCGGCGGGGTGACGGTCGAATCCCTGTCACAGATTCCGGTTCCCGGTGCTCTCGCCACTGGTGGCGGAATCACGGCCTGCGCCGAAGGCTTCACCGAGTGCGGTCCCGGAGGAGTGGACGCGTCGTGCAACTCGTTGCTCGACGTCTTCGTACGCGGGTGCACCGTGTTGATCCTTCCGGCGGTCACCGCGACCCAGCCGGACATCCTCGCCGGTGGGCCGGCACCACTCACCGTGGGTCCGAACAACAAGGTCCCCGACTCGGAGACCGCCGGCAACCGGAACGCCTACACCGCGTACCTCCAGTTCAACGCCCGGCGCGCACACGCCACCGGTCTCAAGACCAACTGATGAAGCCGCGTCCCGTCGCCGAGGTCGCCGCCGCAGTTCCGGCGTCCGACGGCGCCGGGGTGCGTCTGTACCGAAGCCTGGGCGGGCCCAATCTGCCCCTGCTGGATCCGTTTCTGCTCCTGGACGAGATGCACTCGGACGACGCCGACGACTACATCGCCGGCTTTCCGGATCATCCTCACCGGGGATTCGAAACGGTCACGATCATGATTCAGGGTCGCATGCGTCACGAAGACAGCGTCGGCAACGTCGGCGATCTCGGGCCCGGAAGCGTGCAGTGGATGACCGCGGGGAAGGGAATCGTCCATTCGGAGATGCCGCAGCAGGAGGCGGGGCTGCTCTGGGGGTTTCAGATGTGGGTGAACCTTCCAGCCGCGAAGAAGATGATGCCCCCCCGCTACCAAGACATCGCTGCCCACCGAGTGCCCGAAGTGACGGTCGCCGAAGGAGCGGGGTGCGTTCGAGTTCTCGCCGGCTCGGTGCTCGACGCCCACGGACCGGTGGAGGGCATCGCGACCGATCCGTTGCTGCTCGACGTTCGTCTGGATGCCGGAGCCCAGGTCGAGCTCCCCGTCGAGCCGAGTCACCAGGTCTTCGCCTACGTCTTCGAAGGCGAGGGCGAGTTCGGGGATCTCTCGAACGGCGGCGCGACGAGTGGCGGAGCTCGCCAGGCCGTCGTGTTCGGGGAGGGGGACGGAGTTTGCGTCCGAGGGGGTGATTCGGGGGTTCGCTTCTTGCTCGCCGCCGCGCGCCCCTTGGGGGAGCCCATCGCGCGGTACGGTCCGTTCGTGATGAACACCCGCGAGGAGTTGCTCCAGGCGTTTCGAGACTACGAGTCGGGCCGGCTCACCGATTAGAGTCGGGAGGCAGGCGCTCGGCTAGCGCAGCGGGAAGTCGGTCAGCAGGAAGTCGCGCTGGCTTCCTTGGTGACAGCCGACGCAGATGGACGTGCCACGACCGTTCGCGAAGTTGCTTCCGTCAAACTCCTCGTACCAGTAGAACCCGTCACCGCCGTCGTCGGCGACCTTCACCCAGACGGTGAAGCCGTTGACGTCGTCGCCGTCGCGCCCGAGCAGCTCCTTGACGGCGGCGGCCCCGATGGGGTGTGTGGAATTGCCGGCCTCGAGCGAGGTCGTGAGCTTGGGGCTCAGGTACGTGATCACGTCACCGAAGTGTGGGCCGTCGGACGGGTGGGGTCCGCTCTCCTGAGCGAAGCTTCGGTACGACCCCGCCGCGAGAAAGGCTTCGAGGTCGGAGCGATTGGCGGGTACGTCGCACTCCGCGCAGTCGGTTCCGCCACTTCCGCCGCTGCTGCAGGCGAGGGTCAGGGTCGCGAGGGCCAGGATCGGTGCGGTCTTCATCGGTCCTCCTATGCCGAGGGCGTCGCGGTGGTTACCAGACTGCGGAGGTGGTCCCGGCGCTCCCTGGGGACCCGGGTGAGACGGCCGTGGTCGTCGACGGCCGCGTGTTCGGTTCCGGCCTGGGCCACCAGGGCGCCTGGAGCCGCTTCCAAGCGCATCTCGTAGCCGAATCGGAGTGAGGCGTTCTTGACCCATTCGAGCCAGCAGTCGACGAGTACGATGTCGTCGAACCGCGCCGGACTTCGATACTGGACGTCGACCCGGGTCACGGCCACGTGGATGCCGAGCTCGAGATACTTCGTGTAGGGCACGTCGTGCTCCTCGAGGAACTGGACCCGAGAGAGCTCCAGATAGCGGACGTAGTTTGCGTGGTGGACGATGCCCATGGCGTCGGTGTCGAAGAACGGGACCCGGTGTCGGTACACGGTGCGCGCGCCAGCCACGGGGCGTGCCTACACCGGAACCATCCCGGGGGGGACACCCGAGGCGGCGCGAAACGCTGCCATCTGGTATTTGAATCGAATGCCGAGGTGGGTCGCAGTGCTGGCACTACTGTGGACCGCCTGTAGCGGTGGTCAGAAGTTCGAGATCGCCGACGCAGGGCCGGGTGGGAGCGGCGGCTCCGATGCCGGAACGGACTCCGCCGGCGGCACCGGCGGCGGAGGCGGAGGCACCGGCGGAACGGGCGGCGCGGCCGGCTCGAGCGGCGCTGGCGGTGGGGGTGGCACCGGAGCGTGCTCGTCGCGGGGGGTCATTTGCTCGCTCGATTCCGAGTGCTGCGAGGATCTTTCCTGCGTGTCGGGCCGCTGCGACCCGCCGTTTTGCGGTGGCGAGGACCTCCAGTGCTCTCGCGACTTGCCGTGTTGCAGCCAGTTCTTCTGCGACCGGGGCTTCTGTAGCTGCGCTGGCCTGAACGCCGAATGCTCGAAGGAGCAACCGTGCTGTGAGGCGTTCGATTGCCTTCAGGGGCGCTGCCGGTAACGGAGAGGCGTGGACGTCGAGCGCATCGCCTTCGTCGCGCGAGTCAAACCGGCGGTTCGGATCCGAATCGAACGGGAGCGTGCCCCGAAGCTCGTTGCCGAGCTCGAGGGGCTGGGGGCGGAGGTTCGCCGGGGGCCGTGGCGGATGCCCGGCGGCCCCCCTCGGGACGTGGTCTGTGCCGCGTGGACCGCTCGCGCCGTGGAGGAGCTCGCCCATGGAGAGTGGGAGCTGTGCGGTCGGGACCGGGGCGACGACAACAGCACCGAGCAAGCCGAAGCCGCTCGCGTCATCGGTCGGTGCCTCGGCTACCCACCGTGCTGCGTCGAGTCCTTTGCCGAGCGGGCGCGGGTGAAGGTCGAGCGCAGTCGATTCAGTACCGACTGGCTCGCCGTTCAGGCGGCCTGGGTGCGTCGGCCCCGAGCGCGCCTCGACACCCTGCGATTCGGGGAGCGGCTGCACCTGATCAGCTTCGAGCCGTGCCGTTTCGACTGCCCCGCCGCTCTCGAGGTGGCGGATGCGATCGCCGCGGCAGTCGCACGCGAGGACCCGGACGGGCTTCGGCGGCTCGACGAAGCGCTTCGGACCAGCATCGCCATCGAGCCGAGCGGCGAACGCGCACGGGTGGTGCTTCGCTCCCGCATCGTCGAACACGCCGCCGCCATCCCCCGGCACGCCGGGCGTCCGCCGAGCGAGGGCTCGGAGAGTTTGGCGGGGCGTATCGTCGGCCGGGCGGTGGCCGAAACCGGGGAGCTCGAAGGGGACTCGGCGCGAGTGGTCGACTTTGCTACCGATGTCCCGCCGGGCGGCGTTTCCGCTCGTGGTACGTGACCTCGAGCTCCACCTCCTGGCCACTTCGAATGACGACGGCCCGGACCGTCTGCCCGGGCTTCGATTCGGTCAGCACGTACATGAGATCGCGCACACTGCGGATCTCTCGCACGCCGAGCCGCACCAGGATGTCGCCCCGTTTCATTCCGGCCTTCTCGGCCGCGCCCCCGGGTCGAGTACCCGCCAGCAAGACTCCCGACTGGCCCTGGGGCGGTCCCGCGTAGTCGGGGACGCTGCCGAGGGATGCATTGAAGCTTCGGAGATCGCCCCGGCCCATGGGCGAGGGCGCTTTCTGGTACGTGAGCCGCGGAAAACCACCGGAGAGCTTCGAGGCCACGTCGGCGACGAGGCCCGCGATGGCGGCAGCCCCCGCGCCGTTGAGCTTGTCCGCCGAGTCGGAGGGCTT
>JANQNV010000310.1 GCA_028279425.1 Longimicrobiales bacterium | reverse complement strand
ATCGCACGACCCCCGCGCACCTCGTCCCCGAGAGGGAGCCCCCATGCCGCGCACCCCCGCCTCCGCCCGACCGAGCGCCCTCCTCTTCGGTGCCCTCGGAGCCCTACTGATCGCAGCCCCGATGACCGCCCAGGAGACCCTCGTACGCGAGGGTACCCTGGCCCCGACCGATCCGGTGTTCGACGAAAGCGACGGGCGCGTCGGAGATGCCTACACGTTCGAGGCGCAGGCGGGACAGCTCGTCACGGTTACGCTCCGGTCAGGCGAATTCGACACCTTCTTGCGGGTCGAGTCCCCGTCGGGGATGGTTCGCGAAAACGACGACTCCGGTGGAGGCACCGACAGCCAGCTGTCGTTCCTCGTCGACCAGACGGGCACCTGGACGGCCTCGGCCGCGGCATTCGGGGCCGATGCCGAGGGGGCCTACACACTGACGTGGGCCGCTACCGACGTAGGTGAGACCACCACTCACTCGGGACGCCTCGCGAGCATCTCTCCCAAGGGGCAGCCCTACGACTCGGCCACCGTTTCACTGGGGGCCGGAACCGTCACCCTCATGCTGTCGCAGCCCGATCAGGCGTATCTCGTGATGCATGCCGTCGATCCGGCTGGCGTGCGTCGCGTGGGATCGAGCGACGGAAACGGCGCCCTGATGACTGCGTACGGCGCCCCCGCGGGCGACTGGACGGTCTGGGTCGGCGGTGATGAGGCGCAGGGCGTCGACAACATGGCGTATTCGCTGACCGCGGTCGTGGCGGAAGGCGGCTCGGCCGACGAGTTCGAAGGACGCCTCGACGAAGGCGACATGCGTCTGCCTTTCGGTGAATTCGCCGACATCATCGAGGTCGAAGTCGCCGACGGCGAGGAAGTGCTGTTCGAACTCACCAGCGACGAGTTCGACACCTTTCTCGTGGTCGAGTCGGCCGGGGGCGTGCCGATCGTGAAGCGGAACGACGACGGAGAGTCGAGCTTCGGCTCGAACTCGTTCGGCGGATCCTCGCTCGACTTCGATGCTTCTGAGACGTCGGGTCGCGGAGGAACGTGGCGCGTCTGGGTGACGTCGTTCGGGCCCGAGAGCACCGGTACCTACGTGCTCCGCGTCATGCGCTGAAGCCGCCCGTCGCGAGGAGCGGTCCGGGGGAGGGCGAGACGCGCCCTCCGCGACTCGAGATCAGCGCCGGCGAATCCGCCCGGTGTGCTCGACGACGACGCGGTAGCCGTCGATCTCGCGCGGCACGGCGTGGCGCCCGCGGTCGTCTTCGATGAGGACCTTCAGGCAGTGATCACCGCGTGACATCCCGATGGCCGTGCCGATCACCCCGGGTCGACCCATGACCTTCTGCGTCAGCTTGCGCTGCGCCTCCTTCATGGGGTCGCCGGCCATCAGTTGCCCTCGTCGATCGTCACATCGAAGCGATCGAGCACGATATCGATCGGGTTGGCGATCGTGCTCGTGGGGCTGCCCGCAAAAAGGAGCCCGACGGGTCGGCGATCCGCAGCGAGGAACCCTTCGCTCACGATGAGCGATCCGGAGTCACCGCCGGCGGAAAACCCATTGCCCGAGATCAGAATCTGGTCTTCGAAGCGGGCGACCCCGCCGCGGTACGAGACGTCGATCACGGCGTTGATGCCGGTCACCGTCCCGTGCGTGTACCCGGTGGTACGGCCGTACTTCTGGACCTTGGTTCCCAGGGTGGCCTCGAGCGGCGTCGTGCGCGGGCTCCCGTAGCCGTCGTCGGGGGTCGCGTGGCCCACGTCGTCGGTCGAGGTCAGGGCGATGGCGGCGTCCATTCGGTTGAGGGGACACCGAAACCGCGTCGCGCAGAACTCGATCTCTTCGAAGTCGTGAAGCGTCGCCACCGCGTCGGTTGGATTCCGCCCCCCGTCGGCGACGCCCGGCTGAAGAAGAGGGTCGCCCGGCGAAGCGTTGTTGTTGTTGGCGTAGACGTGGTTGTTGCTGAGCGCGAAAACGCGCTCCCCATCCGACACCCGAGCGCCGAGTGTGCCCGCGGTCACGCCGGGATGCCCGGTGCTGACACCGATCGGCACGGGGCGCGGGAAGTTCGCGCGCCGGTCGATCTCCGACGACATCGCGGCGGGAAGGGCTTCCGCCTCGTTCAGCGCGCGGATCGGTCCGGTGATCTCGTACTCCACGGGGATTCCAGCCACACTCGCGGGAAGCTGCGCGACCCCGAGCGCCGTCAGGTAGACCTTCACGACGTAGTCGCCGCTACGATCCAGACCAACCGCCGTGCCCACCACACCGTCGAGCGCCAGCCAGTCGGCCGTCACGGTCTCCTGCGCCGCCATCGCGGCCGCCAGGGAGGGGCCACCGGCGAGTCCCGGCACGCGAGGCCCGCCCAGCGCCACATCGGCCATCAGCGCGGCCACCAGACCCCACCGAGAACGCGTCCACCGCAGCATCTTCATGCGTTCTCTACGCCGGTTCCGCCCATGAGGTTTCCCACCCCCTACCCGAGAAGGGACTCACCCGCGGCCGACCGCGGGAGCAGGAGCCGAACCGAGTCGGATGCGCGCATCCACGCCAGGGGAGTGATCCCGGTCGCCCCGAGACGCCGCGCGGCTTCATCGGTCATCGCCGCCTCACCGCATCGGGTGCCGCTGTCGACCCCGTCTCGCCAACTGTGCAGGGGCAGGTTGGAGATGCTCGTATCGGGCACCCCTCCACGGGATTCCGAGCGCGATTCACGGGCGAGCACGACCGCGCAGGCGAGGGCAGCGCCACCCCAGACGTAGTCCTCGCTCGCCGGGCGACCCGGAGCTTCCTCGAGGGGGAGCCCCTCGACCGGCGCGGTGTCGCGTCCGTACGGATCGCGGAGCAGGAAACCCGGCAGGCACACGGCGATCGACCGGGCCTCCGGCTGGGTGCGAAACGCCTGCCACCCGGGATCAGGATCGCTCCACGACTGGCGGTCGTCGAAATCGTCGAGAGACGCGATCCCCGCCAGCGACGGCTCCCCGTCTACGATCACCACCGCACCCGAGGCGGCACACAGACCCGCGATCCAGGCCAGGAGGAGCTGGTCGTCCGGGTCGGGTCCGAAGGTCCCGTCCATCACGACGACGAACGACCACGGCTCCTGCTCGGCCCCGGCACCGGTCGACAGGATGCAGTGGAGAGCCGACGCCTGCAGTCCCTCGGGGGCATCGATTTCTGCGCGGAGCGCGTTCCGCGACAGGTCCGCCATGTAGAGGTGCAGGCCGGGCCCGGTGTCGAGCCGACGGGTGAGGAAGTCCACGCCCCGCCAACGACGCTCGAGGGCCCGGAAGGCGGGCAGTCGGAGTACGTCGCCGAGCGCCGCCGCCGCTCGCTGGCTCGTCGAGCGCTCCTCGGCTTCGGCCGCAGCGCTCCGCGCCGGCACGACGTCGCGGGCCGACGCCTCGGCCGCGAAGGCGCGAAGCGGGTCCGCAGGCCGACGTTTCGGCACGTCGGCGGTCGGGGCGCTCGAGCCTCCGACGATCTGGTCGAGCAGACCGGCATCGGAGGGCGGAGGTGCCGGCGGCGCGTCGCCCGCCTTCGATACCTCCGAAGGTGTCGGCAGCGGGCGTCCATCGAGGATGGCGCCCACCCGCGGGACCCGATCCTTGAACTCGTCCGGGTGCAACTCGTCGATCGACTCGAACGACAACACGGTGCCGTCGTCGAGTTCGACCGACGGCGCGATCCGGGCCATCACCCCGTCGATCACATCCCGATCGACGAGGACGGGGCTCGTGGCCCCCACGCCGCCTCGTCCCGAGAAGTCCCCGAGGAGCAGGACGGAGGTCGTGGTGCGCGGCCGCTCGGCGGCAGGCGGCAGAGGGTGCGGTTCGACCCCAAGGTGCACGTCGTAGGAATGGCGCGGCGACACGTTCGGCTCTCCGGAGAGAAAGGACACGGACACGTCCATCATGCGTCGCCGCTGCACGGCGAGAAAGGGCGGCGCGAGCCCGGTCAGGCGACCTCGAGCTCGGTCATCCCGAAGATCCGGCCCGTCGCCGTCCGGAGCGTCACCTCGTACCGACCCGGCGGAACGCGCCCGCCAGTGGGCAGCCAGGCGTCCCACACCCGAAACCGCCACTCGTGCGCCACGATCGACACGTCGCGCGACGTCTTCACGATTTCCCCGTCACGACGCCACTCGAGCCGCACCGTGGTGGGCACCGACCCCGGCGCGAATACCTCGACGAGCACGACCAGGCGCGACCCGATCCGCTCTGGAGAGACCGTGCCATCGAGTGTGTCGCCGAGCGCGAGCGTTTCGCGGTCGATGTCGTTCGAGAAGCTGGCGCCCTGCATGCGGAGGGGCACCGGCGGGACCAGGCTCGGGACTCCCACTGCCACGACGAGAATCGCTGTAGCCGCCAACCCCATGCGTAGCATTCCACCGCGACTCTTCACACCGCTTCGCCAAGCGAGCGGAATCGAACTCGCGACCGCCACGACGGCGGCCAGCGGCGTCGACACCCGAGGCGGCAAGGAGAGAAGCATGGGCAGGATCAGATTGATCGCTGCGAAACTCACCGTCGCGAAGAAGATCATCCCGAACACCGGCTTGGTGCGCAGCCAGCGGTCGAAGAAGAGATCGATGCACGACAGGAGCGCGAGACCCGTCAACACCACGGGGAACGCCACGTTGACGGAGCGCACCACGGTGGAGTAGGCGTAGAACGGGAGCAGGAAGAAGAGGGTCTCCTGGTAGAGGCTGCGGGTCACGTACGAGGTGACCTCGCTGGCGAGCCCGGGGCTGGTCGCCCGCCCATCCTCGGACTCCCCCTCCCCCTCTTCGAGCTTCTGCTCCGCGCTGCGGCCGAAAAAGAGGGTCGAGCCCCAGGTGATTCCGAGAAACACCACCACCCAGGGGACGAAGGCGTACCGCTCGCGGGCGAGCAGAACCACCGCCACACCCGTGGCGAGGGCCCACACCGAATGGAGCATCCAGAACAGGGTGCGATGACGGGCCCAGAAACGTCCGGAACGCTTTCGAAATCCGAGGCGTTCCGCCGGTGCGGAGGGGGGAGGGGGCGCGTCGCGGTCGGCCATGGTGCGCGAATCTAACGGATTCGGGCGACGAGCTCAGGGCTGCATCAGGCGACGCCACACACCCCGTCGGGCATCATGTCGCGAAAGTCGGCCCAGATCAGCCGCTCGCTCTCGTGCAGCTGCCCCCGCTCATCGAGGATGTCCCAGTGCGACTGCCCTTCCCGGTCCACGTCGGCGGCCTGCGTGCAGTACCGTGTGTCGCCCGTGTCGGCCGCACGCAAGCGGTGGTGCAACGCGCGACTGAGGTACGCCAGCGCGAGGATCTTCCGGGAACCGGCCAAGGTGGTATCTCTCTGGAAGTACTCTTCCGACATGGCGATGGCGCGGTCGTACTCGGCCACGGCCTCATCGTAGCGACCGAGCCGCGTGTAGGCCTCGCCCCGCTGGCGGTGCGATTGCGACGTGGTGAACGCCAGCGGCGGAATCGAGGCTCGCAAAGGCTCCAACAACCGAATCGATTCGGTGTGGTCCGCCAGCGCGGCCTCCCAGCGCTCACCGCGAATCCGGGCTTGGCCGCGGCCCTCGTGGTACTGGCCTAGCGCCCCGACGATGTTGAGGTTCTGCGGGTCGTCGCGGCCCATTTCTTCGATGATCTCGAGGGCACGATCGAAGGCCGCCTCCGCCTCCGCCGGGCGGTCGGCGTCGTTGTAGCGCCACCCGAGTTGACCCCAGGCGGTGGCCTGGATGCCGATGATGCGTTGCGTCGCGCCGGGCTGTTGGGCGATGGAGTCGGCCAGGGCCGTCGCCTCCTTCTGGGCTTCGATCGACTCGTCGAGCAGCCCCCCCTTCGAATTGATGTACGACGCGGACTGGAGCGAGAGCACGACCTCTTCGAGAGCCCCGAGCTTGGCGGGCCCCTCCGCGGCGTCGGCCGTCGCGCGAGACAGCGCCAGCAGTCGTCCGGCGTAGTCGATGGCCGCGGGGATTTCCCCTCGGGCGTCCGCTGCGTTGGCACTGCGCTCGTACACCATCGCCTGTGTCGACCAGAGGATCGGCCCTTCTTCGACCACCTCGGCCAGGGAGTCGACGAGCGCCTCGGCACGCTGAAGGATCTCGCGCCCCTCCCCTGCGCGCCCCCTCGCGACGATGACGTCCGACAGGAGCACGTGGTTCTCCACGAGCTCCAGGAGGGTCATGTGCGCGCCCCCGTTGAGGTCGGCCACCCGCTCGATCAACCCCTCCGCGGTCCGGAAGCTGGCCTCGGCGTCCTCGATCCGGCCGACATTCGACGACGTCGGGTGCCCCTGGAGCATGCCCACCTCCTGATAGGCGGCCGAAAGGGCGGTGAGGAGCCCCTCCGTGGGGGCGCCCTCGGCGCGGGCGACCACCGAGTCGAGCGCCGCGACGGCGGCCTCGACGGCCGCGATCCGCGTGGCCGTGGGGCCCTGGTCCTGGCCGGCGAGGTCGGTGTTGAGCGTGGTCAGCACCGACGACACGAGCGACGTCAGTTCGGCCCCGGTCGCCTCGGCGGCGCGCCGCTGCAGCGAGGCCTCCCTCGCCTGCCATGCGAGGCCCGTACCGCCGAGGAGGATCACCAACGTCGCCGCGATCGGCACCCAGCGCCGCCGCACGAAGCGTTGCAGGCGGTACACGGGGCCGGGATTCCGAGCCCGAATCGGACGCCCTTCGAGGTGGCGGTCCAGATCGTCGCCGAAGGCCCCGGCGGTCGCGTAGCGGCGATCGGGGTCCTTCGCCAGGGCGTGGAGCACGATCGTATCGAGGTCCCCCCGAAGAATCCGCTGGAGTCGGTCGCGGGTGCTCGACCTCTGGCGCGCGAGCACGTCGGGATCGGGCGCAGGACGGGTCGCGTCGGGGTCGATTGGTATCGTGCGCGTCACGGCGTCGCTCGGTCGCGACGGCGTCTTCTCGCAGATGACCCGTTCTGCGGAGCGTGGCTGGGTGCTGTCGAGGGTGTAGGGCGCCCGCCCCGTGAGAAGCCGGAAGAGGACGACGCCGAGGGAGTAGATGTCGGACCGCGGATCGACCGGTTCGCCTCGCACCTGCTCCGGACTCGCGTACTCCGGCGTCAGCATACGGTGGCCGGTGCGCGTGACCACGATCGTCTCGTCGTCCGCCCCTGCGGGGTTGAGCAGCTTCGCGATCCCGAAGTCGACCAGTTTGGGCGTCCCGTCCTGGGTCACGAGGATGTTGGACGGCTTGAGGTCGCGATGAACGACACCGCGACCGTGGGCGTAGTCCACACCCTCGAGCACCGAGCGGAACAGCTTCAGCCGAGCGGTGACATCGAGGGAACGCTCGTCGGCGAAGACGTCGATGCGGGGGCCGTCCACGTACTCCATGACGAGGAACGCGAGCCCTTCGTCGGTTTCGCCGGCATCCAGGAGCCGAGCCACGTTGGGATGGTCCAGCTCCGCGAGGATCCGGACCTCGGTGTCGAACCGTTCACGCAATCGCCCCTGGACCAGAGCGGCGGGCACGACCTTGAGCGCGACCTCGCGGTCGTACCGCCCGTCGGCGCGTTTGCCCAGCAACACGATCCCCATCCCACCGCGCCCGAGCTCGCCCACCACCTCGTAGGCCCCGAAACGCCGACCGATCCAGGGGCTCTGCCCGTCGCCCGGAGCCGCGCCGGAGGGGACGGCCCCGCCTTCGAGGAATTCCTCGGCTTCGTCGTCGGCGGCGAGCAGCTGCTCCACCTGCGCCCGCAGCTCGTCGTCGTCCCCGACCTCGCGGTCGAGAAAGATGCGGCGGGCGTCGGGATCGAGCTCGGCAGCGCGGCTGAAGACGCGCTTGACGAGCTTCCATCGGTCGGAGTCGGACATCTCGCAGCGGGCGGTACAGGGGGCGAATGCCCCATGGTAGGCCGCCCCCCGGGCGGTTGACCAGTCCTCTCGACGCGCTCGTTACCGGCGAGCGACGGGGACGGGGCGAACGACGGGGTCAGCGACGCGGGATCGCGCCCGCATCGACGAGACCATCGCGCAGTCCCCTGAGCTTGAGCTGGACGAGTTCTGCGTTGTCGGGGCCCAGCCGCACCATGTGCTTTTCGGCGGGGGCCATCGCTTCGAGCCCGGGATCCGTGAACAGGTAGGTCTTCACGTCGAGTTCAACCGAAGGCGGGGAAGCCGGCACCTGCACGGCGAGCATGTTGTCCAGAGCCGTGGCCATCGTGAGCCCGAACGAACCCTCCGGGAATCCGAGCTCCCGATGCGCCTCTTCGAACAACGGCTGGAGCTGGAGATAGAGCCGCACAGCCGCCTCGGTATCGAACGAGACGAAGGCCTCGGTCACCGCGTCGTACCGGCGGTAGCTGGCTGGATCGATCGTCGTCGCACCTCCCGACGGCCGCACGGTGAACTCACCCTCCGGTGCCAGGAAGGGCACCTGAGCGGTTGGACTCACTCCGGCCGCGACACCCGCGACCGCCCCGACGAATCGCTGGGCGAGCGCGTCGTTGACCAGCCACTGGGCCCACCGTGGGTGGCTCGACAGCACCCCCACCACGCGACTGACGATCGCGTCGCTCTCGCCGAGGGGTGGCAGGTCGAGCACCTCGATCTCGGGCTGCGACGCGCTGCTCGGCTGCGTGGCGGGTGCCGCTGGTTGCGAGGCGGGGGTCTCGGTAGCGGGCGCCGCCTCGTCGGTGTCGCGTGTGAACCACCACCAGCCGAGCGCTGCCAGCACCAGCACGACCAACACGACGAGCCAGAGGGGGAGAGGGGGTCCGGAAGAACGTCCCCGGGGGCGCCATCGAGAGCTCTGGGTCGGATCGGACGAAGTCGATGTCGGGTCGGTAGCCATACCCGTCGTACAGCGCGGACGCCCCGGAGGTTCGTGTCGGCCTCACACCCCGCAGCGTCAGCCACTCCGCAACGCCTCCACGGGGTTCAGATCGGCCGCGCGACGGGCGGGGACCACGCAGGCCAGGATCGCCGTGACTCCGAGGATCGGAACCACCGAAAGCCACGCCACGGGATCGAGGGGCGACGTCTCGAACAGAAGCGACGCCACCGCCCGACTCGCGATCCACCCCCCGAACAAACCGAGCACGCACCCGATGGCGGCCATCGCGAGGCCGTCGACCACGACCTCGCGCGCCACCTTGGACCGGTCGGCCCCGAGCGCCATCCGCACGCCGATCTCACGGGTGCGCGCTGAGACCGAACGCGCCACGACGCCGTAGATGCTGACGGCGGCGAGCAGGAGAGCCACACCCGCGAAGACGGCGAGCAGGAGCAGGACGAACCGATCCGGCCCGAGGGCGCTGGCCACCACCGAATCCATTCCTCGCACCGGTCCGACGGGCACCCCCGGACGCAGCGAGGCCACGACGCCCCGCACCTGCGCCGCCAGATCGCCAGGACCACCAACGGTCCTCACCACCATCGTCATCGCATTCGGGGCGTAGTACGCGCTCTGCGCGGCCTGCCGATGAGGAATGTAGAGCTTCGAGGGCGGAGGTGTGCGTACCCCGAGGTACGACACGTCGTCGACCACCCCCACCACCTCCATCCAGGGATTGCCGTCGGGAAACATGCGCAGGCGGCGTCCGAGCGGATCGTCGCCGGGCCAGAGTTCGTCGGCCAGGCTTTGGTTCACGACGGCCACGAGGGGCTGATCGGGGCCATCCACGTCCGAAAACCAGCGGCCCCTCTCCAGCCGGATGCCCATCGCCTCACGATATCCGGCCGTGGCGTACTGCATACCCGCGACCGGCGCCTGCGCCGACGTCTCGACGAGACGCCCCTCCACCTGGATGCTGTAGTTGTCTTCACCGTCGGCGAGCGCCAGGCGTAGCGCAGCGCCCGCGGAGACGACGCCCGGGAGCGACCGGACGCCGCGCTCCAGGTCGTCGTAGAAGCGAGCCGCGTCCTCGCCCTCGGCCACCATCGACTCGGCCGGCTGAATGGAGAAGGCGGTCAACGACGCCGGCTCGAACCCGAGATCGACACCCCGGAGAGCCTCGAAACTGCGCACGAGCAAGCCCGCGCTCAACAGCAGGGTCGTGGCGAAGGCGAGCTGCACGACCACCATGCTCCGACGAGAGCGCGCCGCATGTCGCCTGCCGACTCCACCGCGGCCGCCACCCGCCATGACGGACCGCACATCGCTCCGGAGCGCCTGGGCGACGGGCGAGAGGCCGAACACGAGTCCCGTCACCACGGCGACGACGCCCCCGAAGAAGAGGACACGGAGGTCGACCCCGACCTGATCGAGCCGCGGAAGGTCGGGTGGGGCCAGCAGGCGGACGGCTTCGACGCCGAAGCCCGCGAAGAGGGTGCCCAGCGTCGCGGCGATACCGGCCACCAGGAGGCTCTCGATCACCAGCTGTCGCGCGACCCGCGAACGGGAGCCGCCGATCGCCGTTCGAACGGCGATCTCGTCGCGGCGCTCCTCGCCCCTCGCAGTGAAGAGCGCCGCAGTGTTGACGGCGGCGACCAGGAGGACCCCCAGCACGGCGGCGAAGATCACGGCGAGGGGCGTCTTCACGTCACCCACCAACTCATCCGCCAGCGGGGTGAGCGGAAAACGTAGGGTGGACGGGTAGAACTCCGGGTAGCTGTCGACATGTCGAGAGGCGAGTGCGTCGAGTTCGGCCTGGGCAGCCGGGGTGGCGACTCCGTCGGCAAGTCGCGCCACGATCGAGAGGTAGTGGTTGTTGCGGCCCCACGGGTCGGCCGGATCGAGCGCGAGCGGAACCCACGCGCGCACCTCCGCGCTCGGGAAAACGAACCCCTCGGGCATGACGCCGATGACGGTGTGTGGCCGGCCTTCGAGGAGGACCGATCGGCCGACGATCTGGACGTCACCCGCGAAGGCCGTCGTCCACAGTCCGTGGGACAGAACCACCACCGCCTCGTCGGCTCCGGGGACGTCGTCTGCGGCGACGTGGACGCGTCCGAGCAGCGGGTCGACACCCAGGAGCTCGAGGAGCTCCCACGACGACTCGATCACCAGCATCCGTTCGGCCGACTGCCCATCGCCGAAGATCGGGCGGTCGTAGGTGTACGCGGCGACCTGGGCGAACGAGGCGACCTCGGCTCGGTAGTCGAAGAATTCGGGCTCGGAGTGGTTACGGATCGCCGGGCCGTCGGTCTGGTATCGGGGCACGACGAGCGAGGCGGGATCGGCGTAGGGCAGCGGTCGGAGGAGCACCCCGTCGACCACGCTGAACACGGCGGTGGTCGCTCCGATGCCCGCCGCCAGAGTCAGGACCGCCAGGGCGGCGAACGACGGCGCACGCCGGAGTGAACGCAGCGCCCCACGCAGATCGTCAGTCAGGCCGGTCATGGCCGTAGCTCCTTTGGGTTGGCGGCGGGGCCGCTCGAATCGTTCGTAGACGGCGAGGCGGAGGGCGATGGCGGTGGCCCGCCGGTACCAACGCCAGCGGGCGCGACCGATCGACGCGGTGCGGCAATCGGCGTGGAAGGCCTCCTCGAGATCGCCGACCACAGCGTCTCCCGCTGCGCCGCCCGGGAGGAGCCACGCGAGGACGCGGGCCGCGAGGCGGGGGGGGCGTGGTGACCGCGTGCTCACGCCTGGAAGACCTCGTCGAGCCCCTCCCGCAAACGGCGACGGGCTTCGTGCGAGCGGCGCACCGCCTCGATCCCGTCGGCCGTGACCGCGACCATGCGACGAGCACGTCCCCCCCTCTCCGAGGTGGGCTCGCCGGTGTGGCTCGTGATGAAGCCCTTGGACTCGAGGCGCTCGAGCACGACGTAGACCGACCCGCGTGGGACCTCGCGACCCGCCCGCTCGTCGAGTTCGCGGAGGATCGAGGCTCCATACGCCTCGTCGCCGAGCCGCAAGGCGGCCAGGATCACCATCTCTTCGAGTTCGCCGGGGTAGTCTCGGGGGGTCATGATCACCTTGGACGGCAGGAATGACGACATCGTTGGCATTATAGACTAGGTGAAACCGACCGGGGTTGGAACCCAACTTGTCGGGCCGAAGGTGGGACTCTACCCTGACCGGGCCGCCTCGGCGGGGGTTTCCCCGCCTCGTCCCTCCCGCCTCGACGTCGATGCTCAACTACATCTGGGCCGGCCTGATCATCGCGAGTTTCGCCTTCGCCGGCGTGTACGACGCCAACGATCTCGCCCGAGATCGATATCGCAACGGACAGCCCCTGGCCGTCCAGCTCGACTACCCCGAGGCATTCGACGCCGACCGCCGAACCCTCCCGGTCGAGATATCGATCGCCCCCGATGCGTACGCGGCGTTCTACGGTTCGGCACCCCCCGCATCGTCGACCTGGTCCGGGACCCTGGTGCAGACGAGCGACGGCCGGCAGCTGCGCTTCGACTCCGGGGCTGCCCTCCCCGAACCCCTCGCCACGATCCGCGGTGTATCGCGCTCCAACGACGACGAATTGCAGGGGCGCATCACCGCCCTCGATGGAGGCTCGGCCCAGGTGGTGTTCGAGCCCGTTCGCTTCGTGAAGATGAACGCGATCGCGTCGGCAGCCCTCGACTTCGCCGAGACCGCCGCAGAGATCGCCCTCGGCCTCATCGGCGTCCTCGCCTTGTTCCTGGGCATCCTGCGAATCGCCGAAGAGGCCGGTCTGGTGCAGTCGCTGGTCAGGTTCGTCCGCCCCGTTCTCCGCCCACTGTTCCCCGACGTGCCCGCCGACCACCCGGCGCTGGGAATGATCGCGCTGAACCTCACCGCCAACATCTTCGGGCTGGGCAACGCGGCCACCCCCTTCGGGATCAAGGCGATGGAGGAGTTGCAGACGCTGAACCCCTCCGAGGACACGGCCACCGACGCGATGGTGATGCTTCTGGCCATCAACACCGCGAGCGTGCAGCTCATCCCCCCCGTTCTCCTCCTCGCCCTGATGGGCCTTCAAATCAACCAGCTGATCTTCGCGATCATCCTCACCACGGGAGCGTCCCTCGTCGTGGCGATCACGGCGGCCAAGCTCTACTCGAGACTCCCCGCGTCACGCGCGTCGAATCCGCAGCGGGGGACCCTCTGATGGCGCTCGTCCGGGAGTGGATCGGCCTGCTGTCGGTCTTCGTGATCCCCGCCATCGTCGTGGGGTTTCCGCTGTACGGACTCTACAAGCGCGTGCCCGTGTACGAGGCCTTCGTGGAGGGTGCAAAGGAAGGATTCGGCGTCGCCGTGCGGATCATCCCCTACCTCGTGGCGATCCTCTTCGCGATCGGGATGTTCCGCGCCAGTGGCGCGATGGACTTCCTGGTGACGGTGCTGGACCCGGTCCTGGGTCTCGTCGGGTTCCCCGCCGAAGTGCTTCCGATGGCGATCGTGCGACCGCTCACAGGCTCGGGATCCGCCGGGCTCGTCGCCGAGATGATCCAGCAGTACGGTGAGGACTCCCTTTTCGTGAAGATGGCCGCGACGATGTTCGGGTCGACCGAAACCACCTTCTACGTGGTGGCGGTCTACTTCGGGGCGGTGAACATCAAGAAGACCCGCCACGCCGTCCCGGCGGGTCTGACGGCCGACATCGCCGCGATGCTCTTCGCCGTCTGGATCGTTCGACTGCTGTTCGGCTGAGCCGCTCCTCGCGCCCGCACACCATGCACTACCACCTGATCGGAATCGCCGGCACCGCCATGGGATCGCTCGCGGGTCTACTTCGTGCGAAGGGCCACGAGGTGACCGGCTCCGACGCCGGCGTCTACCCCCCCATGTCGCTGCTGCTCGACGAACTCGGGATCGCCTGGACCGACGGATTCGACGCCGACAACCTGACGCCGACGCCGGACCGCGTCGTCGTCGGGAACGCGATCAGCCGCGGCAATCCGGAGTTGGAGGCGGTCCTCGATCGCGGTGTCCATTACACGTCGGCAGCCCACACCCTGAAGGAGGAGTTCCTGCGGGGCCGGCGCGTCCTCGCCGTGGCGGGTACCCACGGCAAGACGACCACCACCTCGATCCTGGCCTGGCTGTTGGAGTGCGCCGGCCTCGCTCCGTCGTTTCTCGTGGGCGGCGTGGCCGAGAATTTCGGTACGTCGTTCCGCCTGGCCCACTCGTCGCTTTTCGTGATCGAGGCCGACGAATACGACACGGCCTACTTCGACAAGGGCCCGAAGATGTGGCACTACCTGCCACATATCGCCGTCGTCACGAACGTCGAGTTCGACCACGCCGACATCTACCGCGATGACATCGCCTACCGGTTCGCCTTCGAGCGCTTCGTCAATCTGATCCCCGGATCGGGGCGTCTCGTGGTCGGCACCGACACCGAGGCGGCTCGTGCGCTGGTCGAGCGAGCCCCCGCCCCCACCTGGACGTTCGGGTTCGATGACGACCTCCCCGACGCCTACGCCACACCCTCCTGGAGCGCCCGGGACGTCACCCACTCCGAGACGGGAACCCGCTTCGAGGTTCTGAGGGGGAAGGAACCGATGGGGCGGGTCGACATGCCCCTGTCGGGTGTCTTCAACGTGCGGAATGCTCTCGCCGCTCTGGCCGCTGCAACGGCCGCAGGAGCCTCCTGGGACGCCCTCGTCGAGGGCCTCTCCACCTTCAAGACCGTGCGCCGCCGCATGGAGGTGATCGGCGAACCCTCCGGAATCACCGTTATCGACGACTTCGCGCACCATCCCACCGCAGTCGACGCGACGCTGCGCGCGGTGCGGGAGCGTTTCTCCGGTCGACGCATCGTAGCCGTCTTCGAGCCGCGCAGCTACACCGCCCAACTCCGTCGATTCCAGGAGGGGTACGAGGCGGCGCTGAGTCGGGCGGACCGCGTGTGGCTCGCCGGCCTCTTCCGGCCCGAGCGCTACGACCGCACCACGGGAATGAACCCGGGGGAGGTCGCCGAGACGTTGCGGCATCGCGGGATTCCCGCGGATTACCGCGCCTCGGTCGAAGACCTCGTCGACGGAATCCGTGGCGACGCAGAACGGGGAGACGTGGTGGTCGTCATGTCGAACGGTGGGTTCGGCGGGATCCACCAGCGACTCCTCGCGGCGCTGGCGTAGGCGGCCACGCCCTACGGACGACGTCGTCGGCCACGCTCTTCAGAGCGCGGCGGCAACCCCGCCCCGGCGGGGGTCGGCGACGGCGATGAGGTCTCCGCCCTCGTCGACCACCACCGCCTCGACGTCGCCCCACTCTTCTTCCCCCCGGCGCACACGGTGTCCCCTCTCCTCGAGCGACGAGATCACACCGTCGGGTAGTCCCTCTGGCTCGACATCGATCCGATCCGGCAGGTGCTGATGGTGGACGCGCGGCGCCGCGACCGCATCCACGGGCGACATTCCGAAGTCGACGAGGTTCGAGACGACCTGGTGCACGGTGGTGATGATCGTCGCCCCCCCAGGGCTACCCACGACCATTCGCAGCCGGCCATCGGGCCGCGTCACCAGGGTGGGGGTCATGGCCGACAGCATTCGTTTGCCCGGTGCGATGGCATTGGCCTCACCCTGCACGAGGCCGAAGAAGTTGGGCACCCCGGGGCGAGCGGTGAAGTCGTCCATCTCGTTGTTGAGAATCACCCCGGTCCCGCTCGCCACGAGTTTGCTGCCGTACCACGTGTTGAGTGTGGTCGTGTACGACACACTCATCCCTTCCGAATCGACGATCGATGCGTGCGTCGTGTGCATTCCCTCGCGGGGCGGATGCGAGGCACGACGCCCCGGACCCACACCCGGCCCGACCTCGCTGGACGGCGTCGCCCGGCGCGGGTCGATCGTGCTCGCACGGGCACTCGCATAGGCCGACGACACGAGCCGTGCGAGGGGCATCTCCACATGATCCGGGTCGCCGAGCCAATGGTTTCGGTCGGCGAAGGCGCGCCGCCAGGCCTCGGTGAGGAGGTGGAGGTGCTCGGCCCCGTGCCACTCGAGCCGGGCGAGGTCGTGGCGCTCCAACTGCAGAGCCGCGGCAGCCAGCGTCACCCCGCCCGACGACGAAGGCGGCATGGACCAGATCACCTCACCCCGATATTCGAAGCGAATCGGCTCACGCCAGGCGGGACGATAGCCGAGCAAGTCGGCGTGGGTGATCAAGCCCCCTCCCCGCTCCATCTCCGCGACGAGTCCGTCCGCCGTCGCGCCCCGATAGAAGCCGGCCGCTCCGGCGTCGCGAATGCGCATCAGGGTGGCCGCCAGGTCGGGCTGGCGGAGGATCTCTCCGGGACGGGGCGGACCCCCGTCGTCCAGGAACAGGGCCGCCGACGACGGAAAGCGCGACAGGCCCTCGACGATGTGGGGCGGGAGCGAGGCGAGAAACCGGGGCCGGACCTCGAACCCCCGCGCAAGCCCGATGGCGGGCTCCACCAGTCGCTCCCACGCCAGCCGGCCGAGTCGGGTGTGGGCGTCGTGGAGGCCCGCGACCGTGCCGGGTACGGCCACCGCGCGATGGCCCACGACGGCATCCTCGCTGATCCCACCGTCGGCCGTCCAGAACATGCGGGGGTGGGCGGCTGCAGGGGCGGCGCTCCGGTGGTCCTGCGCCAGGACCTCGCCGTCGGGTGTGCGTACGAGCAGGAAACCCCCGCCGCCCACGTTGCCCGCCTCCGGGTTCACGACGGCCAGAGCGAACGCCACCGCGACAGTGGCATCGACGGCGTTGCCCCCCTCGGCGAGGACGTCGAGACCGGCCCGGGTGGCGAGAGCGTCGGTCGAGGCCACGGCCCCGTCGCGGCCCCGAGGGGCGAGCGCGCCGGGGCGATGGGGAAACGAGTCGGGCCAGTGGGGGGTGGGGCGCGGCATGGGCGTTCGCAGGCGACCGGTGGAATCGGCCCGCGGTGTGGTCCGCGGGCCCTGCGCAGACCATACTGCCCCCATGCCATCCTCGCTTGAAGAGCCGACCCCGAGCCGGCACCCCGCCGCACGCCGTCCGCGCGCCCTGCGACCCGGTAGCCGCGTCGCCCTCGTGGCACCCGCCGGGCCGGTCGATGCGGCGCGGATTCGAACGGCCCAGCAACGGTGCAGGATCCTGGGGCTGGAGCCTGTCGTAGGCCGCCGCGCCCTCGCACGCGACGGTTTTCTGGCCGGTACGGACGACGAGCGACGAGCCGACCTCCAGGCGGCATTCGACGACCCGACCGTGGACGGCGTGTGGGCGCTTCGAGGGGGGTGGGGAACCGCCCGCATCGTCGACGACCTCGACCTCTCCCGACAGCGCAGCGATCCGATCCCGTTCATCGGGTTCAGCGACAACACGGCGCTCCACGCGCGCATGGCCACGATCGGGGTCGTGTCGTTTCACGGACCGCACCCCACACTCGACGGCTCGATGACGTTCGACGCCTGGTTCCGGAAGGTCCTCGCCGAGCCGGTCGCCGCGGGTGCTTTTCCCGACGGCGACCGGACCCGCCACACGCTACACCCCGGTCGGGCAACGGGTCGAATCGTCGGCGGCAACCTGGCGATCCTCGCCTCTCTCTGCGGCACGACCGACCAGCTTTCGTCGACCGGGGCGATCCTCCTTCTGGAAGACGTCGCCGAACCGCCCTACCGCATCGATCGGATGCTCGTCCAACTCCGGCGCGCGGGTGCCCTCTCGGGAGTGGTGGGACTCGCCCTGGGGGCGTTCACGGGCTCCGTCGCCGACGCCCCCGCAGTGCACCGCACCCTGGCCGGTTGGGCCGACGATCTATCGATTCCGGCAGTCGTGGGCCTTCCCGTTGGTCACATCTCCCGCCACGCGGTCGTGCCGCTCGGTGTCGAAGCGACGCTCGATGCAGACGCATGTACGTTGACCGTCGACAGCCCGGCCGTACGCTGACTCCGAACCGAATCGGCTAGTGTCCCGTTTGAGAAGTCCGGTGCGTACCGAGAGGGACACTAGCCTCCCGGATTCGGCCAGGAGATTCGGCGCAGCGATCCATCGGGCTGCCGTACCCACAGGTCTTCTCGGATCACATCGTCGAGAAGAGGAACCCGCCGGTCGCCCAGGGTGCCCGGGGGGCGTCCCGACGCGGGGGCCGGCACCGTGCAGGCGGGGCTGCACCCTGGAATCGAGTACGCGTCGGCGGCCCCGAGGTTGGCGCCGGGCCACCCCAGGTCGCCGAGCGCGGCGATGGTGAGCGCCGAGAGAGCGTTGCCCACGGGGTCCAGGAAGCCCGTCATCATCTCGGAGTCGAAGAAGCCCTCGTCCCAATGGGAGTCACGGGTGCCCCCCCCGCCGTCGGCCTCGATCGGTGGGTTCCCACTCCCGCCGAGTACACTTTGGAACGCCGTCACGCCCTGGGGGCCGATGTACTCCGGAGCGGGGCCGTTTTCGCCCGTCATCAGCCCCAGTTGCACCCAGGCGCCCTCGATCAACCCGAAGCCGTGACCGATCTCGTGCCACACCAGAGCGAACTGCACGGCGGGAGAAAATCCGTCGAGGTCTTCGGAATCGAGAATCAGCTGCGCGATCACCGCATAGGGTCCTGACGAGCGAATCACGCCGCACAGTCCCGCCTGACCCGCGATCCCCCCCGGGCCATCGATGGGCCCGATGTCCATCAATACGACGATGTCGTCGACGGTCTGACCGTGTAGAAGGGGGCCCCGCCCCAGGCACGCTCCCTCGAGGCCGCTCGAGGGAAGCACATAGTCGGGCGCGTCGCCGGTGAGCACCTGCTCGTAGCGTGCGAGGGCGGCATCGATCGCGCCGCGTGTGGTCGCCGACGGAATGACGTCGGCCACGTTGACCCCGAACACGTTCAGCCCGCTCGGGCCGACGGTCGAAATCGTGAGCCCGAACACGACCGAGGCCGAGGTGCCCGCACTCGTAGCCGTCAACTCGAAGAACGACATCCCGGCCGAAGTAGGCACACCGGAGATCGCACCCGTCGACGTGTCGAGTGACAATCCCGCGGGCAGGGCGCCGGCCGACACCGAGTAGACGTACGACCCCGACCCCCCCGTGGCCGACTCGGGCGTGGCCGAATACGCGATCCCCGGATAGCCGCCCGGCAGGTACGATCGCTCCAACTCCACGGGGGCGCTCGAGACGATCAGAGCCAGCGGGCGTGTCGCAGACTGTCCCGCGCTGGTGACCTCGACGGTGACGTTGAAGACCCCCGAAGCGGAGGGGGTCCCGCTCAGCAGGCCGGTGCTCGGGGCGAGGCCGACACCCGTCGGGAGCGCGCCCCCGACGACGTCCCACGCGTAGCTGCCGTCCCCTCCGCTCGCCGAGAGGGCGAAGGAATAGGGGCTACCGACCATGCCCACCGGGAGGTTGCTGGTCGTCACCGTGGGCGGCGGGGCGGCAATCGTGATCGACAACCCCTTCGAGGCGGTCTGGCCGTCTCCGGTCGCAACCCGAACCGTGAAGGACGACACCCCCGCCGTCGTGGGCGAGCCCGAGATGAGCCCGGTGCCGCTCAAGGCGATTCCAGGGGGGAGGCTCCCCGACAGGAGACTCCAGGTGTAGGAGCCGTCTCCCCCCGCGGCCGCCAGAGCCTCGGAATAGGCACTGGACACCGCGCCATCCGGCAGGCTGGCCGTTACGACCGAGGCGGGTGGATACGAGGTGATCGAGAGGGCCCGCTCCGCTCGCTGGCCTACCGCATTGACGACCTCGACCGTGAACCCCACGCTCCCGCTTGCGCTGGGGCTTCCGGAGATCTCTCCCGTCGAGGGGTCGAGGGAGAGGCCTCCGGGCAGCCCACCCGCGACGATGTCGAAGGTCGGCGCCCCATCTCCCCCGGACACGACGAGGGTCCCGCCGTAGCTCTGCCCCACCACACCCGTCGGGAGGGAGGTGGTCGAAATCGCGAGCGCCGGCCAAACCGTGATCACCACGTCGGCCGTTCCGCTCAGCCCGGCGCTCGACACGCGCAGCCGGAAGGGGAACGAGCCCGCCGCGCCGGGTGTGCCGGAGATGCGCCCCGTCGACCCTTGCAGCGTCAGACCCGGCGGGAGACTTCCCGACGCGACCGCCCACTGAAACACGCCGTTTCCTTCGACCGCCTGGGCGGTGATCGAATAGGCCGCGCCGACACCGGCCTCCGGGAGGATGGAGGTGGTCACGACGGGCGGCTGGAACTGCTCGTCGACCGTCAGCTCGACCGTGCCCGCGGCGACCTGTCCATCCCCACTCCGAACCTCGATCGACGCAGCGACGCTACCGAGCACCGACGGGGTCCCCGTCACGAGGCCCGCCGACGAGAGGGCGAGTCCTGCGGGCAGCGCCCCTCCCACGAGCGACCAGCTGTAGACTCCGTCGCCGCCGGAGGCCACGAGGCTCTCCGAATACGGGGTGTCGATGACGGCTGGCGACACCGACGAGGTCTCGACGGCGAGCGGATCGAACACCTCGAGTTCGAGACCGACCGAGACCCGGACGCCGACCGTCTCGACCTCGACCATCAGGGGAAACCGGCCGGTTGAGGTCGGCGTGCCCGTGATGGAGCCGCCCGATGAGAAGGTGAGCCCGGGCGGCAGGAACCCCTCCACCACCTGCCACTGAAACATCCCGTCCCCGCCCGTCGCCTGGAGGGCGACGACGTAACTCTGGCCCACGATGCCGGACGGTACAGCGACGGTCACCACCTCGGGCGCGATCCAGACGCGTTGGGCCACGACCGCCTCGGCCTGCTGCCCTCCCCCCGACACCTGAACCGTGAAGGTGAAGGCGCCCGTCGCTGTGGGGCTTCCCTCGAGCCGCCCCTCGCTCGACAGAACGAGCCCGGGTGGAAGCTCGCCATCGACCACGGCCCACGACACGGCCGGACCCGCAACGCCGAAGTCGAAGGCGTACTCCGCACCGACGAAACCGTCGGGCAGGCTGCCGGGGCTGTTCAGCTCGAGGGTCGGGAAGGTAACGACTTCGACGGTGCCCGCGGCCGACGTGCACCCCGCCGGATTGCACGCTTCGATCGCGTAGCGGTACTCCGTTTCGGGAGTGAGAGCGGTGTCGACGAAGCGCGTGGTGTTCGGGCCCAACGTGGTCGTCTCGACCACGCTCGGGCTCCCCGCCACCCGAGGGCCCGATCCCGAGGGCCCGATCCGCTCCCTTCGGACCACGATGGCGGTTTCCGAATTCGAGCCGTCGAGCCAGGTGAGCTCGACCTCGCGGTTGGATACCACACGGCCCGCGAACTCGGACGGAGGAATCGGCGGATTCGGATCGAAGGCGTCGAAGTCGACCCCGTCCGAAACGCCCTCGACCCGAGCCGTGATTCGGACCGCGCCCGGAGCAATCGCGGTGACGACGCCCGCCGAGTCGACGGTGGCGACCTGCTCGTCGGAGCTGGACCACGCCAACGAGGCGTCGACCACCTCGGACCGGCCGTTGCGCGCTTCGGCCCGCAGGCGAAGCGGGACCCCGATCGCGAGCCGCAGTGAATCCGCTGACACCGTGAGCGAGGCGACGGCATCGAGAGGGTCGGGGGCCACCGCGCCGTCGTTTCCGCAGCTCAGCGAAACCGCGCACGCAGTGAAGGCCACGACCGCGCGAGCTACACTGCGGCCGATTCGGGACAAGACCAGGGTCTCAAAGGCGTTGGAGGACTAGAAGGCTGTGGAAGAAGTAGGGAGGGCATGACGCCGGGGTCTTCGGGCTCCACCCGCCGACGTAGCCGTGGCTACTTCAAGGGAGCATCCAACGATGCATTGGGCCCGACCCCCCCGTCGCCCCTCCAGCCTCGCAGCTGGACCCATGGCGCTCCCAATCTGCTTCAACGGTAGGCTCAGTTTCGACGGGTAGGCAACAACATCGAAGCCCGCGCCCCCAGGAGGGACGCGGGCTCGACATGCCGAAGACGGAGGCAGCCTTCTAGTGTAGTGTCGCCAAAGTCTGGTGACCGCCGAGGGTGCGGAGGCGCCGCGGGGGCGAGGCGGAACGACGCGGCGTAGCGATAGCTAC
>JANQNV010000294.1 GCA_028279425.1 Longimicrobiales bacterium | reverse complement strand
GCTACGGCAAGGAGTTCCAACGACGCATCCCGTGGATGCCCCCGCGCACGAACGGCATCAGGACTTGGGCGACACTACACTAGTGTCCCGTTTGAAAAGTCCCGATGGTATTCGAGGTACGCACCGGACTTCTCAAACGGGACACTAGGCGTGTGTGCGCCGGAGGAACCGCCGTGCGAGGGCCGCGATCTTCTGCTGCGCCACGGGCACCGCCACCCCTCCGAGGTCGCTCAGATCCACCCATTGTGAGGCCTCCCCACGCCCGTCGACTTCCGCCGAGGAACGGTAGAGCACGTAGGGCCGATAGGTCACGTGCAGGTGGCTGAACAGGTGGCGCACGGGGGCGAGGGGCTCGCCGGCGGAGGCGACGTCGGCGGCCTCCGCCTCGTTCGCCGAGAAGGACGGAAACTCCCAGAGTCCCGCCAGCAGGCCCTCGTCCGGTCGGCGCCGTAGCCACACACGGGGGGGTCGATCACGCCTCCCGTGCTGAGCCTCCTGCTCCCTGCCGACGTCGGGTTCGCGGCCATGCTCGGGCTGGCCGCCGACGTCGACGTTCACGACCACGACGCGCTCTTCTCGGCGCACGCGGCTGCGCTTCTTCGGCAGTGGCCGTTCCTCCTGCGTACCCGCCGAGCGGGCCCGACACCAGCTGACCACTGGGCATCGCCCGCAGTGCGGCCCGCGCGGGACGCACACGATGGCACCGAGCTCCATGAGCGCCTGGTTGAAATCACCCGCGCGATCGGGATCCACCACGCGAGCCGCCCAGTCCTCCACGGCGCGCGCACCCGGCA
Organism: Longimicrobiales bacterium; assembly: GCA_028279425.1. Classification (GTDB taxonomy): domain Bacteria; phylum Gemmatimonadota; class Gemmatimonadetes; order Longimicrobiales; family Gaopeijiaceae; genus Gaopeijia. The sequence continues at coordinate 36,105 of JANQNV010000294.1, read as the reverse complement.
CCGGGTCATCGTGGAGGCGCGCGAACACCCGCCGCACGTTTCCGTCCACCGCGGGGACGGGCTCTCCGAAGGCGATCGAGGCGACCGCGCCCGCCGTGTAGGGGCCCACCCCCGGCAAAGTGCGCAGCTCGGCCGGCGAGTCCGGTAGCTGCCCCCCGAACGACTCCCGCACCGTCTGGGCCGCTCGGTGCAGATTTCGAGCCCGCGAGTAGTAGCCCAGGCCCTCCCAGAGCTTCAAGACGTCGTCCCGGCCGGCGTCGGCGAGTGCTCCGAGGGTGGGGAAACGCTCCAGCCAGCGCCGATAGTAGGGGATCACCGTTTCGACGCGCGTCTGCTGCGCCATGATCTCCGAAACGAGGATCCGATAGGGATCGCGCGTGGATCGCCAGGGAAGGGGCCGGGCCTCGCGGTCGAAGAAGCGGAGCAGCGCCGCGCGGAACGACGCGACGTCTTCGGGGGATTCAGTCCAATCGGGCACGGGCAGGGCCGCGGTGGCGCGGAAGCGGACGGCGAGCCCACTGTACCTTTTCGACGTACCCCCGTTCCCCCCGGGGCGGGAGAGATGTGACCGGGAACCGCGAAGCCGGACGGAGGCACGATGCGCTTCACGACCTACACGAAATACAAGGGCGGGTGGGCCGATGCCCTGAACCTCGAGGGCCTCATGGAGCTGCTCTCGGACTTCCTGATGGACGGCGGCTTCGCGGGCGGCCCCAACTACCACCCCTACTGGGGGTGGTCCGGTACCGAAGACACCAGTTCGGTGGATGCCCTGAAGCACGCCCTGCTCGAGGCGCTGATCCAGAGCGGCCAGCTCACCCCCGAGATGCTCGCCGAACTCCGAGGTGAAGGAGCCGGCGACGCCGAGGTGCAGGCCAAGATCGCGGAGCTTCTCGACGACCTCATCCAGCGCATGGTCGAAGAGGGCTACATCTCACTCGAAAACGGGGATCCGCAATTCACGGGGCCCGTGCAGGACGTCACAGGGCAGGGAGAGATCGACGAAGCGAAAGACGCCTCGCAGTCCGTGCAATTCAATCTCAACCAGAAGGGGGTGGACTTCCTGGGTTACCGAGCCCTGAGGAATCTGCTCGGTGCCTTGGGGAAGGCGAGCATCGGTGTGCACGACACCCCGCACCTCGCCACCGGTGTCGAAGCGTCTGCGGCGAGTCGCCCCTACGAGTTCGGCGACACGCTCAACCTCGACATCCCCGCGACCCTGAAGAACGCGATCGAGCGCGAGGGCCTACAGGTACCTCTCAACCTCGACTACGGCGACCTCATGGTCCATCAGTCCGAGTACCGGTCGTCGTGCGCCACGGTGCTCATGCTCGACGTGAGCCACTCGATGATCCTGTACGGCGAAGACCGCTTTTCGCCAGCCAAGAAGGTGGCCCTCGCCCTGTCGCACCTGATCCGTACGCAGTTCCCGGGGGATACGCTGAAGGTGGTGACCTTCGGAGATCGTGCGCAGGAGATCCCCCTTTCGCAGCTGGCCAAGGCTCAGGTGGGCCCCTTCCATACGAATACCGCGGAGGGCCTCGAGATCGCGCGTCGCATCCTGACGGCCCAGAAGCAGGACATGCGGCAGATCATCATGATCACCGACGGTAAACCATCGGCGCTCACGCTGCCGGATGGGCGCGTCTACACCAACTCGGGCGGCATGGACGCGCACATTCTCCGGCGCACCTTCAAGGAGGTGGCCGCCTGCCGGAAGAGCGGGATTCTGATCAACACCTTCATGCTCGCGCGCGACCCGTACCTCGTGCAGTTCGTGAAGAAGGTGTCGGAAATCGCACGGGGTAAGGCGTACTTCACGAGTACGCTCACCCTCGGTCAGTACATCATGATGGACTTCATGAAGCGCAAGCGGAAACGGGTGGGCTGACGAACGGCGCCGCAGCCGGTGCACCCCCTCTCCACCTGGCCGGCGAGGCTTCGGCTCGGCACGGCCGTCGCCTTCCTCGCCGCGCAGATCGGGGCCATCGCGTACGCGAGATTCGCTCCGTCCCGGTACTTCGCATGGGCGCCCTACGACGTCATCAACCTCTACACCCTCGACGTCACCATCGACGGGCGGCGACTGGAAGCCGGTGAAGTACGGCTTCGCTACGTTCTTCCGCAGTTGGGCCGCGACAACCGATCGATCCAGCACGTGAAGGATCACGTTCGTCAGTACGAGGAGACCTACGGTGCCGGCGACGGCGCGCGGGTACTGCTGACCTACACCGTCAACGGTCGCCCGCAGGAGCCCTGGCGCTGGCCGCCTCGGTGAGTTGGAACCCACTCGACTGTCGCGGCGCATCGCTCCCACCGAATGTGCTGCTGGCAGGCAAGCTTCTCGGACTCTGGCTGGTCGTGCATCGCGGGCCGATCTGGTGGCCGCGTGTGCATGTGCCCTTCCTGCGGGTCTTCGATGGTCTGGGGCCCGCGACGCCCTGGGTGGAGGCCACGATGGCCGGGGCCTTCCTGTTGTTCTGCACGACCCTCTTCCTGAACCGCATTCCGCGGGTATCGTGTCTGGCGTTGGGGACGCTGGTGCTCACAGGCATCGCGATGAGCCGGGGCACGTTTTCCAACAACACGACGTTCGTCGGTTGTGTTCTGGTGCTGCTCGGCCTCCATGATCGGACCACCGGCGTGACCCTGCTGCGGGCCCAGATCGCCCTCGTCTACTTTGGCGCCGGGATCAACAAGCTTCTCGATGCCGACTGGCGAACGGGCCACTTCGTAGAGTTCTGGAGTCGGGAGATCCTTCAGCTGGGTTGGTACGCTCCGACCGCGGCCCTGCTTCCGGTGGGGGCCCTGTCACTCGCCCTGGGTTGGCTCGCGATCACAACGGAGCTCGGACTGGCGGTGGGGTTTGCCGTGCGTCGCTTCACCCCCTGGGCGATCGGCGTGGGGCTCGCCTTCCATGCAGGCCTGTTGCTCTTCACGGGAGGCCGGGTGTCGTGGCTGTTCCTGTACGTGATGGCCGCCGCGTTCCTCGCGGTCGCTCCCTGGCCCGAAGAGCGGACGACTACCGAGGCGAGCCCGACTCCGCGCAGACCCCGCTGGACGACGCGGCCCGCCACGTACCTGGCCGTGGCACTGCTGCTCCTCTGGCAGCCCCTACCGAGCTTCGTCGACCGAACCCTGGCGCTCCTGGGTCTGGGCTGACCGCCGATTCACCTCTCGAGGTCGAAGCGGTCGAGCATCATCACCTTGTCCCACGCGGCGATGAAGTCGCGGGCGAACTTCTCCGCGCCGTCGTCGGCACCGTAGACCTCGGCGATGCCGCGCAATTGCGAGTTGGAGCCGAACACGAGGTCGGCGCGTGTCGCCGTCCATCGCAGGTCGCCCGTGGCGCGGTCGCGTCCCTCGAACACCTCGGCATCATCGCCCATCGGGGTCCATTCCGTGGCCATGTCGAGGAGGTTGACGAAGAAGTCGTTCGTCAGCTGACCGGGGCGGTCCGTCAGCACACCGTGGCGCGACTGCTCGAAGTTCGCGTTCAGCGCCCGCAGACCGCCGACCAGGACCGTCATCTCAGGAGCGCTCAGGGTCAGAAGCTGGGCCCGATCGACGAGGAGTTCCTCGGTCGAAAGCGTGTAGTGGGCCGCGCCGTAGTTTCGGAACCCGTCGGCGATCGGCTCCAGGTATCGGAAGGAGTCGATGTCCGTTTGCTCCTGGGTCGCATCGGTCCGACCCGGCGTGAACGGAACCTCGAGATCGAAGCCGGCGTCCCGCGCCGCCTGCTCGACCGCGGCACACCCCGCCAGCACGATCAGGTCGGCCAGGGAGATGCGCTTGCCGCTGCCGTTCTGCACCTGATTGAATTCGCTCTGGATCGTCTCGAGCACCTCGAGCACCCGCGCGAGGCGACCCGGCTGGTTGACGGTCCAGTCCTTCTGTGGGGCCAGACGAATCCGCGCGCCGTTCGCTCCGCCCCGCCGGTCGGATCCCCGGAAGGTCGAAGCCGAGGCCCAGGCCGTCGACACGAAGTGCGCCAGCGGGACGCCCGAGGCCAGCACCTTCGCCTTCAGGTCGGCGATCTCGACCGCCTCGACCAGCACGTGGTCCACCGCGGGGACCGGATCCTGCCAGACGAGGACCTCGGCGGGCGCCTCGTTTCCGAGATAGCGCGAGCGCGGCCCGAGGTCGCGATGCGTGAGCTTGAACCAGGCGCGCGCGAAGGCGTCGGCGAAGTAGTCCGGGTCGGCGTGGAAGCGCTTCGAGACCTCGAGGTAGGCGGGGTCCTTGATCATCGAGATGTCAGTCGTGGCCATCACGGGCGCGTGCCGCCTGTCGGCGAGGTGCGCGTCCGGAACCGCGTCGGCTGCCGCACCCCCCTCGGGGACCCACTGCCAGGCGCCGGCCGGGCTCTTCGAGAGTTCCCACTCGTGGCCGAACAAGGTGTCGTAGTACCCCGTGTCCCACTTCGTCGGGTTGGGTGTCCACGCACCCTCGAGACCCGAGGTGATGGTGTCTTCCGCCTTGCCCTTCCCGTACGTGTTGAGCCAGCCGAAGCCCTGGGCCTCGATCGAGCCGCCCTCGGGCTCGACGCCCACGTGGGCCCCATCCCCAGCGCCGTGCATCTTGCCGAAGGTGTGGCCGCCCGCGATCAGCGCGACGGTCTCTTCGTCGTTCATGGCCATGCGACCGAACGTCTCACGGATGTCGTGCGCCGCAGCCAGCGGGTCGGGTTCTCCGTCGGGTCCCTGAGGGTTCACGTAGATGAGCCCCATCTCTGCCGCGCCCACGGGGTGTTCCAGCTGACGGTTGTCCGCGTAACGCCGCCCCACGTACTCGGGGCCGTGCATCGTGGTCTCCGAACCCCAGTAGATGTCGATCTCGGGCTCGAAGCGATCCTCGCGGCCACCCGCGAAGCCGAAGGTCTCGAACCCCATCGATTCCATCGCGCAGTCGCCCACGAAGATGAAGAGGTCGGCCCATGACAGCTTCGAGCCGTACTTCTTCTTGATGGGCCAAAGCAGGCGGCGGGCCTTGTCGAGGTTGCCGTTGTCGGGCCAGCTGTTGAGCGGCGCGAACCGGATCGTCCCCGATGACGACCCGCCCCGACCGTCGGTGAGGCGGTAGGTACCGGCGCTGTGCCAAGCCAGCCGAATGAAGAGAGGGCCGTAGTGCCCGTAGTCGGCCGGCCACCAGTCCTGCGAGTCCGTCATGAGAGCGAAGAGGTCCCTGCGGAGTTCGGCGAGGTCGAGCTTGGCGAACTCCGCCCGGTAGTTGAAGGCCTCGTCGAGCGGGCTCGATGCGGGTGCGTTCTGATGGAGCATTTCGAGCCGGAGTCGATTCGGCCACCAGAACTGGTTGCCCGTCCCGACCGCCCTCGCCTGCCCCGGTGTCCCGTGCATGACGGGGCACTTCGCTGCCCCGGAGTCGCCTTGGCCTGACACGTGTGTTCCTCCCGCCTCTACGTGGAAATACGGACTGAACACCAACGATCGATCATTCCGCGCAGGCGATCAACGGGCTATTGTCGATTGGTTCAATCGCCCTCATCGATCAATGAAATGCCCCACGACGCTCTGCGCTCCATCTCGGTCCGCGACCTACGCGCAATCGCCACCCTCGCCCGAACGCTCCATTTCGGGCGTGCGGCCGAGGAGTGCGGTATGGCTCAGTCTTCGCTGTCGGCGCTCGTGCGGCGCTTCGAGACCGCCGTCGGCCACCAGGTGTTCGAACGTTCGTCGCGTCGTGTGGCCGTGGCGCCCGCCGGAGCCGGCGCGATCGACACGGTGGATCGCATTCTGCAAACGGTCGCGGAGCTGAGCCCTGAGGGCAGGGCGTCCGGGATGACCGGGTTCGTCCGCCTCGGGGCGATCCCGACTCTAGCGGCCTACCTCACACCTCACATCCTCGGTCCCCTGCGGGCGAGCTTCGGCGACGCGAAGTTCCTGTTCACGGAGGCCCTCACCGAGCAGCTCACCGCGGCACTCCGCGCGGAACGACTGGACGCCGCGCTGCTTTCGCTACCTCTCAAGGTGCGCGGACTCGAGGAATTCCCACTGTTCGAAGAGGAACTCGTGCTGGCGCTCCCGCGCGGTCACGCCCTTTCGACACACGCGCGAATCCCCAGAGCCCGGATTCCCTCGGGAGAGATGATCCTCATGGATCATGGGCATTGCCTCAGAGACAACACCCTGAAGGTGTGTGGGGACATCCGCTCCGGTGTGCCGACCCACGCGACCGGAATCGAGACGCTGAGCGCAATGGTCGCCGCAGGGGTAGGTTGTGCGGTTCTCCCAGCGCTCGCCGCCCTGCGGCCACGCGGACTGGACGACCTGGTGGAGCTTCGACGTTTCACAGAACCGGTGCCGACACGCACCGTCGGTTTGGTCGCGAAGTCCGGGTCGATCGGAGCCGCCCGTTCGGTCGAGCTGCTGCGCGTTCTCCGCGAACTCGACTTCAAGACATCGCTCTGACGGAGCGTCCCCCAGCCAGGAGCCACGATGCAGGTCAGCCCGCCGCGAAGGACCCCGCGTGGCCGATCGGGACAGCGGCCGATGCTGAGGAGGCGCTCGACCACGTTTCGCGCCCGCGCCACTCTCCGGGCGTGGCCGATCGTCACGGCGATCGCGGCGGTCTCCTGCGGAGACGCCTCGGCACCCCATCTGCCCGCGGCGGTGATGGTCGATGCGGGAGACGGACAGGAGGCCACCGTGACGAACACGTTGGCGAGACCTCTGGTCGTTCGGGTCACCGACGCCGCCGGTGGACCCATGGCGGACGTCGTCGTGACCTGGTCTACGGAAGCCGACGGCGGTGCACTGACGCCCGCCTCCAGCACGACCGACGGTAGTGGACGCGCATCGACCGAATGGACGCTCGGCACTCGCGCCGGATCCAACACCGCCCGCGCCACCGTGGCCGGGCTCGCGCCGGTCGATTTCGAGGCAACCGCCCGCAGCGGACCGCCCGCGGAGATGACGGTCCTGTCGGGGAGCGACCAGCAAGCCGAGGTTGGCGAACCCCTACCCGAACTGCTCCGAGTGACGGTGGTGGACGCGTGGGACAACCCGATCGCCGGGATCCCCGTGAAGTGGTCGTCCGGTGAGGGCGCCGGCACCGTCGAGGGCACGACCGACGAAACGGACACGGACGGCATGGCGGAGGCTGCCTGGATCATGGGTCGACTCGTCGGCACCGTGCAGGCGACCGCACGCGTGGCCTCCGGGTCGATCGAGACATCGGCGGAAGCCACCTTCGTGGCGGCAGCGGAGCCGACTACGCTCAACCTCACGCTGGCACGGGCCTACCTCGTTCAGAGCGTTCAGCGCTGGGAGGGCGACGTACCCCTCGTCGCGGGTCGCGAGGCTCTCCTACGTGTCTTCGTCGAAGAGTCGCGCAACACGGCGCAGCGGGCGACGGTGGGCGTGCGGGTGCGGGACGCGCACGGAAACGCGCTGACCGAGACGCTTCTCGAGCCCCCACCGGGATTCGCCCCGGGACCGGGCCTGAGCGAGGCAGTGTGGGCGGATTCGTACAACCTGAAGCTGCCGGGAGACTGGATCACCCCGGGAATCCGCCTCGATGTGCAGGTCGACCCCGAGGACCTCGTCGCGGAGACCAACGAGGGTGACAATGAGCTCCCCGGGGGCGCGGAAGTGACACCCACGGTCGTCGACGCCCCACCCGTGGAGGTGACGTTCGTGCCGATCCGCATCAACGGCGACACGGGAGAAATCGACAACACCGAGCTGCTGCTGTGGGACGTGGGGAGGATCTATCCTGTCAACGAGGTTCGAGGCAACGTGCGCGGATCAGCACTCGACCTGAGCCAGTACGACCTCCGGGAATCGTCCGACTTCCCCTCGATGGTTGCGAGCGTACTCGCCGCCCGACTCGCCGACGGCGCCGGACAGTACTACTACGGGGTCCTTCCCCGGCGCCCGGACGCGGCGTGGGGAGGCTGGGCGTTGATCGGCGGCCCGGCCGCTGTAGGCATCGAGGGCGACGGTATGCTCGTCGCCCACGAGTTGGGCCACAACTGGGGACGCTTCCACCCGCCGTGCGGAACCGCCGGCGGTGTCGATCCGAACTTCCCCAACGCCGACGGAGTCGTGGGCGTGTACGGCTACGATGCTCTGAACAGCCGAATTCAGGCTGCCGATCGCACCGACATCATGTCGTACTCCTACTGCGGCGACCTGCACTGGATCAGCGACTACACCTATGAAGGGGTGCTGGCCTACCGGACCGCCGAGGCGACCGCAGCAAGCCCCCGTCGAGTTGCCCAGTCCTCACTGATCGTATGGGGCCGGGTGGAGGGCGACTCCCTGATCCTCGAACCTGCCTTTCGAGCGTTCGTCCCCCCGTCACTTCCGACCGAATCGGGACGGTATCGGGTCGAAGGGTTCGACGCCGAGGGCTCTCGTGTCTTCGACCTGAGTTTCCGGCCGACGCGAGTCGCTCACGCGGCGATCGGTGAAGGCGTCTTCGCCTTCGCCGTGCCGCTGCCGGGGCCGACGACGGTGGCGTCGCTGAGGCTAACCGACGGCACCCGGGATACGGAGGTCCGTGTGCCCACGCGCCCCGGCGCTGCGGTGGTTTCGGTGGAGCGCATCGACCCCGATCATCTGCGCTTCCGATGGGACTCCGAAGCCCACCCGATGCTGGTCGTGAGGGACGCCCCTTCTGGCTTGGTGATGTCGTTCGCGCGCGGAGGCGAAGTGACTTTGCGCCTTCCGGAGGGACAGACCGTCGACGTGTCGGCCTCGACCGGGCCAGACGCCCGGAAGGCCAACCTGGTGCGACGCTGAGCACGTTCAGCGAACAAGATCGTTGATGCACCGGCGGCTCTGTTCTATGCTGCACCTTCACCCACGATGGCCTTCGCAGGATGGAGCCCATGAATCCTACGTTTATTCTGCGACGCCCGGCGTTCCTGGCGTCACTGGCAGCCCTCTTGACCCTACCCCTCTCGGCCCAGGAGTCGGATACCGAGGCGGTGTACCAGAGCCCCCCACCGGAGCTCGCCGCGCTCGTCGACGCACCACCGGCACCGGGGGTCAGTCTCAGCCCCGACCGCAGCACCCTCCTGATCATGACCCGTCCGGGTGCCCCGTCGATCGCCGAGGTGAGCGCTCCCGAGCTCCGTCTCGCCGGGCTGCGCATCAACCCGCGCAACAACGGCCCGAGCCGGGGCAGCACGATGATCCGTCTGGCCTTCCAGGCGCTCGACGGTGAGGAGCGGCCGATCACGGGCCTCCCCGATGAGCCCCGGATCGCCGACGTACGCTGGGCGCCGGACGGCGAACACGTCGCCTTCAGCGTGCGGATGAACGAGCACATCGAGCTGTGGGTCGCCGAGGTGGCGTCGGGTGAGGCCCGCAAGCTGATGGACGCGGCGCTCAACGCGGCCTACTTCGGTTCTCCCTTCGGCTGGGTCTCCAACGGGCGCACGATCCTCGCCCGCACGATCCCCGCCGGTCGCGGCGCCGCGCCCGCCGAGGCGAGTGTGCCGACCGGGCCGGTCATCCAGGAGACCACCGGAGAGGCGGCTCCCAACCGGACGTATCAGGACCTGCTCCAGAATCCACATGACGAGCAGGTGTTCGAGTACTACGCCACCTCGCAGTTGGTACGCGTAGATCTCGATGGCACCGTGACGCAGATGGGGGAGCCGGCCCTGATCCGGGGCGTATCGTCGTCGCCCGACGCGTCGTACGCTCTCGTGCAGACCACGCACCGGCCCTACTCGTATCTGGTGCCCGCCAGCCGCTTCCCGAACCGCATCGAGGTCTGGGACATGAACGGCGGAGTCGTGTCGGAGATCGCCGACCTGCCCCTCCAGGACAAGGTGCCGACGGGGTTCGGATCGGTGCCGACCGGCGTCCGTTCCATCTCGTGGCGGGCCGACGCACCCGCCACCCTGGTGTGGACCGAGGCGCTCGACGGCGGTGACGCCAACGCCGAGGCCGAAGACCGCGATCGGGTCTCGATGCTTGCGGCACCCTTCACGGCGGAGCCGATCACGTTGGCCACGCTACCTCTCCGCTACGGTGGAGTCATGTGGTCGGACGACGGGTTCGCCCTCGTCGCGGAGAGCTGGTTCGCGACGCGACAGGTTCGCCTCTACGAAGTGAATCCCGACGAGCCGGGCGCACAGCGTACCCTCTTCGAGTTCTCGATGGAGGACCGCTACGCCGATCCCGGGTCACCGATGATGACGACGTCGCGGTACGGTACGTCGGTGCTGCGCACGGCCAACGGCGGCCGCACCCTCTTTCTGACCGGTCAGGGCGCCTCGCCCGAGGGCAACCGACCCTTCCTGCGCAAGATGGATCGTGAAACGGGCGATACCGAAGAGGTCTTCCGATCCGAAGCGCCGTACTACGAGATGCCGGTGGCCCTGCTGGACGACGAGGGGACGGAGCTGTTGACGCGACGCGAGACCAACGACGATCCGCCCAACTTCTTCGTGCGCGATCTCGACGGGGACGACGTCGCCGCGGTCACCGAGTTCCCCCACCCGTATCCGGAGCTCGCCGGCATCCAGGCCGAGGCGATCCAGTATCAGCGCGACGACGGGATTCCGCTGAGCGCCAAACTGTACCTCCCGCCCGGCTACGATGCGGCACGCGACGGGCCGCTTCCTGCGCTCGTGTGGGCCTATCCGACCGAGTTCAAGAGTGCCGATGCAGCCGGTCAGCGCACCGATTCGCCCCATCAGTTCAAGAGCGTGAGCTACTGGGGGGCGGTACCGTACGTGATGCGCGGCTACGCCGTCATCGACAACGCATCGATGCCCGTCGTGGGTGAGGGTGAAGAGGAGCCCAACGACAGCTTCCGCGCCCAACTCGTGGCCAACGCGCAGGCCGCGATCGAAGAGGGTGTACGACGAGGCGTGGTCGACCCCGATCGGGTCGCCGTGGGAGGCCACTCCTACGGCGCCTTCATGACAGCGAACCTCTTGGCGCACTCCGATCTCTTCCGAGCGGGGATTGCGCGCAGCGGTGCCTACAACCGATCGCTGACACCCTTCGGCTTCCAGCGCGAGGAGCGCACCTTCTGGGAGGCGCCCGAGATCTACTTCGGTATGTCGCCGTTCATGCACGCCGAGAAGGTCGACGAGCCGATCCTCCTGATCCACGGTGAAGCCGACAACAACTCCGGCACCTTCCCGATCCAGAGCATTCGCTTCTACAACGCGATCAAGGGACTGGGTGGTACGGCGCGGCTCGTGATGCTACCCGCCGAAAGCCACGGGTATGCAGCACGCGAGTCGCTCCTGCACATGCTGTGGGAGACGGATCGCTGGCTGGAACGGTACGTGAAGGAGGCCACCGCCCGCACCCGGGCGATCAGCGAGAACTGACGCCCGGACCGTGCCGAGGCCCGGGTGCCGCATGCAGATGCGGTGTCCGGGCCTCGTTGCGTTCACCCGTCCGGGTGGGCGGCAGCGCGGCGCCCGGGCCTCGTCGCGTCGGTCCCACCGAGGCGATCCAGCGCCGGGAGCTGAAGCACGCCTTCGAAGCGCCGATGAACGCCCAGAAGGAGTCCTTCGGTGTGGTCACCGGTATCGAGGCCTTCGAGCGGCACAATTGCCGCTTCGTCGGTGGCGACGACCGGTGAGTGACACCGTTACCGGCGCTGATCGCTACCCTCCCACCCGCTCCAGCGCCTCATCGAGCATCTCGACCAGCTCTTCACGGCTGAACGAGTAGGGGTGGTCGCGGTTCACTTCGACGAGGCGGTCCACCATCGCCCTCAGAGTGACTTCCGCCTCGCCCCGAACGGGTACGACCAGATAGTTCGACTTGGGTGCGTCGTCCGTCATCGCGTGGTAGAAGGCCTCGGCCACGGCGTCGGGCTCCGGTGCCACGCGCTGCGTGAGGGCGCGCTCGATCATGCCGTCGATCCGTGAGCCGTATCGCGAGCCCTCCGTCGTCGAACCGCGCTCCGCCCGTCGAGCGGCGAGGTTTTCGTAGATCCGGGAGTTGTAGTTGCCCGGCTCCACCACGCTGACAGACACGCCGAACTCCTGCAACTCGAGGGCGAGGACCTCCGAAAATGCCTCTACCGCGTGTTTGCTCATCGTGTACGGGCCCCCGAACGGCCATGTCACGAAACCCGACAACGAGCCCGTCGTGCTGATGCGTCCGCCGCTCTCGATGAGTAAGGGCGCAAACGCCTTGGTGACCCGATAGGGCCCCATCACGTTCACGTCGAGCTGGAAGAAGAAGTCTTCTTCGTCGACCTCGATGAGCGGGTCCAGGATGGCGACCCCGGCATTGTTGATCAGTCCATAGAGTCCGCGGCCCTCGGCGCGCACGGTCTCTACCGCGGCATCGATGTCGTCCCGAATCGTCACGTCGAGGCGGATCGCCTGCACATTCGGGATCGCGTCGAGCTCCGCCATGTCTTCGGCCGAACGGGCCCCGGCGTAGACGAAGTATCCACGCTCCGCCAGGAGCTCGGCGGTCGCCCGACCGATCCCGCTGGTCGCGCCGGTGACCAGCACCGCGCGCTGCTCGTCCAGCGCCTGACCTTCAACCCGGCCGGACACCAACAGCGGCGCCGCGACGAGGCCGGCGAAGGTTAGATGGGCTAGAAGCGTGAAGCGGGATGCCACGCGCGGCAGAGACATTCGGGCTCCTGGTCGAGGCGATGGAGGCGGCGCCGTCGGGTCGGACCGGACGCCGAGGTCGATCTGCGGACAGGGAGAATCTATCGCTGCGCGGATCAGCCGGACCAATCCACCAACGGCGAAACCCCACCATGTCTGGACTCCGCCACGGCCCCACCGCGGCCGCCCGATTCGCCATTCTCACCCTCGCCGCTCTGACCGCCGGCTGCGGTCACTCGCCGACGCACGTCGACGACACGGTTTCGCCGTCCAGCCCGAAACCGGATTCATCCCGGGCGCGATCGGCGTGCCCCGCGCAACAATCCCCATTCAGATGTTCGACGACAAATGCACGATGGCGCAGTCCGGGCCACTGATCGAGGGGCAGCTCGTGGTGACCTTCACGCTGGGCCCGACCACGGTGACGAAGACGGTCGCCGTGCGCTACGAGTTCAACTGATGCGCGGCGCAACTCGTCGCCGAAAGCGCCAGCTCGGCGCTCGGCGGCGAGGTGCGAGTCGGAGCTGGTACGTCGAGACGAGGCCCACTAGCTCCCGTCTTCGTAGTACTCCAGAAGCCGGAGGACGAGTTGATCCAGCCCAGCGAACGCCGCCCCTCCTCCCGCGTTGGTCAGGGCCAACAAGGCGAAGTCCCGGTCCGGCGCGACCCACGCCACGCTGCTGTTGTTCGTGTTGCTGCCCTGATGGGTCCACACCCGTCCGTTCGCCCAGGGTCGGGAGGTCACCCGCCATCCGTACCCGTACGAGTTGCCGCTCCCCATGTCGACCGCCCCACTCGACACGGTCTGACCCTCGGAAGCACCGATCACGCTCGACGTGCCCTGATCGGCGCGGAGCATCTCCTGGACGATTCTGGCCCAGTCGCCCAACCGGATGTGCATGCGCCCGGCCGAAGAGAGCCACGGCGGGTTGTCGCACGCTTCGCACGTCTGCCAATCGCTTCCGTTCCAACGATGGGGCACCGGATTGTTGCTCGCGCCGAAGGCGGTCTGAGGCCCCCACCCAAAACTGGTCACGCCGATCGGGTCGAGGAGATGGGTGACCAGCGCGTCCTCGAAGGTCGTATTCCAGGCCCGCTCCATCATCGCGCCGGCCATCGCATACCCGATGTTCGAATAGTGGTACGCCCCCCGGGACGCCGCCGGATCGGACTGCTCGAAGGCCCACGCGGCGATGGTGTTCCTCTGCGCCCGCGGGTCTGGTGAGGTGACGGTGACCCCGTCCGGATTGGTCGGGAGCCCCGATTGGTTCGTACAAAGATCACGCAGCGTCACGTCCCGATACTCTGCCTTCACGGTCAACTCGGGAAAGAGGGTGGGCACGGTCGTCCCCCACGTGATGACACCGTCATCGACCGCGATCCCGCACAGAAATCCGGTGACCGCCTTCAGGTTGGAGCCGATGTGCCACTGATCGTCGAGAGTCACAGGCGGGCCGCCGACGCGCCGGTTGCCAGCCACGCCGATGGCCACGATGCCGTCGATCGTGACGATCGCTCCGCCCATCGCCGGCAACTCCGCGCTGCCGAGAGCTCGTTGGACGAAGTCCGTCACGTCGGCGAGTTCGACCGTAATGTCGAGGCTGCCGGTCGCCGAGCCCGAGGTCGCGGTCACCGTGGCCGCGCCCGGCAACCTCGCCGTGACCATTCCGCTTGCGTTGACCGTCAGCACCTTCTCATCGGACGAGCTCCAGCTCACACGTCCGGAGACAGAGCCGCCGGCGGCATTCCGGAGTACGACGTCCAAATCGAACTGACGCCGCGCCGGCACGGTGGTCGCAGGTGCCGTCACGGCGATGCTGGCCACCGCCGTGTCCTGGGCGTCGTCGGGCGCGGTCGGTTCGGCACCGTCGCTGCCACACGAAGCCATGACGAAGGTGGCGAGACCCGTGGCCAGAAGTCGCCGGCAGGCCGCGTGCTGCCGATCGAGTGGGGACCGTGTGGGTTCGACGGAGCCGGCTGAGGCGTCGCGTGAAGGCGTCGGCATCCGGGGCTCCTCGATTCAAGGCGGGTAAAGGGGTCCTCACTCAACAACGCGGATTCCAGGTCTCCTGGGGATCACGCGGGGGTCGAGGACGATCGCACATGGACCGGGGGTGCTCACCCACCCTGGCGACGAGCGAGCACGATCGGAGACGCCGGCCAATCTCACACGTTTGGGCGATGGATGGGTCGAGACGCGGGTGCGTAGGATGCAGGCATCCAAATCGAACTCGACCCAGGAGTCCTCAGATGAAGATGCTCACCGCGGCGGCAACGGCGCTCGTCCTCACCGGAGTGCTCGCCGCCCCGACCCAGGCCCAGCGAACGGGATTCGCCAGCAAGGTCCAGGAGGCCAACGCGGCCAACCCCGGATTCCTGAAGGCCCTCGAGGGTCCGCTGAAACAGGTGGCCGAACGGGTGCTCACCGACATCGAGGTCGACGCCGTAAGCATCGATGCTCGCACCGGCGAGATGGTCGTGCGCGGGACACGCAATGGAACCCCCGTGACCCTCGCCGGAGCCGACATCGGGGGAGGCGAGGCGTCCCCGCAGATCTTCGGGTGGCTCTCCTGCGCCTGGAACTGGTTCACCTCGCTCGGATCGGAAGGCTGTGACGACGCCGCGACCCAGGCACCACCACCGGTCGAGACGCCGTGGGATCGCGCTCAAGAAGCGAAGCACCGGGCCGCCTTCCTCGAGATGACGGGACACGAGTAGCGCACTTCGATCCAGGGGGGGAGAGCCCGGCTAACGCGTGTCTCGCAGTGATCGAAGGGGGTCCTGTCTGCCAGCCCGCACGGCAGGTACCACGGCCGCGAGCAGCACGACGGCACCCATCACGAGCGCCCCACTGAGCGCAAACGAGGGATCCCGGGCGTCCACCCCGAAGACGAAGCCCTCGAGGCCGGATCCCATCGCGAGGGCTCCTGTGATGCCCACCGCGAGGCCCGCGGCGGCCAGACGGCCGGCGCGGGCGAGCACGCCACGCACGATCTCGGGTCCACTCGCGCCCAGGGCACGGCGAACTCCGAACTCGGGCCCGCGCCGCGCCACGGCGAAACTCACCACGCCGTAGGTACCCATCGCTGCGAGAACCAGCGCCAACGCCGCGAAGATGCCGAGTGACGTGGCCAGGAAGCGCTCCTCGGCCGCCGCCATCGCGCTCACCTCGTCCATCGTCTCGAGCCGCGTCACTGCGATCTCGGGATCGATGCGGCGCACGACCCCCGGGATGGCGCCCATCAGGGACCGGAGTTCTCCGGACGTACGCGCGATCACGGTCCCGGTCCGCGCATACCCCCGGAGCACCGACATCTGTGCGTAGGAAAGGTAGAGTTCGGGGGCCACGGGGGCCCGGGGCCCTTCGGCCGACACGTCGCCGACCACGCCGACGACCCTCACCGGGGCGACGCTGTCGGGTAGGAAGAGCGGATACACCTGCCGACCCACCGCGCTCGAGCCAGGCCAGAGCGCGGCCGCCGCGGTTTCGTTGACCAGTGCGACGAGGGGCTCCGTCGCCTGATCCTCAGGACCGAAGTCCCTGCCCCGCACGATCGGCACACCGAGAACGTCGAAGTAGCCGGGCGAGGAGACCCCGAAGGCGATGGGCCGGGCGTCGTCGACCCCGCCCGCGGCTTCGAGGGCCACCCCCTCACGGCGCAGTGCGTCGCGCGTGGGGAGCAGGCGCACCACTGCGGCCGCCTCGACACCGGGGAGCGCCTCCACTGCACGAGTCAGGCGGCCCCAGAACTCGTCGATGTCGTGAATCTCGGGATACGAGGGTTGGGTGAGCGAAACCTCGAACGTCACCCGTCGACTCGTGTCCATCCCGACGTCGGACGCAACCAGCGCCTGTAGCGTTCCAAGGAGGAGCCCGGCCGCCGCCAGAAGCACCACGGCGAAGCCGATCTGGCCAACAACCAGGGTCGAGAGCGACCTCGCAAGCGAACGGTCGGGCCCAGCGGATCCTCGCGTCGAAGGACCGAGTCGTCGAATCGCGCGCACCGCCGGGGCGGCCCCGAAGATCACGGCAGCGACAAGGGTGACGACGCCCGAGAAGGCCAGGACCCGTACGTCCAATGCGACCATGTCGACCCGAGGCAGCGTTGCGCCCTCGAGCCGAAGGAGCGCACCCAGTCCGACCTTGGCGATCCCGACGCCCACTCCCCCCCCGAGCCCGGCGAGCACCAAGCTCTCGACCACGAGGGCGCGCAGGAGCCGCCCCCGCCCGGCGCCCATCGCCCACATGAGGCGGAGCTCGCCCTCACGGGCCTCGCCTCGCGCCATCAGCATGGCCGCCACATTCGCGCAGGCGAGGAGCAAGACCACCAGAACGGCCACCAGCAGCACGACGCCGGTCGATCGAAGGTCTCCGAAATACCGGGCGTGCACCTCGTCGGCCTCGATGGCGTGGCCATCGCGCCCCGGCGTATGGGCCCCTGCAAACCGAACGTCCCAGCGCCTGTGGACCGCCTCCAGCTCGGCGCGCAGGCCCGCGAGAGAGGCGCCGGCCGCCAAGCGGCCGATCCCGTTGAGCCAGTGCCCGGATCGGTCGGCGATATCCACTCGATTCATCGCGATCGGGAGCCAGACGTCGGGCGTGGAGGTGGGCAAGCGGACCTCGGGATCGAGAACGCCGATCACCTCCACCGACTCCTGGTCGAGCTCGACCGATCGCCCGACGACTGAACTGTCCCGACCCAGGACGTCGGCCCAAAACCGGTGCGACACGACGGCGACGGCGGGCGCGCCCGTGGCCCGCTCGTCGGCGGCGGGCAACCGCCCCAGCGTGAGCCCGGCTCCGATCACTTCGAACAGATCGCCCCACACCCAGGCCGTGGAGACGGATCGGGCATCACCCCAACCCGTCAGCGTCGCGGAGTCGTCGCCCCACGAGCCCAGCGCCTCGAGCGTGCGGCTCTCCTCTGCGAGGTCGAAATGCTCCGCCAGCGAGAGGCCGAAGTCCCCCTGACCCTCGAAGCTCGTCCATACCGCCACGAGGCGATCGGCATGCGGATACGGCAGCGAGCGGAGCACGACCGCATCGACCACCGCGAACATTCCGCTCGCCGAGGCGATTCCGAGGCCGATGGTCATCACGGCAAGGGCCGCGAACCCGGGTCGCCGACCCATGCCACGGACCGCCCAACGCAGATCCCGCACCCAATCTTCCATCCCACCGCCTCCACGTCGTGGACCAGCAGGTCCGCGGTAGCGATGCTCTTCGACTGCATGCACGACGGCACCGCATGTCGCCTTTAGCCCGACCCGAAGGCGCCCGACCCAACCGTCGGCCTCCTCCCACGCCTCCTCGAACACGTCGGCCATCTCGGCTCCGTACCGGCGTCGGAAGCGTCGAGGAAAGAGAAGGAGGAGCGCCCGATACAAGGCTACCGGTAGCAGCGCTGCTCGGCGCCGGCCTTTCATGCTCGCTCCGGGTCGGGCCCCTCGTCGCGTCCCCGCCGGACCAGGGCCGTCACGTCGGGCTCGTGCGCGAGGTCCCACAATCGACGCGCCTCGGCGCTCAGCACTGCCGCGCCTTGCGGCGTGAGCGCGTAGTACTTGCGGCGGGCGTCGGCCTCGTCGCTCGGTGGCGCGACGGGCTCGGCCCATTCGCGCTCCTCGAGGCGAGCGATCATCCGGTAGAGTCCCCCGGGATCGAGCTCGATCCTCCCACCGGACCGCTCGGCCACCGCCTTCTTGATTCCGTACCCGTGCATGGGCCCGCGATGCAGGGCCAGGAGCACGTGAAAGAGTGGAATGGGGAGCGGAGACGAAGGTGGATCATGCATGGCATTATATGACGAAGACATATATGATATCGTCATATATACGCGGGTGTAGCCATCCCGTCAATGGCAGGGGCCAGCCTCGGTCGCGACAGCGGGAGTGTGTCCTCGGTCGAGGTCACCCACGTCCGTGGACGGCGACGCCTCCACCCCGGCCACCGACCGAAGCCCGCCGTTCGGCCCCCGGCACACTTCTTCCTACGTCGTGCGGGACACCACCGACCAGGAGACGAACCGATGATTCGATCGGCAACGATCGCCCTGCTGCTCGCCACCTCGGGATGCGCGCACCTTCAAGAGGCGAACGCGACGATGCACAGCTCCCTCCTCGAAGACCAGTGGCTCGATGCGCCGGTGGCCGCCCACGACGTCGGCGTATTCGTCGCGGGAGACGACGTACCGCAGAGCTGCGTACGCGTCGCGCTGCTCCGCGCGGCCCCCTTCGCCAGCGTGGTGGACCGTCTCCGCGAAGAAGCGGGACGTCTGGGAGCCAACTCGGTCGATCTTCGGGATTTCCGCAACGGTGGCCAGCCGCCGGAGTTCGCTGGCGAGAACGCGTGGAACGCGACGGCGCTGCACTGCCCATCCGGCTGAGCCCGGGCTCTGCGAAGTCCCCGGCCGCGAGTGGGAGGGCGTGCGTCAGCCGCCGATCGGCGTCCACCGATCCAGTGGGGCGATCCGCGCCGCCTCGCCACCTGGAACCCAGATCACGAGTGCCCGCACCGGCACGTCGGAGAGCACACGATGCATGACCTCGTCACCGCCCTTGACGACCCCGACCATGCCCGGCTCGAGACGGTGCTCTTCGCCCTCTACGACGTGGCCGAGCACACCGTCCAGGACGTAGAAGATCTCCATCGAGCCGTGCGTGTGGCCGCGGGAGGGGTTCGAGCCCAAGGGAAACGTGATCTCGGCGATCTCGATGTCCGAGCTCCCCAGGTTTGCCGCCTCCAACAGGAGCTTGATGGTCGTGCCCGATCCCAGCTCCAGCGTGCGCGTGCCGGCGCTCGACCGATCGTATTCGACCACCTCTTGACCCCGCGCCGCCGAAGCGGTCGTCACCACGAATCCGAACACCAGGATCGTCCTCACCACACCTCGCATGTCCCCTCCCCACCGTTGGATGTCTGAAGCAGGTCGTTCGGGCGGGAGCAGGTCACGTCCCGCTGGCGTCGGCGATGCGCGGCCATCCCTCGGCATCGAAGCCGAGGATCCGGACGCCGAGCTTGGAGATGCCGCCCGCCTCTCCGTCGTAGTAGTGATACGAGATCAACAGCTCCCCGTCCGCACCCTCGAATAGCCCCGTGTGCCCAGGGCCGATGAAACGGTCTTCCCCCGCCAACACGGACCGCCCCGGAAACTCGTCGGCATCGTAGTCGTAGCGATCCATGAAGGATCGCCCAAGGTGGTCGCGGTACGGGCCGAACACGGACGTCGATCGCCCGACCACGATGCGATACGTGCTGTCGACGCCCGAGCAGCAGGCCCCGAGGTTGACGAAGAGGTAGTAGTAGTCGCCCGACCTGATACTGAAGGCGGCCTCGCCAAAGGTGGCCACCGGATGCAGCGCCCCAGGCTCGACCGTGTCCCAGTAGCCCGGTTCGTCGCGATCTGTCCCCCGTATGCGCCCCGTGGCCGGATTCATGTCGGCGATGTGGATGACCGCCGAACCCTCCGGGTCCCAAGAGCCGAAGGTCATGTACATCGACCCATCGACGTCGTCCCATACGTGCGGGTCGATCGCTCGCGGCATCCCGGCCCGGGCCGTGCCCGTATCGGAGTAGTAGACGGGCGCGGGCTCCATCACCCACTGCTGATTGGGAAACGCCCCGACGGCATTCGCCCGGTAGATCGCGTGATACATCGCGGGCTCCTCCCCCAAACCTGCGGCGGCCTCGGCGCCGGGCTCGTTCCATAGGGAGAAGTAGGCGACATTCGGCCGGTAGAACGAGGGAGCGATGACCGCGAGTTCGCGATGGTACTCGTCGAAGCCGTTGTCCCGTCGGTATCCGAACTCCTCCATCCAGGGCAGGTGCCACTCTTCGACTCCGGGGATCACGGTTCCGAAGGGCCAGGCCTGGACCGCCTGCCACAGGGCTCCGGAATCATCGCGATCGAGAGTCCACATACGCAGGGCATGGCTCTGCGATGGATCGTTGGAGTCGGTCGTGGTCAAGGTGCCCAGAACACCCGGCGCCACTTCGAGCATGCGCGACGGATCGTGCGCGCGGGGGTCGGCCGGCGCTGCCATCGGGCCCTCGGGCGTCGTCGCACCCGGTGCACACCCTCCGGCCGATGCCGCCAGGACCGCCAGACGAACGATCGTTGGGGCCCTTCGACGCCTCAGACTTCCCATCCGTCGTCCAGGCGACCCAGGTCGAGCACCGGAAGGTCGGGATTGAAGTAGGTCGCCACCTCTCCGAGGCTGGCCGGCCCCCGAATCAAGGCCGCAGACCGAGAGAGGGCCAGCATGTCGATGAGCGCCTCGCGACCCGACTCGAAGCCGCCCCCACCCTTGCCAGGCAGCCGGCGCGCATCCGTCGCCAGTACTCGATCCCCGTAGCGCTGCCGCATGCTGCGCAGGAACGCATCGTCGTTGGTGGCGACGAAGACCTGAGCGTCGGACTGACCCTCCAGATACTCGTCGACATGGGGGGTAATGTGGGCGAGCGAGGGAAACGCGTCCGCTCGCGCACCGTCACGTACCCTCTGATGCACACCCAGTACGGTCCGGCCCTGCCACGCCTCCGTGATCTCGCCGACATCCGCCTCGAGGTCATCGCGCAACCGGACGAACCGCTCGATCAGCCGGGCGCCCCGCAGCCGAGTACGGCGTCTCCACGCCCGCGCCTCAGCGGGATCTTCGGGCGGCGTTGGCCGATCGGCGAAGGTGACGTTGTGCTGACGCGCCCAGTCGAGAAGGGCGATCGACATGGGGTCTTTCTGGTCCAGGTGCTCCGGTGTGAGGCCGCCGACCGGGTGGAAGTAGTAGTCCCAGACGTTCGGGCCTCGTCGTGAATCGTGGTTGGGATGGTACGCGTGATCCTGGCAGACCACGGGTTGCAGCTCGTGCGCCACCGCGAAGTGGAGCTGACGGAGCACCATCAGAAACTGGGTGAAGAAGCCCGAGCCCATCGACGCATCGGTACGAATCTCGAGGTACTCCAGGAAGCGGCTGTCGGCCGGGTGGAAGTGGCGAGCCCCTCGACGCCGCTCGCGCACCTTGCCCAGATGCGAGGCGTATCGCAGCCGCGCCGCCTCGCCGCTCGCCAGCGCCCAGGCGTGGTCCTTTCCCCACACGAGCGCACGTGACACCGGGTTGCGTTCGTAGCGTCGCCGCTCGATCAGCCCCCACACGAAGCTCGTCAGCGGATTGTACCCGAAGACGAGGCGCCCGTAATCGCGGATTCCAGCGTCTTCCATCGACCGCAGATTCCTCCAATTGATCCGGAATCCCTGCCGAGCCCTCGCGAAGGCCACCTTGACCGGGTCGAGCACGGTGGACTGGCTGCCGACGTGGTTCAGGTCGACATCGGGCAGATCGCGGTTGAAGTACGTCGCGTACTCACCAACGGCCGAGCTGCACTTCAGGAGCGAATCACACCGCGACAAGAGGAGGCAATCGATCAGAACCTCACGACCTTTCACATAGTTCTTCTCGTCGGGAGTCTGGAAGGCATTGAACGCCCCCGTCGTGCGGATGGCATCCAGCGCCACGACCCGATCGCCGTATCGATCTCTGACCTGCTCGAGAAACTGGACCTGGTCGGTCGCCACGAAAATGCGGCAGGGCCCGTGCTCCTCACTGTACCGATCCACGAAGGGGAAGTACGAGGCCGGGGGGATGATCCGCATCAGATGGGGCGATGCTCCTGCGGTCCCCTTGTCGGTTCCACGAAGGTGCAGGCCGATCACCGGGCGATCGAAGAAGCGCTCCACGAAGCCGTCGACCTCGGCCATGATGTGCGGCTTCACCCGCACGTAGCGCGAAAGAACGTCGTGGGCCTTGTCGCGCTGCTTCTCGTACCACGCCTCGTCGTAGTCGGCTTTGTGCTGGTAGCGGCCGTAGGGATAGTTGTAGACGCTATCCGGGCTTTCGAGATGGAGGTGCCACGCCTCCTCGACGGTCAGGTAGACGAGATCGTCGAGTTCGAGCGGGTTGTTCGGGTTGGCGACACACGCGCGAATGTCGTCGAACGTGTAGCCTGCGACCGGCTCGAAGTAGTAGTCCCAGGTGTTGTCGCCCCGCGCACGGTCGAAGAAGGCGTTCGGACCATCGGCGGACCACTCGCCGAAGTAGACCACCGGGAGGTAGTTGTTCTTCTCGGCGTAGATCAGCTGGTTGATCGCGAAGGTTACGTACGCGAAGAAGCCGGCATACGAATGGTTGATCCGGATGACCAGGACCTTGTCGTACCCCCGATCGAGGGGCGATACGGAGAGGTCGGGCTTGGCCGTCGACGTCGGGTCAGACATCCTTGGCTCCCCAGATCGTGGCGGTCGGAGGCATGGCGAGAAGGTCACCCTCCTCGGCGCGTACGGGACTGCCCTTCAGAAGCGACGGACCAATCTGGACCGATCCGCTCCACGACTCCTTCAGGAGTTGCTCTTCGGAGGCCATGAGTCGGGCCACCAACTCTACGTCGCCGGCTCGGAAATCGGGTGACACTTCGAACGTCACCGAGTATCGACCGGGGTCGAGGTCGCATGAGTGGGACCGAAGCGTCAGAACCGGGCCGCCCCCCCGCACGACCAGCGTGAGCCCGGCCACCGCACCCACGATCCGCCGCCCCACGGCGAAATCCATCTGCACCCACCAGCGTTCGCCGATGTGGAAGGCTTTCTTAACGATGCCGGCACGATCATGCACCGAGAGTCCACCAAACACGGCTACCGCCTCATCGTGCACATCGTCCCGTGCGGGACCGTCGTCTCGTTGCGCAACCACTTCGGCATCGCGCGCACTTCGCAAGTATTCGGCTACCACGGCCTCGGCCGGCCCATCGGAAAGCAAGCGACCGCGGTCGAGCCACAGCGCACGCTTGCAGATCGAGCGCACGGCTCCAAGGTCATGACTCGTGAACAGCACGGTCCGCCCCTCCTCAACGTGCTCGGAGAGCTTCGTCAGACAACGGGCTTGGAACTCCGCGTCACCGACCGCCAGAACTTCGTCGATGATGAGAATATCGGGCCGGAGATGCGCAGATACAGAGAAGGCCAATCGCAACTGCATACCCGAGGAGTAGTGCTTGATCGGGGTCTCCAGAAATCGTTCCAAGCCGGAAAACGCTACGATCTCGTCGAACTGCTTCTCCAGCCCTCGCCGGTCCAGCCCGAGGATCGCACCGGTCAGGTAGATGTTCTCCCGTCCCGTCAACTCCGGATGGAAACCGGTCCCGACTTCGAGGAGCGCGCCGACCCGCCCGTACACCGTGGCTTGGCCCGCGGTTGGTGACGTGATCCCCGACAGGATGCGAAGGAGCGTACTCTTTCCGGCACCATTCCGGCCGATGATCCCAACCACTTCGCCTGGCGACACCTCGAACGTCACGTCCTTCAGAGCCCAGAGGGTGCGAGCGTCCACGAAGGCTGGGGGGGCCATTCGCACCAGTCGACGGAGGCGCTGCTCCAGACCGTCGCGCAGGGTACGATGCCCGGACGCCCCGAGTCGATAGCGCTTGGACACCTCCTGAACGGAGAGCGCTGGCTGGCCCGTCGTCGCGGGCCGCGCCTGATCAGACAACGTCTGCAAAGCGGTGCTCCTCACGGCGGAAGTAGATCAAGCCCACGACGAGCAGCACGGCAGCGGTCCCCACCGACACCCAGAGCAGATCGCCGGGAAAGGGCGTCGAGTCGAACAGCGCCCAACGAAATCCCTCCACCACACCCGACATCGGGTTCAGGCCGATCAACGTGCGCCACCTCCCTTCGACGATGCTCGCGGGGTACGCCACCGGCGTGACGAACAGCCCCAGCTGCGTGATGTAGGGGATCGCATGCTCGACGTCGCGATACAGCACGTTCATCGTGCTCAGCACGAGGCCGGCCCCCAGGGCGATGAGCACCGTCAGCCCGACGAGGGGGATCAGCCACAGGGCTCGCAGACCTACGGGCTGCTGGTAGTAGATCAAGATCACCACGAGAACCGACGCGGCGAGCGCGAAGTCGACCAGGCCCGACAGGATGGGAGCGAGCGGCAGGACCAGTCGCGGAAAGTAGACCTTGCCGATCATGTGGCCGTGTCCCGACACTGAACTGGCGGCGCCGAGCAACCCATTCGCGAACAGCATCCAGGGCACCAGCCCAGCATAGCTGAACAAGGGGTAGGGCACACCGAGCGACTGGCCACTCATGAGGCTGCCGAAGATCACGCTGAATATCAGCATCGCGAACACGGGCTGGATAATCGCCCACGTTGCGCCGATGATGGTTTGGCGATAGCGCGATGTGAGGTCGCGCCACGTCATCGTCATCAAAAGCTGTCGATGATTCCACAACTCCCCGAGATTGAGCGGCACCCAGCCTCTCTGAGGACGGATAATCCGGTGATCCATGTTCAGGCTCCGACCTTCTCGCTGACCATCTTCCGGCGCTCCCTTCGATGAAGACACTCATTCTCGGGGGCGGAATGACGGGCCTCGCGGCGGGCGCAGCATCCGGGCTCCCCGTGTTCGAAGCCGCCCCGGACCCCGGCGGCATCTGCTCGTCGTACTACGTCAGACCCGGTTCCACGGAGCGGCATGCCGCCGCCCCGGCCGACGGCGAAGCGTATCGGTTCGAGATCGGCGGCGGCCATTGGATCTTCGGCGGGGATCCGACGATTCTCCAGTTCGTGCGCAGACTGTCGCCCATGCGGCGGTACGAACGTCGGTCGGCCATCTACTTTCCCGACACGGGCAAGTACGTACCGTACCCCCTCCAGTATCATCTGCGATACTTCGAAGAGCAGGTGGCGACTCGCGCGCTCGACGAGATGGGCCGGGAGCGAGGGGAGGTGGTCACGATGGCCGATTGGTTGCGGGAGAGTTTCGGCGAGACGTTGTCGGAACTCTTCTTCGAGCCGTTCCACAAACTGTACACGGCCGGTCTCTACACCGACATAGCCCCGCAGGACGCCTACAAGTCGCCGGTGAACCTCGAGACGGCCCGACAAGGCGCCACTGGAAACGCCCCGTCGGTAGGGTACAACATCAGCTACCTGTACCCCGAGCGCGGCCTCGACCACGTTTCGCGCCAACTCGCGGACCGGTGCGACATCCGGTTCGGGAAGAAGGTCGTGTCGATCGACCCGGACGTAAAGCTGGTTGGATTCGAGGACGGCTCCTCGGCCGAATACGACACCCTCGTATCCACTCTGCCCCTGAATGTGACCCAACAGCTCGCCGGGGTCACTCTCGATCAGCGGACCGACCCGCACACGTCCGTTCTCGTGCTGAACGTCGGGGCGGTGAAGGGCCCGGAGTGCCCGGAGGACCACTGGCTCTATCACCACGAGACGTCGTCGGGCTTCCACCGGGTCGGATTCTACAGCAATGTCGATTCGTCGTTCTTGCCCGCGTCGGCTCGCGAACGCGAGGACCGCGTCAGTATCTACGTCGAAAAGGCGTTCCAGGGGGGAGACCGCCCCAGTGCCGAAGAGTCGCGGGCGTACGGTGATCAGGTCGTCGCGGAGCTCCAGGACTGGGGCTACATCGGCGATGCCGAGGTCGTCGACCCCACCTGGATCGACGTGGCGTACACGTGGGCATGGCCGGGCTCGACGTGGCGGCGAGAGGCCATGAAGGCCCTGGAGCAGCGCGACATCTACCCCGTGGGCCGCTATGCTCGCTGGTCCTTCCAGGGGATCGCCGACTCGATCCGCGACGGACTCATGGCCGGCGGTGCCTTCCCGCCCGATTCGTGACTCGTCGCGACCGCCTGATCATCGCCTGCGTAGGCAACGGCTCCCTTCATCCCCACTGGCTGGAGGGGGCCGCCGAACGCACGTTCGACCTGTTTCTCGTCTACTACGGCGACGAGGAAGGCCGATGGCGCGAGCACGCTGACCACTATCTGGCGGCAAAGGGCGCCAAGTACCAACTCCTCGACCGCGTGGCCCGCGAACATGGGGACGTTGTCGGCCGGTACCGCACGATCTGGCTACCCGACGACGACATCATGACCTCGGCCGACAACATCAACGCGATGTTCGAGCTGTTCGAGGCGCAGCGACTCGAGGTCGGGCAGCCCGCCCTGAGCAAGGAGAGCTTCGTAAACGTGCCGCTGACCCGACGAATGCCGTTCGTCGCTCTCCGCTACACACGCTGCGTTGAAATCATGGTCCCCCTCTTTTCGGGCCCTGCGTTCGAAAAACTCGCCTGGACCTTCGGTGAGACACGGGCGGCGTGGGGGATCGATTGGATCTGGGTACGAGTCGTGAACGAAGGCGGTCCCGAAGACGGGCGCAAGGTCGGCATCCTCGACGCGACCCCCGTGACCCACACACGCAAGCAAGACCTGAGCGCTGGATTCTACAGCCGCCTACCGGTTCATCCTCACGACGAGATGACCGAGATGCTCGAGCGACACGGTCTTTCCGACAAACCCGGTGACGTGCGTTCGTTTCTCGCCCACGAAGCCGGGGTCCGGGTCGGCGACCGGGTGTTCGTGATGCCCGCCTTCCCCGAGGTCAGGCTCGTGATGTGGAAGGTGTACGACCGGCTGCGCCGCCGCTGGCCGTCCCTCCAGCGTCTGGCGCGTAGGATCCGAGATCTGTACATCGGCCGCCAAGGAGAGCCCAGCATCCTGTAGGTGGCCGAGAACGGCGAACCGCGTTGGCTACACGGGGTCCAGCCCCGCATTGGCTTCGGCAACCAGGGCCTGAATCTCCGCGATCCGCCCCGCGTAGTCGGCCACGAGATGGCCATGGTTCGTCACGAGCTGTGACAAGCGCTTGTCCTTGTGGCCGAAATCCTCCGTGCCTCGCGCCCCCATTTGCCTGAAGCCCGGTGTATACCAGGCCACACGGCCGCCGAGCGTCCAGACGCGAAGGGACAGTTCGACGTCGAAGTGGATGCCCGGCCACCCGACCGGCGCGTACTTGAAGTCGAGTCCGCCCATGTCCATGAAGCGATCGCGACGCAGGAACACGGGGCCGACGTTGATCGCCTCGACGTAGTTGAAGTGGACCCCATCGGCCGATCGGTGCGTGGGACGCTCCGGGTAGAGATTGGTCAGATCGCCCGGAAACGGTCCGCGATCCGTATGGTTCTCGGATTCGATGCCGCGAAAGGCGAGGTAGCCGCCCAGCACCACCAGGTCGGGGTCCCGATCGAACAGCTTCAGGGCGTCGTGGAACCACGCCGGATCGGCGGGGGGCACTTCGTCGTCCTGCATGAGGCAGACGAGTTCACCCCGCGCCAGGCGCATGGCCCGGTCGTAGGCACGGATCTCGTGGAGGTCGTTGGAGCGAACGACGAAGTCGTTGGGCCGGTCGAGATGCGATACCCAGGTCTCGAGCGAGCCATCGCTCGACCCGTCTTCGCACACCACGATCTCCTGGGCCGGCAGCGCACGCAGTCGTTCCACGTAGACGGGAATGTTGTCACGGTGGTTGAACGACTGGATCACGAACGAGACCCGAGGATCGGCCTGATAGGTGTTGGCGATCCGCAGCCGACGTTCCTTCTCTTCGGCGATACGACGCACCTTCTCTTCGTGATCGTCATCCTTCCCGCGCCCGAAGAGTCGTCCGAACACCTCTGTCCTCCGTCTTGAGTGCTTTTGCGCCATCCCAACGCGCTTGAGTGTCGGCCGCCCTGGCCCGATACACAACCGGTTCGCCGCCATCGAGCGGGGCACCCCTGCCCGCCGCGGGCATCGGAACGTGCCTTCCGCCCTCCAACGGTGTATGACGCGCGAGCGCTCGACGAGAGGTCGAGCAACCCCAGCCCATGGACACCGGGGAGTCGATGTCGAGATCAGCGTTCGGAGCCGTGGCGATGGGTATCTGCGCCCTGCTGTCGGTTACCCCGGCGGAAGGAGTGGGCCAATCGGAGGGCACGACCGAAGACAAGCTCACCGCGATCGAGGTGATTCTCGACGTCTCGCTGGTCGACAACGTGCTCCAGGGCCAGGGCCCGGCGTTCTTGCTCGCCCTCGACCGGATCGAGAGTGCGGACATCGACTTCGATTCCGCCGGGCTGCGGCAGATCGTCGCTGACGAGTTCGCCTCGGAGCGCATGCGTCGCGATGTGGTCTGGGCGCTCCAGACGTCGGCGAAGACACCCATGCTGGAAGACATCGCCGTTTTGATGAGCGAGGGCTCCATCGGCCAGTTGAGCGAGGTGTTGGCGGACTACGAGCCTCCGGAGAGCTTCGACGTGTACATGCGGTCCCTCGATGCCAGTCCGGCGCCGCGTCAGCGCATCGAGCTCCTCGCCGAGCTCGCAGACGCGCAGCATGCGGCGAGCCTCTATTTGCTCCTCGACGAGTCGATCCGCGAGGAGGCGCATCGAGTCGCGGCCTTCATGACCGATGGCGAAAGTCCGCCCTACACCGAACTCGCGGACTCGGTGACGCAGCGTGAGCTCAACAAGGGTCGCCAGTTCGCCATCGCGGCCTCGTTGCACCGCTTCCGGCCGGTGGGCGACACCCTCGTGGCGGCCGCGGCGGCGGACTACCGGACAGAGGCGGGGCAAGAGTACGTGCGTACCTTCTCGATGGCCCTGGCCGAGTCCATCCAAAGGGCTACTCGCCGCGTGATTCAGAGACTCCGAACCGCAGGCTGAGCCCCCGCGGCGAAGAAATTCGCTTTCCCGGTAGACGACTCGAATCCGGCGCATCGACTCCGAGGCACCGCGACGTGGGAGTCGTCGAACCAGCCGTCGAACGATCGACCCCGGGAAACCAAGATGATTCGCCTCCGCGACACCCTGCCCGCCCTCCTGGCAACCTTCGTCGCGGTCGCCTGCGGCGACTCCACGACCGACCCCGACCCCGAGGTCGTGGATCGGGTCCAGGTCTCCCCTGCGACCTCGACCATCGAGATCGGAGCCACGGTCCAGCTGAACATCACGGTCACCGGCGACCGCGGCTCGACGCTGACAGGTCGAACGGCCAACTGGTCGTCGTCGTCGGGAGCCGCCACCGTGTCGTCGGGCGGGTTCGTCACCGGCGTGTCGGTCGGGCAGGCGACGATCACAGCCACCGTATCGGGGGTTGCCGGCACCGCGGTCGTCAACGTGATTCCCCCGCCCGTCGCCTCCGTCGACGTACAACCCTCGACCCAGACGATCTTCGTCGGCGACGCGGTCCAAGTCGCCGCTACGCCGCGGGCGCAGAGCGGCGCCGAAGTCACGGGAGCGACGGTCACATGGACGAGCCAGCAACCCGGCGTCGCCACCGTCGACAACACGGGGCGCGTCACCGGCGTGGCACCGGGGCAAGCCACCATCGATGCCACGTCGCAGGGTATCACCGGATCGGCGACCATCACCGTCGAGGCGGTCCCCGTCGCCACCGTCGAGATCACCCCGGACGCCACGACCCTCGCGGTGGGTCAGACGACGGCACTGTCGGCCGCGCCCCTGACCGGAGCCGGCGAAGCGGTGGTGGGTTGCCAGATCACCTGGAGCGTCGACAACACGGCGATCGCGTCGATCTCGGCCGCAGGCGACGTCACGGGGGGCGCTGCGGGTACGGCGACGGCCACCGCGGCGGCCGACTGCGGTCCCGCCGGCACCGCGCAGGGCACCGCCGACGTCACCGTCGTGCTGCCACGAGTGGTGAGTGTGGCGGTCGGGGGCTCCTTCGCCTGCGCCCTCGTCGAAGACCCGAGCCTGGGGATTCCCGACGCTGGCGACGTCTACTGCTGGGGCGCGAACGATCAGGGACAGCTCGGCGACGGCACCACGATCAACCGCGACGTTCCGACCATGGTCCAGGCTCCCGACGGCGTCCATTTCGGGGGATCCGGGTTCAATGACGACCCCCGTCGGCGCGCCGCCGAGCTGCTCGTCGCCGGCAACGGCCACGTGTGCGTGGTGACGACCGGCGACGACACGTACTGCTGGGGCGACAACGATGAGGGCCAGTTGGGCAACGGCACGCGCATCGACAGCGTCGATCCCGTCGCCGTACAGAGTAGCGCCAGTGTGTACGAGAGTCTGTCGGCCGGATCGGAGTACAACTGCGCGGTGACGGTCAACGGGGCCGGTGAGTGCTGGGGCGACAACGACAACGGCGAACTGGGCCGCAGCAATACGGTCGATGGTCTGACCCCCGCGAGTGTCAACGTCGCCGGCACCTGGCTGATGATCCGCGCGGGCGACGACCACACCTGCGGCATCAACGGTACGACGCTCACCCACTGCTGGGGTGACGGCTCCGACGGCTCCATCGGCAATGGTTTTGCGCCGGCCATCCAGTCCACCCCCGCCGTCGTCCTGGGCCCTGGAGGTTTCGGACCGCCGATCGGCCTCCAGTGGATCGGGGTGGGCGACGAGGTCAGCTGTGGCGTCGAGTCCGGCTCGGAACAGCTCTACTGCTGGGGGCGCAACAACGTCGGGCAGGTCGGAGACGGCACCGTGGGCACGAACCGCCTCGTCCCGACGATGGTGGCCACGACCGACCGGTTCGAGTCGGTGTTCGACGCCTCGGCCGACGCCTCGGCGACCGCCTGCGCCATCATGGAGTCGACGACCCCCCGCGCGGGCCCCGCCTACTGCTGGGGCGGCAACGCCTTCGGCCAGGTGGGCGACGGCACCCTCGTCCACCGACTGACACCGACCGCCCTCGCGACGAGCGAACTCTTCATCCACATCTCACAGAGCGCGGGCATGGCATGCGGCATCACCGCCGACTACGAGCTGATGTGCTGGGGTGACGACGCCCTCGGACGACTGGGCAACGGCCCGGGCAAGGTCGACCAGCTGACACCGCAGTTCCTGCGGGTTCCCGGCGACGGGAGCTGACGGGCGCTCCGGGCCTTGACCGGCCCGGAGTCCGTCTCGCATGGTGCCGCCCCAAGGGCACCCGACCGAGTCGCGCCCCCGTGGACCTACGTCCCAGCCCGGACGTTTCTGGCACAGGGCGCTGCGGGCGGGAGGTACAAGTCCCATCTGCGTTCGCTGTCGCGCCACCCCTCTACATCGGAGCACCCATGACCCCCCATGATTTGAGCCGCCGCGAGCTGATCAGACTGGCAGGAGCGGCGGGGTTGAGCGCGGTCGGATTGTCGACGCTCGGCGGCTGTCGCGACCAGGTCGGCCGGGAGGAGCGAGGCGGGGACCCGCCTACCGACGCCGCGGCCCAGAGCCCGCCTGGGTCGATGTACGTGCCCCCGCCGGAGTCGGAGGGGGGCTGGCGACGAGCGGAGCCGGGCGACCTCGGCCTCGACCCGACACGCCTCGCGGACGCGGTCGCCTATCACGACGGCGAGCGAGCCTCCACGAGTCACGGTGCCGCACTGCTGGTCATTCATCAGGGCCACGTCGTGGCCGAGAGCTACGTGACCGGCACCGAGGGCGGACCCGAGCGCTGGACCGAGACGACCTGCAACGACATGAAGTCGTCGACCAAGTCCGTCTTCGGGACCGCCGTTGGGGTGTTCCTCGATGAGTTTTCCGACCAGGTCGACCTCGAGACCCCGTTGGTGGGGATGTCTCGCGAAGACTCCTTGATCCCGCAGATCTGGGATCGCGAGTTGACCGATGAAACGAAGACGCGGATCCTGGTCAAACACGCGATCTCGATGACGTCGGGCCACGAGACGCGGGAGCCCTGGCTCGCCCCCTCCGAGCGGATCCGGTATCGGGGATTCGAGGGCCCGTTCCAGATGTACGAGTACTGTTTCGGCTGGTGGCGGTTCGCAGACGTTCCCGACCACCACACCCTGAAGTTCGAGCCAGGCACCGACTACACCTACAGCAACTACGGCCTCGAGCAATTGGCCCTGGCGATGCGCAACGTCTCGGGCGAACGGGTGGGGCCCTACATCTACGACCGGGTGCTCGGACCCATCGGGATGGACCGGGGACTCCGCGACAACGAATACGGCGACATGCCCTACTTCGATCGCCGAGAACTCAACTTCGCGAAGGTGCCCGGGTGGGGGATCGGGGGCAGCACCGGTTGCGACGCCTACGGCGCCGACATGAGCGAAAGCCCCTACGGCACCAACTCGATCGTCGGAAGCACCTTCCGCTGCACCGCGCGGGACTTCGCCCGGCTGGCCTACCTCTGGCTGCATCGCGGTCGTTGGGGCGACCGGCAGCTCGTTTCGGAATCGTGGATGGATCTGGCCATGCGCCGCTACGAGCGCGACGACGGCAGTACGCCGTCCCCCTACGGCTACACCTTCTGGATCATGGACGAGATCGAGGGCGTGCCGAGCGACCTGGTCATGTCCAGAGGCCACAACCTGAACCACAGCTTCGTGATCCCCAGCCTCGATCTGGTCGTAGTGCGCCAGGGCAACGACAACCGCCGGATGGACGGCGACGTACCCTTCGCCGACGAGGTGATCCGGCGAATCGTGGCTTCGTTCGTCTGACGGAGACGCCTCGACCCGCTCTCGCCGGCGTCGCGATGGGGACTCGACGACGTTCGAGTTGTGGCCCCAGGTCGAGCTTCCCGACGCGTGGCCCCGTCCCCTGCGAGTTAGCAGACCGAGGAGGGCGAGCACGCCGAGGAAGGCCGAAACGGTCGCCGTGCTATGTGATGCCTTCGCCGGATACCCGGTCATGCGATGGGTTCTCGGCGAAGCCTACGAGCGCCAGGCGCTGGCGCTCCTGGTCGACTACTTCGTGAGTGTCCGGGCGCGCCTTTGGAAGGAGCTCGGGAGCCAACGACGTCCACACAAGATGCACGCCTCCTCGAATAAAGCGCTCAGGCCGACGACATGAGGAGTCGCGCCAACAACGCACACCGATCCAGAGAGGGCTCGATCTCGATGTGTTCGTGATCGGCGTGGGCGCCGTCCCCCACACAACCGAGGCCATCGAGTGTCGCCGTGAAGAGGCTCGTCGTGTTTCCGTCGGAACCGCCCCCGGCCATCGTGTGGTCGAGGTCGAAGCCGAGACTTCGACCCACCTCACGCGTCTTCTCCCAGAGGCGCAGGTTACGAGGGGTGCGCTCGAGCGGCGCCACGCGGATGCCCCCCGCCACCTCCAGTGACACACCCGGGGTGACCGGCTCGAGGGCCATGATCAGCCCTTCGAGACGTTCCCCCTCGGCCGCGGTCGCCACCCGCACGTCGACCGAGGCGCGGGCTTCCGCGGCAACGACGTTCGCGCGCGTGCCCCCGTCGACGAGCCCCACATTGACCGTGCTCCCCTTCTCCGGGTCGTTGAGGGCATTCAGTCGCTGAATCAGGTGCGACAACTCGAGGATCGCGCTCGCGCCCGCCTCGGGCTCGAGTCCCGCATGCGCGGCTCGCCCACGCACCGTGACCTCGAAGTGGCCGACGCCCTTGCGGGCCGTCTTGACGAGACCGCTGGGGCCCAGGGCGGGCTCGAGCACGAACGCGCGATCGACGCTCCGCGCCAGTCGGCGCACATGCCGCTTGGAGTCCGGACTGCCCACCTCCTCGTCGGCATTGATGAACACCACCGGCTCGACGCTGGGCTCGAGCCCCTGTTCGCGAAGCGCGCGGAGGGCGAACACGATCTGGGCCAACCCGCCCTTCATGTCGAAGGTGCCCGGCCCATGCAGTCGCCCGTCGACCACCTGAACGGGCATGCGCGCCAATGTGTGAAGCGGCCACACGGTGTCGCTGTGTCCAATGAGGAGCTGGCGGGCAGCACCGCGGGAGGGCCGCTTCGGCCGCGCGAGGAGGTGATCACCCGTCGTGCGTCCCGGCACGATTCGAAGGTCGAACCCGAGTTCCTCGAGTGCGGGTCCTATGAAGGCGTGCACGTCGGACTGGGTCTCCGGATGATCGGTGGGCGACTCGATTCGACAGAGGCCCGTCAGGAACTCGACGAACTCGTCGGCCATCCCCCGCACGTGGCGCAGCAGCCTCGACGCTTCTTCGGCGACCTGAACGCCGTTTTCGGTAGCCTTCATGTCAGCGGGTCCATCCCCGATGAAACGGAAAGGCGAACGAATGGGAGATCTCCGCCCAACGCCCGGGGTGGAGGTAGGCGAGCAAGGGGGCCTCGAATACAGCCTGCTCGTCGTCGCGATCCTCGTAGCGTAGGGACGATTCGGCCACGAGCGCCTCCACGATCCGACCCGTGATGAGGCTGTTGTCTCCAAACCCATCGACGATGCGGTAGGTCTCGCACTCGAGGTGCAGGTAGGCGTCGTCGAGGAGCACACCGTCGACCACCGTGGCGGCGCGGGTCGCGAGGGCGTCGAGAGCCGGCTTCTCACCGTGTCCGCAGCGAGGCGCCGCGGCGAGACTCGCCATCAACACCTGCGACGGACGTGGGAAGCTCACGGTGAAGCACCCTTCCCGACGGGCATTTTCCCACGTCGAGTGAGCCGGCGTGCACACGAACCCGAAGAAGTTCTCCCACCCCAGCGCGGTCGCCATGTGCTTCGGGGCGAGGTTCCAGGATCCATCCAACTCGCGGGTGCCGATGAGCACGAGCGGGTTGATCATGAAGAAGCGGTCCCAGATGGGATGCTCCACTCCAAGAGCGACCAGCGGGTCGTCGAGGTTGGATTGCTCGGACACTGTGGGGCCATCACTCCTGGAGGGGGTCCAGGCTTCACTCGGTGTCCTGTCCCCATCCGATCGGTTGAGACGCTCCTGCGCCATGGCGGGGCCGCGGAGGGGAGCGCCCCAGACAACCTCTAGTATAATGGACTCGGGGGCGATTCCCGAGCCTTCCGACATCCCGCCACCCCACACCGGATACCTACGCGAACATGCGTGACCACGCATCGGCCGAGCGATCTTCGAGCCCAGGGGGATCTACGAGGCCAAGGGAATCTTCGGGCATGCGCCAGCGTCGCTCCGGGTTGGCGACCATGGCCATCGCCATACTCGGCCTCTGCGTCGCCGCGCTGACCCCGGCACCGTCCGCGGGTCAGGTCGGAGTGAGCCCGACCGACTCGGCAGGGGTGCTCTTCGAGGCGGCGCGTGACTTCGAACGGGAGGGGCGGCCGGCAGTGGCCGAAGCGCTCTACCGACTGATTCTCCGGCGCTTCCCCTCTACCCCTGCCGCGGTCGAGGCGCGCGCGGCTCTGGGGCTCATCGGCAGCAGAGACACGTCGGATGGGTCGACCGAACTGCGCATCTGGGGCACGCTCTTCGGCGCGTGGCTCGGAGTGGCTGTGCCGGGAGCCTTCGGTGCTGACGAACCGGAACCGTACGGCGTGGGACTCCTTCTAGGAGGACCCCTGGGCTTCGTCGCGAGCCGAGCCGTGGCCCGACGCACCGATCTCACCGTCGGCCAGGCCCGCGCCATCACGTGGGGAGGCACGTGGGGCGCGTGGCAAGGCTTCGGCTGGCGCGAGGTCCTGGACATCGGCGAGGACGCCGGTGATTGCCTGCCGCAGCGGCCCTGCTTCGATGGCGACACGAGCGAGGAGACGTTCACCGCGATGATCGCTGGAAGCGCGGTCGGTGCCGCCACCGGCGCCCTGCTCAGCCGCCGCTCGATCACCGACGCACAGGCCACCGCCGCCAACCTCGGCGCGCTGTGGGGGAGTTGGTTCGGCGTCGCCGCCGGCATCCTCGGCGACCTGGAAGACGACGACCTCCTGGCGGCCACCCTCGTCGGAGGCGACGTCTTGCTCGCGGCCGCTGCA
>JANQNV010000292.1 GCA_028279425.1 Longimicrobiales bacterium | reverse complement strand
ATCCCGCACATCGACAACATGATCGGGATGGTGCACCCCCTGCGCGCAATCGCGGACGCCGCGCGGGATCGGGGGGTCGAATTCGTGCTCGTGGACGGGGCCCAATCGGCCGGCATGATCCCGGTCGACCTCGACGCGGCCGGCGTCGATGCCTACGCGATGAGCGGCCACAAGTGGCTCCAGTCCCCGAAGGAGCTCGGCCTCTTCTGGGCGTCCGAGTCTCTTCAGGCCGCGGTACCTCGCATGTGGTTCAAAACGGGTGGCGATCGTGTGCGGACCACCGCCAGGAAGTACGAAGACTACTCCACCCGCGCGTGGCCGGCGGTCGTGGCCCTCGGCGACGCGCTGGACTTCCAGACCAGCATCGGCCAGACGGAGAAGACCAGGCGGTACGACGCGTTGTGGGAACGGGTGCACACTCGGGTAACGCAAGACGACCGGCTCCGGTGGGGCTCGCCGACGGACCCCGCCCTCCGCTCGGTGATCATGGCCGTGGGCGTGAGGGGGCGGGCCGCTCCCGAGCTGGGCTCCGCCCTGCTCGACGAGCGCGGCGTGGTCCTTCGGGCGTTCGGTGGGACGTTGAACACCCTGCGAGTCTCACCGAATCTGACCACGGACGACGAACGACTCGAGCGCTTCCTGGACCACATCGCCGCCGAGGCGGCGTGATGAGGCGGATTCACCGGGGTGACAATGTGTCTCCTCGGGTGTCCCCTCCGCACAACGGGTGTCTCACGGTTCGGACATCGCGGCACATGAGATACCACATGACATCACGACACGTAAGCGGTTGTAGATGAGCATTTTGTGCCACCCAAGAAGCCACGGCACGCGTCGTGCACCTGCACGGGAGCAGATCCACACGAAGGAGGACACCGTGCGCAGTCCAGCACGATCGGCACTGATTCTGGCAACACTGCTCTCGTTCGGAGCCGTCGGGGTTCAGGCTCAGGCGTCAGTTTCGTTCACCCTGGCCGCCGGACCGCTGTTCACCGGCGTTTCGTTCGGGGTGGGTGGCCCGATCCACGACTATTCGTCCGTCTACTACGGGGCCTCCTTCGGGTACGCGAACCCGCACTACTCCGGGTACGGAGTCTACGCGGGGCCTGCCCACTACACCGCGAGCTGCTACGACCCGTACTGGTACACGTACGACCAGTGCTTCATCACGGCGTCCTACTACCCGACGTACACCTGGGACTACCGCTATTCCGGGCCCCGGTACGGCTACTACGGCTGGACCAGGCCGCGGTACGCCTACGTGGCCGATCCGTTCTACGATCCCTGGGGGCCCTACTGGGCGTACGACCCCTGGGCCACGTACTGGGACGGCTATTGGGACGGGTATTACGACGGCTCGTATTGGAACGGGCGCCCACTCTACGTCCGTAGCTACTACCCGGCCCGTCACCGGTACGCTGGGGTGTACTACGCATCGCACCGTGGGCGTGTCGCGACCCCGTACTACGCGGGCAACGCTCGCTTCGCGGGGAGCGCACGCTACAAGGAGAGTCCGTCTCGCGGGGCCGTAGCCACGGGGCGGCGTGCCCAGCCCCGCCCGAGCGCGCAGCCGACCTCCACCGCCACACCCAGGGCGTCCGCCGCACCCTCGGCCGGCCGTCGCGGCACGGTCGCGGGTCGTCCCGACGCCACGGCTGGGCGACGTGGTACGGCGGCGCGTAGCGGTGGAGCGACGGCGGTCAATCGTCGCGCACCTCGCGTCGGAGGGGCCCCCTCGGACGCGGCGACGCGGACCACGCGCGCCGGATCGACCGCACGGGGCGGTGGCACTCGGGCCACGGCCCCCGGCCGCGCCTCCACCGGGCGTGCGTCCACGGGTCGCGCGGGTCGCGTGCCC
>JANQNV010000291.1 GCA_028279425.1 Longimicrobiales bacterium | reverse complement strand
CCCGCAACGGCACCGATGCCTCCGGTACCCACTGCGCCCGTGCCTCCTGCACTGATGCCAGCCATGCCGGCGATCCCTGCTGAACCGCTCACTCCACCGGCGCCCCCCGCACCGGGCACGCTCGTGCCCCCCGAACCACTGGCCCCACCCACGACGGCGCCAGTGCCGCCCGTACCCGGAGTGCTCGCGCCACCCGTTCCCGTCGCACCGGATCCGGTCGGCCCATCGCCCGCCTCGACAGCCGCACCGCCGGCGCCCACCCCGTCGAAGCCTCGGGACTCGGATCCCGCTCCGCCACACGCGGACGGCAGCGTGAGCAGAAGGGCAGCCCCGAGAACGCTACTGGCGCGCGTCCGAAGCCGGACGTCCCGTCCGCCGGCGCCGTGCTTTTCTTTCGTAAGACCCATGGCTCGAACTCCTGTCGCGACGGGGTGATCTCCGTCCTTCCCAGGGGTACGTGATCGGGCGCCGACACCGACCATCCGGAGACGACAAAGCCGTGGCCGGCGGCGACATTCGTTCGCGGCCGCCCGGGGTGGCTTCGCGTTTCGGGCACGAGGCGCGGCAAACGTCAGCGGTGCGCGTGCCGCAACATCCGACCGCTACGGCACCCCTGGTCCCATACCCCCAGCACCTACTCCGGCTCCCATCCCGCCAACGCCCGGACCGGCACCCGACCCTCCGAATCCAGCACCCCCACCCGACTCTCGGTCGCAGTCCGACGTGTCGAAAGTACAGGCGCTGGAGCACGCGAGGTCCCCGAGCGGAGTCGTCCCCATGGTCACGCTCGCGCAGCTCTCGCCGCCCAGCTGCGCGCCATCACACATCTCCCCCACTTCGAGCACCCCATTGCCGCACGCCGGCTGCGTTCCCGCCCCCGGCCCTCCGACCCGCCCCGCAGAACCGGCCATACCAACGTCGTCATTGCGCACCGGAATCAGCAGGTCCCCTCGGCTGCCGCAGGCTCCGGCCAGCACGACGAGCACCGCGAGCCACCCCCGCCGAGTTCGAAGCATCTCTCTTGAGTCTCGCTAGCGGACCGAGTTGATGAAACCCACCCGGATTCCAACCGCTCGCGGGCACACTCGCCGCTGCGACCGCCCTAA
The DNA here is from genome assembly GCA_028279425.1 of Longimicrobiales bacterium. Taxonomy (GTDB): domain Bacteria; phylum Gemmatimonadota; class Gemmatimonadetes; order Longimicrobiales; family Gaopeijiaceae; genus Gaopeijia. Next base: position 1,384 of record JANQNV010000291.1, on the reverse strand, counting down.
CGACCTCGCAAATACGATCGCCCCCGCGGCGACAGCCGATACCCCACCTTCAGGCTTTCGGTCAGGCCGAGCGCCTTCAACCGACGCACCCTCTGTTTGAACGGCTTGGTCTCCATCCCGAGGGACTCGGCCAAGTCCGGCGCCCTCGTGCCCGGCCTCCCGGCGATGAGCTCGAGGTACCGACGAGTCCAAGGCGACGCCGCATCCATGCGAGCCAGCTTGCGATCGAGCTCCTGACGATCCGCCTTGCCAACACGCTTCTTGCGCAGCGCGATTCGTGGGTCTTCTCCGGCAAACGAGACCGCGACTCGGTACACCTTGCCCGGCCGCGTCGCGAGATCCGCCACCAACTCCGCCTTCGTGGCGTAACCCGCTGCCCGAACGTCTCTTGGAGCGATCTTCGACAGGGCCACCACGTCGACCGCATCGATGCTCAAGACCCCGACGGCGGTTTTGAGCGTGCCGCCCGACCGGACCGTGGGTCGCGCCCACTTTCGGAAGACGACGCTTACATCTCCGCGGACGATGGCGTCCAACACGGCGCGACGGAGCAGCACTGGGCGCGTGTTAACACGCGGCGCGTCTCTGGCAACTGGCGCGCGAACGCCCGCCCGTCACGCCCTCGGCTCAGAGCGCGTAGCGAAAGAACAGCTGAAACTGGCTCGCGACGCCGAAATCGTGAACGACCCGTGCGGGGTCGGACGAGCCCTCCTCGGACTGTTGGAGTCCGGGATAGCCGGCCGCGAGAACCCGAAAGTTCAAGCCGAGCTTGGCGTGGTCCCGAATGTTGAACTCGCCTCCGAGGCCGACGAAGGCGAGACCGTCGAGTCGAGTGCCGCTGATCCCCTCGTCTTTCGCCTCGAACTTGGTGATGTCGAATCCCCCACCGATCTGTGCGTACGGCGTGAAGACGAAGTGCGGGGCGAACCGGAAGCCCACCGCGGCCACCGTGGAACCCGTCGTCCGGTCGATGCCTTCGCGTTTCACGGCTCCGTCGGTCGCCGTGTAGAAGTCGATTCCGAGCTCGGCGAACCAGTAGTGCGTGAAATCGAGCGTCGAGAACAAGCCGATGCCGCCCGCCTCCCCTTCGTTCCATCGGGTCTTTCCGTCGCCCGAGTGGCGGAAGCCGTAGCCGCCCAGTCGCACGCCGAAAGCCGGTCGGAGCCACGGGTCGATGGGCTCCTTTTCTCGAACCCGATCGGTTCCCCGGTCTGCGCCGGGCCCCGGAGGAGGCGTCACCGGTCGCGGTGGCTCGGGGTGGCCGGGGGGAGCGAGACCATACGCCGGGCCGTAAACGGGAGCCGGAGCCGCGGGCGGTGGTGCTGGGCGGGTCGCTGGCGGCGGGGGGCTCGTGGATGCGACCGCCGGTGCGGGGGGCCTGGGG
>JANQNV010000271.1 GCA_028279425.1 Longimicrobiales bacterium | reverse complement strand
AAGAGGGGTCGCCAGGCCTCGCGTCTGGCGACGCCGCGGAGCACCTCGGGGTGGGGATAGAGGGACTCGCTGCGTGGGAGGCCGGCCTGGAGGAGGGGGGACTTCTTGGGGTCGTCGTAGTTGATCAGGGGGGTGCCGTCGGGGAGGCGGTGGCGTTCGAGGATGATGAAGTTGGTGTAGACGGCGCGGTCTGATCGCGGTCGTCTGGGGTAGAGGCGGAGTCGTCCTGCGTCGGCGCCTCCGTGGCATGCGGTGGTTGCGCAGGCGTTGATGAGCCAGGTGGCGTGGACCTCATCTCGGAAGAGGCGCATGGAGTTTGGTTGGTCGAGGGGGTCGACGCGGACCTCGTCGTAGAAGGGTCGCGCCTGGAGGCGGAACATGAGGTCGAGGATCTCTTCGGGGCGTTTGCGGAGGTAGGCCTCGCGTCCCTCGCGGGTGGTGGGGACGAGCGGGTCGCCGACGTGTTCCTTGAGGAGGCGCTCGATGGTGTCGCGCGTGATGACCATGTCGGGCGGGTCGTCGAGGTCGACCTCGTAGACCTTGATGAGGTTGATCTCGTCTGGGCTCAGGAGCGGGAAGCCGGGGCGGGGAGCGTCGGCGTCCTGGGTTGGCGACGGGCGTTGCTCGTCTCCGGACTCGTGCATGTCGCGGAGCTTGGTGATGAGCTTGACCTGGAGGAGCGCCTCGGCGTGGCCCGGCGCGAACTCGAGGATGCGGTCGAGCTCGACGAGTGCCAGGTCGTAGCGCTCCCGGTCGCGGAGCCACTCGACCAGGACGAGCAGGCGCGTGACGTCGCGGCCCATGGTCTCGCGCATGCGCCAGTAGCGGACCTCGACGGGCTCGAGCTTGGTGTAGCGCTTGATCTGCGTCGTTGGGAATGTGGCCTTGATCCCCGCGATCCGGAGGACGAGGGCGTCGGGTCGCTCTTCGAGGAGGAGGCCGGTGAAGGACTGGCCGTCTTCGAGGAAGACCTCGACCTCCTGGGGCTCTGACGTCTCCGACTCGGCGTCGTCTGTCGTCGCTGGGGGCTGGGCGGGCGACGGCGGGGCCTCGGGTTGTGCGGTGGCGAGGAGTGCGCAGATGGCCAGCGGGAGCGGGGCCAGTCGACAGATCCGCGTGATGGCATCGAGGGACATCGGGAGCCGATTCCGTGAATCGGGCGGTGCGGTTCCCGCTTCACGCCCGATTGGCGTGAGCCGACCCGGCTTGCACGGGTCGTTCGTCCTGCAGAATGCCCAGGAGAGGATTCGAACCTCCACGGGGTTGCCCCCACTACCACCTCAAGGTAGCGCGTCTGCCAATTCCGCCACCTGGGCCAATCTGATCGGAGGTCGGTGGACCATCCGGTGCCGCGAAAAATAGACGTCGGACCGGGCCGAGTCGAGTCGGAATCGCGGGAAGGGACGCTGATACACCCCAAACAGGGCATCTCAGGCTCGGTTGAACTTCGGAGAAAACGCTCGCGTTGCGATTGTGTTCACCGTAGTTTGGATTCGCTTCGCGAACAGGGACGGTTCGCCGGCTGCGGGTCGCGCACGACGCGACTCGGCCCCTCCGGGCTTGCTCGGTGGGGTGATCCGAGGCCTGCATGCCGCGATGGCGACCCTTCCCAGGCGCGACGCGCGACGAGACGTGGCCCGAACGGAGTTGGGGCCCACGCGGGACGCAGGCTGAAGGAGTCGGCACATGAACCCGGGCACCGCTTACGTTGCGTTCATCAGGCTGAAGGATGACCGTTCCCCGATGGGGATCTCGCGGGCCGTGAAGGCTCTTGGCGAGGTGCTTGGCGGGGCTGGTTCGGTGGACCTGCAGCCCACGGAGCCGGGCGTCCTCGTCTGGTTCGACCGTCGTCGGGTCTCGCTTGGGGACTTGGTCCGGACGATCGAGGACGCGGGCGTCGGGGTGGCCTCCGTGGCCCAGCACCGTGCGGCCGGGCCGCGGGCTGGTTTGGCGACGGCCTGAAGCCGACAGATTCCGCCGGTTTGAGAGTCACTGATTGGGGGTTGGCAATGTGCCTGCGCGGGGTTTGGTGCGCGCTGTGCGCACGTGGATGCGCCTATGGTCGTGCGTGCGCGGTGTGCGCGCTCGGAGTACGTGGGAAGGGCCACACATGGCGCAGGCAGCGATGGACCAGATCGACTCTCTCTTGCGTCGCCTCGAGGGCGATCCGGCGCTCGCGGAGGCGTTCGCGAGCGTTCGCAGGACCGACGGACGACTCGTCTGCACCCACGCCGACCACGACGACGTCGCCTACCGCGTGGAGTTCGACGGCGGGCGCGTGTGGGTGGTGATGGCGACGCCGGATCGGTGGCTGAGCCAGTCGATCGAGGCGGACCTGATGTACACCGGCGACAAGCTCGAGGAGCTCGTCGACGAGGAGGCCAACGACCTCGGCTACAGCGGGGACGTGCTGGCTTTCGAGCACTTCCGCAGCGAGCAGATGGAGTACGTCTTCCGGACGCCGATGGCGTTCGCGCCGGCCCAGGCCGACGAGCAGGGCGCGAGCGACAACTGCTCGCAGTTCCTGCGCGCGTACGCGATCGTGTTCGGCGGCCTCGGTGACCTGAAGCCCGAAGAGGATGAGCAGGCGTGAGCCGTGCCTGCGGTGGAAGCTGGAGCCGACCATGCGCGTCTTGATGCTCGGGTGGGAGTTCCCCCCGTTCATCGCGGGTGGGCTCGGCACGGCCTGCTACGGGCTGACCAAGGCCCTGGATCGGATGGGGCACGAGGTCGTGTTCGTGCTGCCCAAGAGCGTCGATCGCTCGCATGCTTCGCACATCACGCTGCTGACCCCGGAGGACCTTGACCCCCCCACCCCGCCGGAGTCCGCGAGCGCGCCGACACCGGAGGGGACGGGTCCCGGCGCAGCGGCCCCCACCGCCCCACCACCGCCCCCACCCCCTCCAACCCCCCCCCACTCCCACTCGCCGGGCGCCGACGCCGCGGCTTCGGACGCCGCGCAGCCGGCGAACGACGCGTCGTCGAGCGAGGGATCGGCGAGCGCGCGTGAGGGTGAGTTCGAGCGGGTGGAGTTTCGTGAGGTTCCGGCGCCGTACGAGAGCCCGTATGGGGATGGCGGCGCTGTCGGGGAGATGAGTGTGGAGTTCCGGACCGGGCGGAGCCGGCACGAGATCGTGCGTGAGATCACACCGGACGGGTGGATCGATGCGACGGGGGCGCACCACACGGGCCCGGTGCCGGAGGGCGCTCCGCGTGAGCCGGGCTCACCTGCGGCGGCGCAGGGGGGGTCGGGTTCCGGAGGAGATCAGGGCGGCGCGCCCGGTCAGGCGCGGAAGGCCGGGGATGACTACTCGGGGGATCCGATCGAGAACACGCGTCGGTATGCCGCGACGGTGGCGGCTCTGGCGGAGCGTGAGGAGTTCGATCTGATTCACGCGCACGACTGGATGACGTATCCGGCCGGGCTGATGGTCAAGGCGCGTTCGGGGAAGCCGCTGGTTGCGCACATCCACTCGACGGAGTACGACCGTGCGGGCGAGGGCGGTGATGCGCGGATCCGCGAGATCGAGCGAGCGGGGTTGAGCGGGGCGGATCGCGTGCTTGCGGTGAGCCGGCTGACGAAGTCGGTGTGCATGCGTCGGTACGGGATTCCGGAGGCTCGGATCGACGTCGTGTACAACGGGATCGAGCAGGACAGCGTGCAGCCGAAGGACGGTGAGATCATCGGCGAGCGCGACAAGATCGTGCTGTTCCTGGGGCGGATCACGATGCAGAAGGGTCCGGAGTTCTTCGTGCGTGCGGCCAAGCGCGTGCTGGAGAAGGCTCCGGACACAAAGTTCCTGGTGGCGGGATCGGGGGACATGGCGGTTCGGATGATCGAGGAGGCGGCGCAGCTCGGGATCGGGTCGCGCGTGCTGTTCGCGGGTTTCCTGCGTGGGTCGCAGGTGGACCAGGCGTTCCGGATGGCGTCGTGTTACGTGATGCCGAGCGTGTCGGAGCCGTTCGGGCTCGCGCCGCTGGAGGCGATGCGGAACAACACGCCTGTGATCATCTCGAAGCAGTCCGGTGTGAGCGAGGTGGTGCGCCACGCGCTGAAGGTCGACTTCTGGGATGTCGACGACATGGCGAACAAGATCATCTCGGTCTTGCGTCACGCGCCACTTGGGGCGGAGCTTCGCAGGCACGCGCCGCTGGAGTTGAAGCGTCTGACGTGGGACCGCGCGGCCGTGCGGTGCACGGAGGCGTACGAGCGCACGCTGTCGTCGTCGGCGCAGAGCGCGCTGCGTTCCTGAACGGCTGACAAGTTGTGGGAGTGGCTAGAACCCGGGGCGGGTTGGGGGTCGCGGCTGGGCCTCATGGGCCGGCGGGACCGGGGTGATGCCGGGGGGCGTGGAGCCCGGGGCCGAGTTCCCGTTGGTCTCGACCGGTGTCGGATCACCGGCGGTGAAGTTCTGTGGCGTGGCGTTCGGGTCGACGCCCTTGGGGCCCGAACGGAAGACGCCGAGGCTGCTGAGGATCCAGACCGTGGCGCCGACGAGGACGACGATCGCGAAAATGAGCTTGGTCTTCTGCTTGCCTTCCATCGTGAAGCCTCCACAAGCCTGATCGCTCGGTCTGACCAGATCCTACCCGACCTCGCGTCCTTGGAACAGGAATATGGCCAACGCCAGGATCGCGACGATCTGGGCGAACGCGTACCCGACGACCAACAGGAGGTGGCTGAGCGGGATGTTGTGTCCCTGGGTCACGGCATCGGCGAGCCAGAAGATCTGCATGTTGGGCACGACGCCCCAGAGCATGATCCAGATCGGTTTGAACTGTGTCGGCTGCAAGAAGGCGTAGTCGCCGGGCCCCGGGACGCGGAGCTTGGCGAGTTGCTGGTTGCCGATGTGGCGGATCACGATCTCCTTGCCATCGACGGATTCGACGATGACGCCGGCGGGGACGCCTTCGCCGTACTTGTCGGTGCGCGAGTTCACATCGCCTTCGAAGGGGGTGAAGTTGGGCACGGCCAGCGCGAAGCCGTTGGGGTTGGGCCCGTAGTAGAAGGAGTCGCCGGGGCGGACGGTCTTGTGCGGCGGGAACTCGAACTCGAGCGTGAAGGCGTCGCCGACGTGCTCGAAGCAGGTGTGCCCGGCGAGGACGGGTTCGGCGGCGATGACCTTGCCGATGTGGGTGTTCCGGATGGCGTTCGATCCGAAGAGCCCGTTGGAGAGGAGGCCGACGAAGAAGACGATGCTGGCGACGACGATGGTCATCACCTGGCCGCAGCGGGTGGAGGCTGCGATGGCGATCGCGGTGAGGACGAGTTGGGCGAGGATCATCGCGCCGGCGGCGATGGTGATCTGCGGGAGGAAGTCGGTGCCGATCGGCTGGACGACCCAGCCCTTTCCGACGAGGAGGACGCCGAGCCATGCGAGGAGCATGAGCGGGCAGAGCAGGAGGGTGGCGGTCTGGGAGAAGACCCAGCCGTAGAAGTAGTTGCACCAGCCGGCGACGCCGACGGAGATGAGGAAGGCGAGGAGCCCGAAGATGATGACGGGCCCATCGAGCCGGTCGGCGGCGGTGGTGAGGACGCCGTGACGGACCGCCATCTGCATCACGGCGAGCATGATGAGCGTGGCGATGATCATGGCGATGGCGACGCCGAGGTACTTTCCGATGACGAGGACGGGCCTGGGGATCGGCTTGGAGACGACCGTGAGGACGGTTCGGTTCTCGATCTCTCGTGTGAGGACGGCGGTGGCGATGAAGGCGGCCAGGAGCCCACCGGCGACGAAGACCGTCGCTAAACCGATGTCCAGCAAGAGCTTATTGTCGCCGCCAACCTCGGAGGCATCCGAGTAGGCCATGGAGTAGCCGGTGCTGGCGGTGGTGAAGATGAGCAAGATGGCCGCGAGGACGACCACGATGAAGTAGACCGGCTGGCGGACGCTCTCGAGGAACGCGTTTCGCGCAATGGTGAGGGTCTGGCGAACCATCGTCGGATCCGGGGGGGTCGAGGGGGAGAGACCGGTGGGGAGAGGAGCCGGTGGGCGTGATCGGGCGAGAGGGGCCCGGTTTCGGGTCGTCGATCGACCCGTTGAGGGAAATGCGAGGCCCAGCGAACATAGAGCGGGCCCCGTCGTACATCAACGTGCCCCGGGCAGACGCGGTTCGCGCGGATGTGGTCCTATCGGTGGACACGCCAGCGGTCGGGGGCGAGAATCCGCCTCTCTCAGGGTGGGGTCATTCGACGTTCCGGGGGGGATCGCGTGTTTCACACTCGGGTGCGCCCCGCTCTCGGCGCGCCCCTCCGGCAGAGTGAGGACAGATGCAAGCCGACCATCAGAGCTACAAGCGCGCCGCGGGCGTGGCCCTTCTCGGGCTGGCCCTTCAGGGCGTCATCGGGTTCATCCTCCTCATCTACGGCTTGCTGGCCAACGACCACGCTGGGTTCACGGCGGGTCTGGCGACGCTGTGCGGCATGATCGTCTGGCTGAGCCTCGCGATGGTGTTCGACCAGCACCGTCGCGAGCGGATCTATACGCGCCCATCAAGCGCCTGCTCACGGATCAGGGCTACACGGTGAAGGGAAGTCG
>JANQNV010000174.1 GCA_028279425.1 Longimicrobiales bacterium | reverse complement strand
CACCTCGGGAGACGGATCGCCCCCGGCCGGGTCGACGTGGGCGAGTAGCCGACCCACGAGTCCGGGTCGCTCCAGACGACCCAGAGCCCGCGCGGCCGCTCGCCGCAGCGGCGCCGAGTCCGTGCCGAGCGCATCGAAGATCCGGTCGAGGTCGCCGTCCTCGGCGGCGCGCCGGTCTTCGGCGGCGAGCAGCTCGATGTAGGCGACCGAGTCGAGACGCAGGTCGGCGGCGGTGAGGGGAGCGACGTCTCCGGGCAGCGTGGCCTGCGGCGGCTCCTGGACGGCCTGCTGGCAGCCCGAAAGCAGGCACGCCAGCGTGAGGAGGCGCGTCATGTGCGCCGAGCCGCGCGTGAGGATCCGACGGCTCAGTTCGACGACGAGGCGCACTGCACCTCGCCGCGGCCGGCGGCCTCCACCATCGTGACCATGTCTTCGACCGTGTCGGCTCCGGCGTTGTCGTCGTACCACTCCATCTTCATCTCGAAGATGCCCGAACGGTCGAGGTCGTCGGGGTTTTCGAGAATGTGGTCGCGCAGCCAGGTGGGGCGCTCGATGAAGCATCCCACCTCGTCGTAGTTCTCATCGAGGAGGACCACCGTGGGCGTCGAGGGGCGTCCGTCCGGGGTGCGATGAGAGCGCATCACCTCGGCGCCGGTGTCCGGATCGACGATGCGCATGTGGAGGTTGTCGGCCTCGGCCACGAGCCGCGCCAGGTAGGGAATCGTGCTGACCGAGTCGGAACACGAGTCCACGGCCACCACGAGGAAATGCCAGACCCCGCCCACCGCCGTCGCTCGCGCGACCATGTCGGCATCGATGGCGTCGCTTCGGCCCCAGTTCTTCTCCCACAGATCCTTCCGACGCTCCGCCTGGGAAAGGAAGTCCTCGAACGACTGCCCCCCCTCGTAGAGTTCGCGCAGATCCGGGGCCTCGGCGGCGGCCTCGAAGGTGAGGGCGGGTCCGGACACGGGATCGCAGATGGGTGCGACCGTCGGGGTCGGCAGCAGCGCGGCGACGAGCATCGAGGCTTCGGCGATCATGGTGGTCTCGCAGAGGGTGGGGGCGCGGCGGATTCGAAGGAGTATGGCGAGCCCTCCGGGTGAGCGTCCAGACACCTCGGCCGAGGCGCGTGTCCCGACGGTGTCTCAGGCCCGCGCGCTCTCGCGCCCCGAGTCGGCGACGAAGAGGCAGGTGGAGCGCGTCAGATCGGCCACGCGGCGCACGAAGGCGAAGTCCGGTTCGGGCCCGAGTCCCACGATCGAGAGGTCGCACCCGGGCGCGGAGGCGGTCACGCCGGGAAACGAGCCGACGCGCACCATGCGGTTCGTCGCCGCCGGCAGGCGACCGAGATCGACGAGCTGGTCGAGGAAGTCGCGGGCCCGGGGCACCGATTCCCGCTCCGACACGGCACAGATGAGGTTCAGGTCGGCGCGCCACGCCCGCTGAAGCCGGTAGGCCATCAGGAGCGACAAATTGAGGTTGTTGAGCCGGAAGGCCTCTTCGACGTCCCAGTGGGGCTGCTCGCGCACCCAGACGTTGACCACGTTGTTGACCCCGAAGCCCGCCTTCGGGTGGAGGGCGAGGAGCAGGATGCCGACGCCGGTGCGCCGCGCCTGCTGGATGATCTGGCCGTACTCCGGGCGGCGTTCTTCCTGCTCCGGCGCCGTGAGGAACAGCACGTTCGGCCGGAAGAAGGCGGATTGGAGGGCCTGGAGTCCGGTCACGACCCCCGAGGTGAAGTCGGGCGAGTCGACCACCGACCAGTTTGCGAAGAGGTCCTTCTGGCGGAAGGCATCGGCGAGCCGCTCGACGCGTGGCTTGAGCGAATCCACCCCCTCCGACGTCGCCAGCCCCAGAAGCTTCACGGAGCCTTCGGGGGCCGCGGCGTCGAGGATGAAGCGGAACTCGCCGCGCACCTGTGCGGGGTCCTCGAACGGCACCATGAGGTTGGGCTTCCACGCACGCACGTTGCCCTTGTCGAATTCGCTCACCTTGGCGGCGGCCCACTCGGCGAGCGCCACGAAGACGCTGCTTCGCACGTCGTCGCCTCGACTCACCAGCCCCAGGCGCAGGATCCAGATGTAGATCCCGATCACCGTCACCACCGAGATCAGTCCGAAGGTCGGATTGATCACGAACATGGTGAAGACACCGCCCAACGTGCCGAGCAGCGGCACACTCCAGTGCACCCTCAGGGTGGGCCGGAAGCTCACCAGCCCCAGGCTCTGCTCCACGAGGAGGACCACGTTGATCACCGAGTAGGTGATGAGAAAGAACATGGTCAGGAGCGGCGCGATGGCGTTCAGGTCGCGCAGCATCAGGGCCGCGAGGGTCAGCACACCGGTGACCAGCACGGCGTTGCGTGGCTCGCCGTCGCGGGCGCAGTGCGCGAGCCATCCCGAGCGGGGCAGGATCCGATGCTGGGCCATGGCCATGAGGATGCGGGGGCCTCCCACCGAGCCGGCGAGCGCAGACGAAAACGTCGCGCCGAGAAGTCCCGCGAGCACCGCCGGCGGCCAGAGGGCGCGGTCCATCAGGATCGTGTAGTTGCCCTGGAGCTCTGCGGGGGTGGCGACCCGAGCGGCCACCCAGGCGAGTGCGAAGTAGATCACGGCACTCACACCGATCGCCCACAGGGTGCCCTGCGGAATCGCTCTCCGTGGGTCGGCCAGATCGCCCGACATGTTGGCGCCCGCGAGGATACCGGTGGTAGCCGGGAAGAAGACGGCGAAGACGACCCACGGGCTGATGCCTCCGAACCCGTCTTCGGGAAAGCCCGGATACTGCCCCCAGTACAGAATCGGCTCCGGACTGGTGCGCAGGGTGGGGCTGCCGAAGAGCGAGACGAGCGAGGCGACGATGATCGCCATGATGAAGAACTGCACGCGGAAGGCGATGTCGGCGCCCTTGAACGCCAGCAGGAAGAGGACGAGGAAGACCGTCAGGTCGACGGCAAGCGCGGGGTGATCCGGAAAGATCCAGAGCCAGCCCTCGCGAAAGCCGAAGATGTACATCGCCGTGCCCAGGGGGCGCGTGAGGTAGAGGGGGATCCCGATGCTGCCCCCGACCTCGAATCCGAGCGACTTGTGGATGATCGCGTAGGGGCCCCCGGCGCCGATGCGTGTGTTGGTGGCGATCGACGACAGCGACAGCCCGGTGCAGGCGGTGATGCCCATGGCCAGGCCCATGATGAGCCACGCCCCGAGCAGTCCGGCGTTGCCGACCAGCCACGGCAGCCGGATGTACATGATGACGCCGAGAATCGTCAACAGGGTCGGCGTGAAGACCCCGGTGAAGGCCCCGAAACGCACGCCTCCCGGTGGTGCAGTCTCCTGGTCGGGCATGAACTCCGTGGGCGTTGGGGCGGCGAAGGGCGGGTCAGGATGCGGGCCTGCCGATCGTACGGTCAAGCGCTTCGCAACGGCGCCGCGGTCGGGCCACCCCGACGGGATCGGCCCGCGGCGTCGTGGGTAGCCGGGCGCCATGGAGATCTTTCGACGTCGTCTCGCCGAGCTGAACCCGACCGGGTTGGAGGGAAGGGGGTGGGTGTACGTGCCGTGGGACCAGCTCAGCGACCGGATCGGGCCGCTCGCGGTCGCCGCGCCCGGCGAGATCGGCATCGTCTTGATCGAGTCCCTCTGGAAGCCGCGGCTCCGACCCTACCACCAGCAGAAGCTCGCCCTGGTGCTCGCCTCCCAGAGGCACTTCGCCCTGGAGCAGGCCGCGCGTGGGGTAGCCGTACGTTACCTCGCTTCGTCGGACTCGTACGCCGAGGTGCTCCGGGCTGCCGTCGTCGATCTAGGCCGTTTGCGGATGATGCACGCCGCCGAGTATGAGCTGCGCCGACACCTCCAGCCCCTCGTCGACGAGCAGCTGATCGAGGTCGTGCCGCACGAGGGCTGGCTCACCACGGCGGCCGACTTCGAGGCGGCGGGTCCGGCCGATGGTCCCTGGCGGCAGGACGCCTTCTACCGGGCCGTGCGCCGGCGCACGGGCATTCTCATGGAGGACGGCAAGCCGGTCGGCGGGCGCTTCTCGCACGATGGCGACAACCGGCAGCGCTGGAAGGGGACTCCCGAGGCGCCGGAGCCGCCGACCTTCGAGCCCGATGAGGTCACCGCCGAGGTGATCGACCTCGTGCGGACGCGGTTCAGCCATCACCCCGGCCACGTGCGGCCCTCGGCGCTGCCGGCCACCCGTGCGCAGGCCGACGCGATGCGCGCCTGGGTTCGAGAGGCGTGCCTCGAGCACTTCGGGCCCTTCGAGGACGCCATGTCCGTGCGGTCGTCGGGGCTGTTCCACACGCGTCTGTCGGCGCTCGTGAACCTTCACCGGATCCTACCCCGCGATGTCGTCGACGACGCCCTTGCCGCCGAGGCGCCGCTCAACTCGAAGGAGGGGCTGGTCCGTCAGGTGCTCGGGTGGCGCGAGTTCGTGCGGCACGTCCACGCGGCGACGCAGGGGTTCAGGTCTTCGGGCTTCGACACCCGGCCGCGCCCGGGGGACGCCGGCTGGGTGGACTGGACGGGAGGGGCCGAGACGGCATCCTCGGTGGCGTCGGTCGAGGAGGGGGTCGATGGAGGGGTGAATCCGGTGACTCCCGACGGCGACCTGCCGGTACTCCCCGCGTGGTGGGGTCGGCCCTCGGGCCTCCACTGCCTCGACACCGCCGTTTCGGAGGTGGTCGAGACGGGATGGACGCACCACATCCCCCGGCTGATGGTGTTGGCGAATCTGGCGACGCTGATCGGGATCTCCCCTCGCGACCTGACCGACTGGTTCTGGGTCGCCTTCACCGACGCCTACGACTGGGTCGTCGAGCCGAACGTACTCGCGATGGGCACGTTCGGGGTGGGGGAGGTCATGACCACGAAGCCCTACGTGTCGGGTGCCGCCTACATCCACCGGATGAGCGACTACTGCGACGCGTGCGCCTTCCACCCGAAGAACGACTGCCCGATCACCGCTTTGTATTGGTCGTACCTGTGGCGCAACCGCGAGCGACTCGCCGGCAACCACCGGGTGTCGCTCCCGCTCCGCAATGTCGAGAAGCGATCCGACGAGCGGCGTCGGAACGACCGCGCCGTGTTCGACTGGGTGCGCGCCACGCTCGTCGCCGGCGACCCGCTTCGACCCGAGGATGCGCCGTCCTAGTGTCCCGTTTGAGAAGTCCGGTGCACACCTCCTCGAATACCATCAGGACTTTGGCGACACTACACTAGCGAGGCTCACCCCCCTCCGACGCGGCGGCCCGGAGTCCACGGCGCCCCCGCTTCGGCGAGTCGCAGTTCGAAGGAGCTGAGGTCGGTCTCGAGCCACTGCGCGAAATCGCCCTGAACGGCGGCGAAGCCGGCTTCGGCCAGGGCGAGGTTGCGCTCCATCGTGGAGGTCGGTTCCTGCGTCGTCGACCACACCGACGCTTGTCCGGCACGGTTGGTCACCGAAGGCGTCGAGGCTTCATCGAGCGACCCCGGGGTGCGGTCGCCCTGGAGAGCCACACGCACCGCCCCGAGCTGCGTCTCCAGCCGGTCGAGGTCGAGGTGCAGCGCAGCGGTTTCTCCGGTGGTTCGCTCCAGCGCCGCCCGCATGTAGCGCAGTCGCTCGGCGGCCTGACCGATCTCGGCGCTGACGATGCCGATCCGTCGTTGCAACTCGGCCGCGCGATGCTGGAAGTCGGTCGCGGCCACGAGGTCGACGCCGTCGGCCAGCCCGGGCACGGGTCGCACCTCGAAGGGTTGAGCCGGTCCCACCTCGTCGACCCCCTCCGGAGTGACGACCACGAGTTGGGCGGTGTAGGTGCCGGGGGTGGCGAGCGGTCCCTGAGGGTCGGTCACCCAGGGGGGACGGAAGGAGGGGTTGGCGAAGCTCACGGGGTTGGGTGCCGGGTGGCGCAGATCCCACGTGAGGCGATGGAGTCCGCTGCGGGCGGCGAGGGGGAGCCAGCGCACGGCCTCTCCGTCGGACCCAGCGATTCGAACGAGCACGCGAGGGTCGGCCTCGCCGGCTTCCGAACGGAGGGCGTCGTAGCCGGGGAAGGGGGCATCCGCACCCGCCCGACGCCGGTCGGCCTCGAGGGCTCGGCGGGCCTCACGGGCCGACTCGGGCAGCTCGGGCACATGCACCGTGAGTGTGGCCCCGAAGTCGGGGTTCGGGGCGGCCCACGCGTCGGTCCCGAGCGTGGGGCGACCGGCGGCCTGATTGATCTGCTGGGGGATGTACCACCAGGCGTCGCGGACGGGTAGCACGCCGCCCTCGCCGGCGGAGCCGGCCGCGAGGGCGCGGAGCGGGCCGTAGTCGTCGAGGATGTAGATGCCGCGACCGAAGGTGGCCCCGACGATGTCGTCGTCGCGCCGCTGCAGCTGCACGTCGCGAAACGCGATGGTGGGCGCACCGGTCTCGAAGCGGTGCCAATTCTCGCCGGCGTTGGGCGAGAAGTAGAGTCCGAACTCGGCAGCGAGGATCAGCAGGCCGGGCACCTCGTGGTCCTGTTGCAGCGCCCACGGGATCTCACCATCCGGCAGATCCCCCCGGATCGAGCTCCAGCTTCCACCCCGGTCGTCGCTCCGGAAGAGGTAGGGTGTGAAGTCGCCCACCTTGTGTGCGTCGGCGAGAGCGAACACGACCTGCGGGTCGTGTTGGCTCGCCACCACCTTGTTGATGAAGGACCGCTCCGGGACGCCGGGCAGTGGGGCGCTCCGCGTCCAGGACGCGCCGGCGTCGGCGGTCACGTGAATGAGCCCGTCGTCGGACCCGGTGTAGATCGTGCCTTCGGCGACGGGCGACTCGGCGATCGTGGTGAGGGTGGCGTACTTCGACATCGCTCCGTTGTCGTGCAGCGCGTCGAGCTCCCACACTCGGCCCATGTAGGGCAGGTCGTACCGATTGGTATCGGTCGTGAGGTCGTCGCTGATGGCGCGCCAGCTGTCGCCGCGATCGTCGGATACCCAGAGTCGCTGCGAGCCGAAGAAGAGGCGCCGATGGTCGTGCGGTGAGATCAGCACGGGCGAGTCCCAGTTCCAGCGCTCAGCGGGCTCCCCGGGTTCGGGCACGGGCCGAATCGGCATCGACTCGCCTCGGCCGAGGTCGGTTCGGTAGAGGTTGCCCTGCTGGGTCATCAGATACATCACATCGGCGTCGGTCGGGTCGATCTCCACCCCGTAGCCGTCGGCGCCCATCGGGAAGATCCAGTCGTCGTTCCGTACCCCCTCGATGGTGGTGGTCCGCGCCGGTGCCCACAGGGTGCCGAGATCCTGGGCCCCCGCCAGCAACTCGTAGAACGGCTCCGACTGCGAGACGGCCACCTTGTAGAACTGTGCGATCGGCATGTTGGGGAAGTGCCGCCAGGTGCGGCCCCGGTCGAAGGTCTCGTACAACCCGGCGTCGGACCCGGCCAGCATGTGGCGCGTGTCTGCGGGGTCGATCCAGAGCGCGTGGTTGTCGGAGTGTTTGTCGCGGCCGGTCTCGAGGTTGTCGAAGGTGGCTCCCCCATCGCGGGTGACCTGGAAGAAGACGTCCATCTGGATGACGACGTCCGGCTCCGTCGGAGAAGCTTCGATCTCCTGGTAGTAATGTGGACCCGTTCCGCCCGACGTGTACGTGTTGCGATGCTCCCAGCTCTCACCCTTGTCGGTCGACCGGTAGAAGCCCTGCTGCCCGCCCTTCGACTCGATGGTGGCGTACACGAGATCCGGGTCGGCAGGCGTGACCGCGAGGCCGATCTTGCCCATGTCGCCGGACGGTAGCCCCTCGGTGACCTCCCGCCAGGTCAGCCCGCCGTCGGTCGACTTGTGGATTCCTGATCCAGGTCCTCCGGCCATGAATCCCCAGATGTGCCGGCGGCGTTGGTAGGTGGCTGCGTAGACCGTGTTGGGGTCGGCAGGGTCGAACTCCAGGTCGGTGGCCCCCGTGTGCTCGTCGAGCTCCAGCGTCCGCGTCCAGGAGGCGCCTCCATCGGCGGAGCGGTAGACCCCGCGCTCGCCGCCCTCCGACCAGAGAGGTCCTTCTGCAGCCACCAGGACGATGTCGGGATCGTCGGGCCGCACGAGGATCTTGCCGATGTGCTCGGAAGTCTCGAGCCCCTGGTTGCGCCAGGTAGACCCGCCATCGGTGCTCTTGTAGACTCCGCTCCCCCATCCTACGTGCCGACCGCTTACGTTCTCGCCCGTCCCCACCCAGACGACGTCGGGTCGTGTGGGGTCGATCGCGATGTCGCCGATCGAATAGGTGGGCTGATCGTCGAAGACCGGGGTGAAGGTCACCCCTGCGTTGGTGGTCTTCCACACCCCGCCCGAACCCACACCGATGAACCAGGTGCTGGAGTCGAACGGGTCGACCTCGATGTCCGAGATACGACCCCCGGCGACGGCGGGACCGACCTCACGGAGGGCGAGGGCTTGCGCGGCCTGCTGCATCGTCGTCTGACCGGCCAGCGGTGCCGATCCGACGGAGGCGAGCGGGGTCAGGCCGGCAAGGACGAAAAAGGCGAGGGTGCGGTTCGGCGACACAGACGACATGGGCGGGATCCGGTCTCGGGTTTGGGCCTGAGGCGCATCGTGAGGAATGACGGTGGAGGCGGCAACCCCGCAGCGAGGCGCTCCGGGAACAGCATGGGAGGAGCCGTGGCACACATTCGGGTCGAGGAGCTACAGAAGCGCTACTGGGTCGCGGAGCGCGAGCCGGGGCTCTGGGGGGCGACCAAGGGCCTCTTCCGGCGCCATCGCCGCGAGGTGCGGGCCCTCGACGGTGTGAGCTTCGACATCGGCCAGGGTGAGCTCGTCGCCTACATCGGTCCGAACGGTGCCGGAAAGTCGACGACGGTCAAGGTGTTGTCGGGGGTGCTCGTACCCGATGCGGGCACCTGCCTCATCGACGGGCGCGTCCCGTGGCGCGATCGGATCGACCACGTGGCCGGGATCGGCGTCGTCTTCGGACAACGCACCCAACTCTGGTGGGACCTTCCGGTCTCGGAGTCCTTCGAGTTGCTGAGGGCCATCTACCGAGTCGACGCACGGCGCCATCGCCAGACCCTCGACGAACTCGTTGCGCTGCTGGAGCTGGAGACTCTGCTGGCTACACCCGTACGCCAGCTCAGCCTCGGCCAGCGCATGCGCTGCGACCTCGTGGCCGCGTTGCTTCACCGGCCCAAGGTGCTCTTCCTCGACGAGCCCACCATCGGGTTGGATGCCGTCAGCAAGCTCGCGGTGCGGCGGTTCGTGCGGCGGCTGAATGCCGAACAGGGAGTGACGGTGCTGCTCACGACGCATGATATGGCCGATGTGGAGGCCGTGTGTGACCGTGTGCTGGTCATCGGGCAGGGCCGGGTCCTGCTCGATGGGAGTATGGACGACCTGCGCCGGCAGGTCAGTGGTGAGCGGCGGCTGATCGTCGACTTCACCGAGCCGGAGTCGTCGATCGACGATCCCGATCTACGGGTCATCGAGCGATCGGGAGGTCGCGTCACCCTCGGCTTCGACCCGACGCGTGTGCCCACCGCCGAGCTGATCGCGCGGGTGACGCGGCGGCACGCGGTGACCGATCTCTTCGTGGAGCACCCACCCATCGAAGAGGTGATGGCCGGGCTCTACGCGATGGTCGAGGATCGCTCGTGACGCAGCGGGCCGGACCCTACCGCGCGCAGTTCGACTCGCGGGCCCGCCAGGAACTCCAGTATCGCGCGGCCGCCCTCGCCGGGCTGTTCACGCAGGTGGTGTTCGGCTTCATCATCCTGATGACGCTCCTCGCGTTCTACGGCTCGTCGGAGGTGCCGTCTCCGCTGACGGCCGTCCAGACCGCGGCCTACGTCTGGATGGCCCAGGCGTTGCTCGGGCTCATGCCGTGGAATGTGGATCCGATCGCCCAGGAGCGGATTCGGACGGGTGCCGTCGCCCTCGACCTTCTGCGACCGGTCGGACTGTACGGATACTGGTACGCGGGTGCCCTCGCGTGGCGCACCGTGCGCACCGCCCTGCGTTTCGTCCCGATGTTGCTTCTGGCGGGGGTGGTCTTTCCCTACATCGGTTTGCAGACCTATGCGCTTCCCGCCCCGGTCTCGGCCACCGCTGGAGCCTGGTTCGTCTGCGCCCTGGTCCTGAGCGCGCTGCTGAGTACGGCCGTCACCATGCTGATGCAGGTGGCCATGATGTGGACGGTGTCTCCCGATGGGGTGCTCCGCATCGTTCCGGCCGTCGCCATCGTCTTGTCGGGTGGGCTGGTTCCGCTGCCGCTGTTCCCCGAGTGGCTGCAGCCGTTTCTGGAGGTCCAGCCGCTCCGGGGCCTGATCGATACACCCACACGCCTCTACAGCGGCGACCTGGTCGGAGCGGCGGCCGCCTCGGCGCTGATGTGGAGCGCGGGGTGGGTGGTGGTCCTCGTCGGACTCGGGCGCCTCGCACTGTCGCGAGGGGTGCGGCGCCTGGTGGTGGCGGGTGGCTGACGCGCTCCGGCTCTGGCTTCGCTTCGCCTCGATCTCGTTTCGAAGCCAGCTGCAGTACCGCGTCTCGTTCGTGGTCGGGATCGTGGGCGGCTTCCTGGTCACCGCGATCGAGTTCGTCGCCGTCTGGACCCTGTTCGATCGGTTCGGGGGGCTGGAGGGGTGGACCCTCCACGAGGTCGCCATCTTCTATGGGGTGGCCCACATGGCCCTCGCATCGGCCGACCTCCTCTCCACCGGGTTCGATCATGCGGGGGAGTTGATTCGTTCGGGCGGGTTGGACCGGTTGCTCCTTCGTCCGCGCTCGACCGTGCTCCAGCTGCTGGGCCACGAGTTCGCGCTTCGCCGCCTGGGACGCTTCGCCCAGGGATCGATCATCCTCGCGTGGGGGGCCACCCGTCTCGGGCAGGCCGGGATGCGGCTCGACTACCCGCTGCTGGCCGCGGCGGTTTTCGGTGGAGGATGCCTGTTCCTGGCCCTCTTCGTTCTTCGCGGCACCCTGTCGATCTGGACCGTGCAGGCACTCGAGGTGGTCAACGCCGCAACCTACGGTGGCGTGACGGCGGCCCAATACCCGATGACGATCTACGAGGCGTGGTTCCGCCGATTCTTCACCTTCATGGTGCCCCTTCTGGCGGTTACCTATCTGCCTGTCGTGGCGGCGCTCGGTCGACCGGATCCACTCGGGTTCCCGATGTGGCTGGGTCGGTACACATGGCTGATCGGTCCCGCCTGTCTCGGAGGAGCGATCGTCATCTGGAACCTCGGCGTGCGTCACTACACGTCGACCGGAAGCTGAAGACGGGCCGGAAGTTGCGCTTCGGCCGGAACCGTGCAAACTGCGGCTTCCCCCACTCCTCGCTTCGGGGCGCGCGTGTGTGGCTGCAGGGCAGGGCTGGACCTCGACACATCGGAATCTCCTTGCCGCCTTCGCGGGCCTGCTCGGTGTGGCTGCCTGCGGCGATTCCTCGACGACCCCCGAGGACCCTTCGATCGCGCTGTCGAGCGCTACCGTGGTGCTGCAGGCACCGGCCGCGAGAGAGGCCCAGACGGCCGAACTCGCGATCACGAATGGGGGTGGGGGCACATTGGGCAGTCCGACGATCGACCTGACCTACGCCGTCGCTCAGGCCGAGGATTGGCTGGCCGTCGACATCGACGATCCGGCCGCTCCCTCGGCGTTGTCGTTCCGTGCCACGCCGCTCGTGCGTCCAGGGACCTACGAGGCGACGGTCACGGTGTCGGAGTCGAATGGCGACAGCGAGGAAACCCTCCTCGCGACCGCCGGTCGACCCGCCAACACCCTTCTCGACATCGATCTGGTCACGGGCGCTGCCTCGGTCATCGGCACGCACGGAGTCCCGGACCTCTTCTCGCTCGAGATGCACCCCCCGACGCAGTCGCTCTACGGGTGGAGGAGCGCGGTACCGCGTGGCCTCCAGCGCATCGATCGGAGCTCGGCGGCGGCCACCCAGGTGGGCGATCCCTTCGGGAGCTTGTCGGCGCTCGCGTGGGACTCCAGCAGAGACACGATGTGGGGGATCGGCGCCAACTCGGGTCCAGCGGGGGGCTTCCTGGTGGAGGTCGATCTCTCGGACGGGAGCTACGTCGTCATCGGGTCGACACTCCTGCCTGGCCTACGTACCGTAGCCGGGATCGCACGAGTGTCCCGCCCGAGCTCGACTTGCCCCGCCGCCGGTCCCGCGAGAGACTGCTTCTCCGGCCCCGCGAACACCGGAACCCGATGCGGTGGCGGCACGTACAATCGTGCGACCCTCGTTCCACAGCTATGACAAGGACAGACTCGTGCACATGACTCGCTCCGGCCTCGCAATGGCGCTGGTCCTACCCCTCGGCGCTGGACTCATCGTCGTCGGGAGTCCGGCGACCGGAACCAGTGGGCCGGCGCCCGAGGCGTCGACGGTGCCTCCGTCCGCCGCCGTTTCGTATGCCGATGAGATCGCCCCGATCTTCCAGCAGTACTGCGTGAGTTGCCACGGGGGAGAGTGGGAGGGCGAAGAGCGCACCGAGTTGAGCCTGGACATGACGACGTACGAGGGCACCATGGCGGGCTCCGAGTACGGCTCGGTGATCGAGCCGGGTGACCCGGACAACAGCTTGCTCCTCGAGATGATCGAAGACGGTGACATGCCGGAAGAGGGCGATCCGGTTCCGCCCGAGGACATCGAGAAGATCCGTACGTGGATCGCCGAGGGGGCGGAAAACAACTAGTGTAGTGTCGCCAAAGTCTGGTGACCGCCGAGGGTGCGGAGGCGCCGCGGGGGCGAGGCGGGACGACGCGGCGTAGCGATAGCTACGGCAAGGAGTTCCAACGACGCACCCCGTGGAGGCCCCCGCGCACGAACGGCATCAGGACTTTGGCGACACTACACTAGCCCGTCTCTTCCGGGACGGGGCGTCGAGCGATCCACCACGCCGCGACGAAGACTCCGACCCCGACGACGATCAGGCCGACGCCCATCTTCTGCATTCGCCAGAACTGATCCGCGAACTCGACGGCCGTCAGGCCCGTGCCATCGGTAGGCGGGACATAGCTCTGGACCTCTTGGAAGCCGACCCAGGCACGTGCGACGAAGCCCCCTCCCGCCAGGAGGAACAGGAGCCCGACGAGGTCGAGTACGCGGCCGATGCGGGGGACGTCGGTCATATCGGTGGGCACGGGTAGGGGGGCTCACCCGATCGGGAGAATCCGGACCTCGTTGGCGTTGAAGAGGGGTACGAGCACCCGCTGACGGGTGCGGTCGACCCCGAAGTCGGCCGGCGCCTCGAGATCGCCGAACAGACAGGTCATCTCGCCGTCGGCCCCGAGGGCTTGCACACACGAGGTGGCCCAGTCCGACACCAGGATCCGGCCGTCGTCCAGGACCTCGATGCCGTCGAACTGGCCGCCGACGGACTCGGTGATGACCTCGGTCGACCCGTCGTCGCCGATCTGGAGGACGGCGCCCGAGCCGAAGGTGACGACGATCGGGTCTCCGTCGCGGACGGCGAGTCCGTTGGGTGCGCCGAGGCCGGCATCTCGTACGATCGGGGTCACCTCGCCGTCGAGTAGGCGGTAGACGGCATCGGTGCCGGTCGGTGCGAAGGTGGGGTCGAAGCCGGTGTCCGTGAAGAGGACGCCACCCTCGGGATGGGGCACGAGGTCGTTGAGGAAGGAGGCTCCTTCCACACAGAACTCCGAGGTGGCGGCGCCCGTCGTCCGATCGAAGGTGCGCACGCAGTCCATGTCGGTCACGTAGAGCAGGTCACCGTCGATGGCCATCCCCTTGGGGGCGTGCAGGGTCACACCATCGGTGGCGCCATCGATCCACTTCAATTCAGCGACGGTACCGTCGGGGGCGAGCCGCGAAATGAAGCCGTTCCCGTCGGCGTCGAGGGGCGCACCGTTGATGTTCGACACGAGGTACACATCGGCGGCGGTGTCGTGAAGTACGGACTCCGGGGTCGCGAACCCCACGTCGGCGACCGTCATGGGGGAGTTCGTGGCGGCGATCCCGGCTTGGGCCGAGGCGTCGGCCCCGCCCTCCGATCCGTCGCCCCCGCACGCCAGCGCGACGGTGATGGGAAGCAGGGAGGCGAAGCGGGCGTCGAGGAGGCGGCGCATGTCGGTCTCGCGATCGAAGGTTCGGGGGGCGGCGGCGGGGAGAGGATGGGGGCCTCCGGCGGCGCCGTCCAGATCGGGCGAATTCCGCGTCGAAGTTTCGGTGGCGGCGGCGGTGCGTCTCGGGCAGGTTGTGCACTCGGCCCGATCCCCTGACCCTGTCGCCCCATGTCGACGTCCACACCCCGCCCCGTGTCGACCTCCGTACCCACGCCGCACGCGACCGCTGTGCCCAGGCCCCGCGCGACCGCCGCCCTCCCGCCCCGGGTGGTGATGCTCGAGGCCTTCCTCGAGAGGGACGCTGCCTACGACGGCGTCTTCTTCACTGCGGTCCGCACGACCGGCATCTTCTGCCTCCCCTCGTGCTCCGCTCGCAAGCCGCGCCCCGAAAACGTCGTCTTCTACGCCTCACCCCGAGAGGCGCTGGCGGAGGGGTACCGGCCGTGCAAGCGGTGTCGGCCCCTGGAGCGTCCGGGCGAAGTCCCCGCCTGGCTCCGCCCGCTGCTCGAGGCGGTCGAGCGAGATCCGAGCCGCCGATGGCGCGACGCCGATCTCCGCGCCCTCGGCCTCGGGCCCGCCCGGGTTCGGCGGTGGTTCCAGCGGCACCACGGAATGACCTTCCACGCGTATAGTCGGGCGCGGCGCCTCGGGTCGGCCCTGGGCTGGATCGAGCACGGCGACGGAGTGGCGC
>JANQNV010000059.1 GCA_028279425.1 Longimicrobiales bacterium | reverse complement strand
TCGTCGAGTCGCCGGTCGAGGCTGCGCCTCTCCTGGCGGGCGGCGCCGTGGCGGCCGGCACGGGCCTGGGCCGCCGCGCTCGAAGCTCTCAGCTGCTCGATGGCTGCTTCTTCGGCGGTGAGGGCATCGTCGCCGGCCTCGATCGCCTCGGCTTCCCGTGCGGTAGCGGCGCGTTCGTCCTCGGCCTGGACCACCTGCGCCGCGGCGGCCCGGACGGCGTGATCCAGCCGGCCCCATTCTGCGTGGGGATCGGCGGTCAAGCCCTCGAGTCGGCTCGGGTCACCCGCCTGCTGGCGCAGGTGGGCGACCCGCGTGAGTTCGGCGCGGATGGGCGCGTATATCCGAATGCGCTCGAGCGTTTCGCGGTCCGCGCTCCGCTTCGCCTTCGCGGATCGCAAGACGCCGCGCAGTTCGGCGAGGCGGTCGGCCGCGCTTCGACGTTCCGTCTCTTGCGCGCGGACCACCGGGCGACGCTGCGCGACCTCGCGAATCGCATCGTCCAGCTTTCGGCTTCGTGGGAGGCCACGCCGATCGGGACGCCAGAGTGCGCGCGCCTCGTCGAGGAGCTCGTCCATGACCTCGCGAGCCGGCCGGAGGTCGTTCGCCCCGAGCCGCCCGAGGACCCGATCCTGAACCGCCTCCCACCCCTCCTCGGCAAACGAAGCGAGCTCGCTCAGCCCGAGGGCGTGAACCTGTCGAAATACGCGAGACGGCACATGCGACACGAAGGGTAGATCTTCGTTTCGGATGGGTCGCGCGGCACCGCCCTCGAGGAGCGTGCCGCTCGGCGACGACCGGAGCTTGCGCGTCACCTCGACGACCCCGCCCTCCAGGCGGATCCGCGCCGATCCCAGGAGTTCATCGCCGCCCCAGGGAGCGTACGGATGTCGCTCGGCCGAGGCCGGATACATGCCGTACAGCATCGCGCAGATGAACTCGAACAGGGTGCTCTTGCCGGCTTCGTTGGAACCGAGCACGACGACGAAGTCGCCGAATGCCTCGTCTGGAGAGCCGAAGTCGTGAAGCGCGCCGAACGCCGCCACCTCGAGGTGCTCGATGCGCATCACGACGATCGGAGCATTCGGGTGACGATCTCGGCGCCGGCTCCGTCGAGGATACGTGCAACGTATTCCGGCAACGTCTCCATCCGTTCATCGAAACCCTGCAGGCCGCGCGCGATCGACTCGGGTAGGGCCTTGCCGCCCTCGATCTCCTCGAGCTCGCGCAGTACCCAGCCGAGCGCGTCGTGCCGAGTCGTGTGCTCGCGCGGGTCGATCGGCGCATGGAGGGCTTCCGCCTCGACGACCGCATCCAGGAGGTCGAGCTCGCCGACGAGTTCGGTCTCGAGGGTGGCGACTTCAGTCGGATCTCGCAGCAGGCGCCAGAGAGGGCAGCCACCGGCGAGACGAATGCGAACCATCCACTCGGCCCTGCTGCCCGCCTCCGCCTCGAGCCAGTCGCCCCAACGCCGCGAGACGGCGCGCACGAGTCCGTCGAGGCTCTCGATCGTTTCGAGGCCGGTCACGTCGATGGTCTCCCAGCGCACGGGGCCGAGCGAGCGAAACACCACTCGAGCGGCCCGGCCGGACTCCAACTCGACCAACAGTGCACCTCGCGGTCCCGCCTCGGCCGGAGTGCGCCCCTGCAGATTGCCCGGGTAGTGCACGGCGGGGTGCTGGTGCAGTTCCTGGCGGCGGTGTACATGGCCGAGGGCCCAGTAGTCGTACGGCTTGGAGAGCAGCGCCTTCAGGGTCGTCGGGGCGTATCGACCGTGGGCCGAGGAGCCGACAGACGCTTCGACCTGGGCGTGCAGGACGGCGACTTCGGGGAAGAAGCCGTCCGGCTTTGGAAGGTGCCGACTCAGGTCGCTCGACTCGCGGGCCGTTCCGTGGCCCACCGCCGTGATCCATCCAGCCAATTGGCCATTCCGGTCGTGCACCTGTGTGCGAACGGGGGTCGTGCCGTCGGCGACCGCCACACCCTCCGGCCACCCGATCGAGCCGCGCCGACCCGGCCCGGATCCGGGATCGTGATTGCCGGTCGCGTACACCACCGTGATGCGATCTGCGACCAGTCGCTCCAGTTGAGCGGTCAGGAACCGCTCGGTCTCGAACGAGAGCAGCTCCCCGTCGAACAGGTCACCGGCCACCACGAGGGCATCGACTCGTTCGTCGAGGGCGAGATCGACCGCGCGTGCAAAGGCCTCACGAACCGCCGCCCGAAGTCGCCGCCTCACCCTCGGCGCCCGCCCTGCGAACGGCGTGTCGAGGTGCACGTCGGCCAGGTGGAGAAAACGCATCATGCCCGGAAGCTAGAAGGCCGTTGAAGAAGTAGGGAGGGCACGACGACGGGGGCACCGACGCGCGTAGCGCGTTGGTCCCGTCGCCCCCTCGCCTCGATGCTGGACCCGTGGCGCCCCCAATCCCGTCCTCCCCACTTCTTCAGCAGCCTTCTAGGCAACCGCGTCATCTTGTCTATCTTGTGTGGATCCGTTCCATCGGTGAGTTGCGGGGACACCATTCGGGGTCTTCCGTCGGCGCGCCGAGCCAGGACCTCAGATGAGCGACACCACCGAAGAGGCGGTTCGACGAATTCGGAAGGATTCTCCTACCGTCGACGCCGTGTGCCGACAGCTCGAGCGGGAGGCCGAACCAGGCGAGGCGCCCCTCGCCGTCGCCTTCGCCGAGATCTTCTTTTCGAAGGCGACGCCGGACTTCCTCCACGAGCGGAGCACCGACGCCCTCACGCACCTCGCCCACGGAGCGTACCGCTTCGTGCGCGATGGAGCGCGCGACCGGATCGACGTTCAGGTCTTCAATCCCGACGTGGGCAACGAAGGCTGGTATGCTCCGGTCACGGTCATTCGTACGGCGATTTCCGAGCGCCCCTTCGTGGTCGACACGATCCGGGAGTTCCTCCACTCGCAGGACCTCCCGATCGAGCACAACGTCTACCCGGTGTTGGGCGTGGCTCGCGACGCGTCGGGCGCGGTCACGGCCATTGCACCCTCGTCGGAGGGGGGGGACCTGGTTTCCCTCGTCCACTGCGAAGTCACGCGCATCGCCGACGAGGACCGGCTCGAAGAGGTGAAGGCCGGGCTCGAGAAGCGGCTTCTGGACGTGCGTCGAGCCACCGACGACTTCGATGCGATGATTCGGGCGCTCGACACCACTCGCGCCCAGCTGACGGATCGGCGGAGTGAGGTCAAGACACGAGCGGCCGAGATCGACGAGGTGTGCTCGTTCCTCGATTGGCTCAAGAAGGACTCGTTCGTGTTTCTCGGCTATCGGGGGTACGACCTCTTCAACAAGGAGGGCGAAGACTTCGTGCTCGTGGAGCCGGATTCGGGATTGGGGATTCTTCGCGACGAGGGCGAGTCGTCGTACGCCGCGCCGGTGCCGATCGAGACGTTGCCGGATGCGATGCGTGCTCTGGTCATCGACGGCCCGCTCCTGATCATCTCCAAGACGAACGCCGAATCGACCGTCCATCGGCGTGCTCGGATGGACTACATCGGCATAAAGAAGTTGGCGTCCGACGGGCGAGTTCTTGGTGAACACCGGTTCGTGGGCCTGTTCACCTCCCGCGCCTTCGGCGACCAGGCCGAACAGATTCCGATCTTGCGCGGGAAGCTGAAGCAGATCCTCGCCGACGCGGGGGTCGCCAAGGGCTCGCACGATTTCAAGGAGATCAACACGATCTTCAACTCGATGCCGAAGGAGGAGCTGTTCCTCACCTCGGCCGACGAGATCGGACGCGACATCCAGACGGTTCTCACCTCGTACCACTCCGAAGGCGTCCGCGTCACCCTGCGGGGCGATCCCCTCCGACGGGGCATGTCGGTCATGGTGATCCTCCCGAAGGAGCGATTCAGCGCCGAGGTGCGTCGCCGCATCAGTCGCGAGTTGACCGACGTGCTCTCGGGTGAGGTGCTCAACTATCACCTGGCCCTCGGGGCGGGGGATCAGGCGAGACTCCACTTCTACGTGGGCGGAGATTTCGCAGAGGTCGTGCAGCCCGACACGCTCGCTCTCGAGGCCAGGATTCGGGAGATCATTCGCACCTGGACCGATCGGGTCCGCGAAGGGCTGGAACGGGTCCGGCCCGCCGATGAGGCGCGGCGACTGGCGCGCGTGTACGGAGAAGCGTTCAGCGGGGAGTATCAGGCGTCGACGTCGCCTGCGACGGCCGTGCGCGACATCCTCGAACTCGAGGCGATGCGGGCCGACGAGCGTACGGTCTCGGTCGCGTTCAACCCCAAGCCCTCGCCGGGTGAGCGGGGCGTCGAAGAGCCGGTGACGGAGCTCAAGCTCTACCTTCGGGGCTCCAGGCTGATCCTGTCGGACTTCATGCCGATTCTCGAAGACTGCGGTCTCCGTGTGGTCGCGGTGAGTCCGTTCCAGGTGTCGGGAGACGGCGTCGACCGTTCCGTGCTCTACACGTTCGCGCTGCAGGACGACCAGGGTGAACCGATCGACGTCGAGGCGGCCGGGACTCTCCTGGGCCAGACGATCCTCGCGGTGCGTGCGGGCGACGTCACCTCCGACCTCCTGAACGCCCTCGTGCTCAAGGCGCAGCTGCATTGGCGCGATGTCGACGTGCTGCGCTGCTACGCGGGGTATGCTTTCCAGATCGGTGCGATCCCGTCACGGCTCTCCATGCCGATGGCGCTCGTGAAGTACCCGGAAATCGCGGGCCTGCTCGCCTCGTGGTTTCGCGCGAAGTTCGATCCGGGGCTCGGCGCCAGTCTCGAGGATCGCGAGACGGCCGTGGCCGAACTCCGCGAGCGATTCGACGAGGCCCTCCGATCGGTGGAGCTCCTCGCAGACGATCGCGCTCTTCGTCGCATTGCGGTGCTCATCGACGCCACCATGCGCACCAACTTCTACCGTGTCGGTGGACGTGTGCCGACCCGCCGCTCTGGCGGCGTGCCCTACACGTCGCTGAAGTTCGCCGCTCGGCGGCTCGCGTCCATCCAGCGTTCCCGCCTCGAATACGAGGTGTACACCCGGTCGTCCCGTATGGAGGGCGTGCACCTCCGCGGCTCCACCGTGGCCCGCGGCGGGATCCGTTGGAGCGATCGTCCCGACGACTTCCGGACGGAGGTCCTGGGGTTGGTGAAGACCCAGATGGTGAAGAATGCCGTCATCGTGCCTGGTGGTTCGAAGGGCGGCTTCGTTCCCACCGAGCTCCCGACCGATCCCCAGGCGCGAGGTGAAGAGGCGAAGGAGCAGTACCGGACTCTGATCCGGGGACTGCTGGATCTCACCGACAACCTCGACGCGCGAGGCGGCGGCCTCCCGCCCGAAAACGTCGTCTGCTGGGACGATCCCGACCCCTACCTCGTGGTCGCCGCCGACAAGGGTACGGCCAAGTTCTCCGATGTGGCCAACGCGGTCGCGGCCGAGTACGGCTTCTGGCTCGGCGACGCCTTCGCCTCGGGTGGTTCGCACGGCTACGACCACAAGATCGTGGGCATCACGGCGCGGGGTGGTTGGGAGTGCGTGAAGCGTCACTTCCGCGAGATCGGGAAGGACATCCAGGAGGAGCCCTTCACCGTGGTGGGAATCGGCGACATGAGCGGCGACGTCTTCGGCAACGGCATGCTGCTGTCGGAGCAGATTCGATTGGTCGCCGCCTTCGACCATCGCCACGTGTTCATCGACCCGGACCCCGATCCGGCCAGTACCTTCGCCGAGCGCAAGCGGATCTTCGAACTCGGACCCTCGTCGTGGGACGAGTACGATCGCAGTCTGCTCAGCGAGGGGGGGATGATCGTGCCCCGAGGCTCGAAAGAGGTCGACCTCACCCCGCAAGCGCGAGAGGCGCTCGGAGTGCCCGAGGACTTCGGCGTCGTCGACGGGGAAACCCTCATTCGCGCCGTGCTTCGAGCTCCGGTCGAGCTTCTCTGGAACGGCGGGATCGGGACCTACGTCAAGGCGAGTTTCGAGAGCCACTCCGATGCCGGCGACACGTCCAACGACTCCGTGCGCGTCGATGCCACGGAGCTCCGCTGCAGCGTGGTCGGAGAGGGCGGCAATCTCGGCCTGACCCAGGCGGCGCGCATCCAGTACGCCCTGGCAGGGGGGCGGATCAACACCGACGCTCTCGACAATTCGGCCGGCGTCGCCCTGTCGGATCGCGAGGTGAATCTCAAGATCCTCCTCGGGCCCTCGGTGGAGGAGGGACGCCTCGCCGGTGACGATCGCAACACGCTGCTCGAGGCCCTCACCGACGACGTGGCGGAGCGCGTGTTGCGCGACAACTGGTCGCAGAGCATGGCCGTTTCGCTGGATCTCCTCCGGCAGGAAGAGCAGCTGGACGAGTTCGGTGAGCTCATGGCGACGTTCGAGCGCGCGGGCTTTCTCGACCGTCAGGCCGAGGGCTTGCCGTCGTTGCAGGTACTGGTGGAGCGGGGCGGCGACGGACTCGGCCTCGCGCGCCCCGAGCTGTGCGTGCTGCTGGCGTATGCGAAGCTCGCGGTGAAGGCCGACGTGGTCGAAAGCGATTTGCCCGACGATGCCGCCGTGCATCGGTATCTCCTCGGATACTTTCCGCGGGAGGCCGTCCGCGAGGCCGGTAGGGAGCAGTTGGGGTCCCACCCCCTGCGTCGAGAGATCATCACCAGCCAGGTCACGAACGACCTCGTCGACATCATGGGAGCCACCTTCGTGTCGCGTCTGATGCGTGACACCGGGCATACGGCCCACGAGGTCGTTTGGGGCTGGGTCATCGCTTCACGCCTCACCGACCACCGGCGATACCTCGACGAGATGGCCGAGGGAGCCGGTCGTGGCCTGCGTGCGCAGGACGCCTACCGTTGGGCGCTGGGACTCTCGCGCGTCCTGGAGCGCACGACCCGGTGGGTTCTTCGCAACGTCTCGTCCGAGGCCGACGCCGAGTCGGTGATCGCTCGTTACGAGCCCGGGCTCCGGGAGCTCCGCGACGGGTTCAGCGAGCTCGTCGCGGGTGAGGACCAGGCCACCTTCGAACGTCTCGTTGCCGATGTGATCGAACTGGGGGCCGAAGACGACTTCGCGCGGGAGATGGTGACGCTCCGGTTCCTCGACCAGATGCTCGAGGTCTTGAGGGTCGCGGGCGACACCGCGGCCGACCCATCCGACGCAGCGCGGGCCTTCTACCGCGTGTCCGAGCTCCTCTCCGTGCCATGGGTGCGCGAAGCGATCCTGGAGTCGGCCGAAGACGATCGGTGGGAACAACGCGCTGCGCAGGCGCTGGTCGAGGACCTGACGCGGGCGCACCACCGCCTGGTGTCGCAGGTCATGCGGGAGCGAGCGGCCGGAGTGGATGTGGGCGAGTCGGCGCGGCGCCTTCTCGAGCAGCGGCGCAAGGACGTCGATCGCTTTCGGCGGCTGCTCGACGAGGTCCGCGCCGAAGAGGGGATGACGTTGGCGGGGCTTTCGGTCGCGGTGCGCGAGATCACGCTGTTGTCGGAGCGCGTGAATCTTCCTGGGATGGTTCCCGGCGCGGCGAGGTAGTCGCCGGTCGGGCGCCAGGCCGATTCGCTACCGGCCCCCGATGCGCAGGAACAACGAGCCCTGAACCCCGCCGAGATCTCCGTCACCCACCAGAAAGAGGTCGTCGGCACCTCGAATCCAGCGGTACCCGAGTTCTGCCCCGACCGCGACGTGATCGACGATCGCCAAGGTGTAGTTTGCAGAGGGCTCGACCATTGCGAAGGTCTTCGTGTCGAGACGGGCGTTGATGGCGCGGGTTCGGAGCGTCGCGGCGCCCCCGCCCAGGAGTAGGCGCAGCGCGGGCCCGGCGGCGCCAAGGGGGAATTCGACGAGGGCGCCCCCGTATCCGAGGGTCAGCTCGAGGCCGGAGTCCGAGAGTAGCGGGCCCTCGTCGATGCGACGGAGCACCTCCCACGCCCCGCCGCCGACGCGGACCGGTCCGAAGTCGAGAAGGGCAGCTGCGCCGATCTGGCCCGCGGACACGTCGGCGAGGGTGGTGACGCCGAGGTGGACCTCCACCACGGCGGGGAAGCCGAGTTCGTCGTCGTCCGCTGCCGCGTCCGGCTCCTGTGCTGCGACCCCGGACGCTGCTGCGGCGCTGCAGAGAAGGACGAGACCCCCGCGTCGTGCCCATCCTCGCCGGAACGGTGAATACCCGTTGGGTGGGGATGGAAGGGGTGGCGGCATCAGTCGGGTACGTTCGGGGCGGAGGGCGTGGTGCCGTGCGGGTCGTTCTAAGTATAGGGTCGTTCGTCAACGCGTCACCGCATTCGCGACGCGGTCGGCAATACCGAGGAACGTTTCAGCAGAGAGCTCGAGTGCACCATCCGTGTCGGGTTCGGAGGTACCGCTCACCACAAGTTGGAGTCTTGGGAAGACCACTGCGAACTGGCCTCCGCTGCCCGCCATGTAGAAGCCTTCACCGCGACGCCGAATCCACCATTGGTAGCCGAAGTCCGCGAGCTCGCCCCCGGCATCGGAGACTCGAGGTGTCAGCATCTCCTCGATCCACGATTCGGAGACCAGGGTGCGGGCGCCGACGTTCCCGCGGTCGAGCACCAGCTGGGCGACGCGAAGTAGGTCGCGCGGTCGAAGCATGAGACCCCATCCTCCGAAGGGTACCCCGTCGTACGTCGCCCATTCGTACGACTCGATCCCGAGCGGTCGGAAGAATTCCCGCTCAGCCCACTGACTGAATGGCTCATCCAGTCGGGCCCGGATGCCCTCCAGGAGGAGATGTGAATCCCCGCTACTGTACTGAAACGCATCTCCCGGGCTGGAACGCCTCGGCCGCGACAGGATGTAGGGCAGTGCAGGCCCGGAGGATCGACGCAGGATCGCCGCGGCATCATCGGCTTCGTCGAAGTGGAGGCCGGATCGCATGGTGAGAAGGTCTTCCACTCTGACGGAGTCGGCCAGTCCCGGATGGGCCGACATGTAGGGCAGACCCGCCAGGGCCCGCTCGTCGACGGACTCGAGGACGCCCTCGTTGAGCGCCACACCGGTCAGGATGCCGAGGACTTGCTTGGTGCACGACCAGATGGGGTGCAGTCGATCGATATCGGCCAAACTTCGAAGGTAGGTCTCACTGACGAGGTGCCCCTCGCGCGCGATGAGGAGACTCCGGAGCTGCCAGAAGTCCGGCCACGCGCGCAGTTCGTCGACCAACTCGCCGAGAGCGGCGGGATCGAGACCCACGGACTCCGGTGTCGCGATCGGCCACCCGTCGTTCAGGTCGACCGGTACGGAACTGGTCGAGGTGGGCGACGTTGGCGCCTCGGTGAGACAGGCTGCACCGAGCAGAGAGAGGAGCGCGATCGGAAGGTGGCGGGTCATCGGGCTCTCCGGAGTGCAAGGGAGAACCGCAGGCCGTGCGAGACCCGAGTGAGGGAGGCTCCGGATCGATGGCGAAGCCAGGAGAAGACGTAGCCGCCGTCTCGACCTCCGGGGAGTCTGACCCGCACCGTAACCGATCCGGAGGAGTGCCCCGGAGGGCCGCTCAGGGTAAGGTCTTCATGCATCCGTGAGATGATCTCACCAGCCGAGACACGGAACCGGTGTGGGTCTTCCGCGTGGGGAGGTCGGCTCGTGGCCGAAAGCAGGAGGCTGCGAATGTCGACGAATACAGCGTCCGAAACGCGGAGCGACCCGTCGATGCCGAGTCCAAACCGCGTGATCCAGCGAAGGGTCCCGGCGTGTAGGTCGGGGTAGACCTGTGCGTCGTACGAGCCCGTGAGGCGCGGGCCGAGTCGAAGCTTCGAACGGCCGAGCCGGTCACGCATGACGACCCGCGTATAGCTGAGATCCAGCGGTTGAAAGTACCACCGGAACGCCCAGGAATCGGCGATCCGTTTGCCTCCACCACTCAGAGCGACCCCGACGGCAAGTTCCCCGTCGCCCAGGCGGAAGCGCCGAAGCAGGTCGCCGCCCAGATCGGCACCCGTCAGGAGGAAGCCGTGATTCGCCGGGTCGGCGAGCTGTGTGTAGCCGAGGCCAACAGAGCTCTCGAGGCCGCTCCCCTGCCCACAGAGCTGCGAGGGAGCGCAGGTGCCGACGCTGGCGAGAGCCAGGAGCGCCAGGGACAACCGTTGTGGAGTCCAGCGCGTGTAACGCTTGCGGATCACCGCGCTGTCCAGTGGTTCGTTGGTCGACATCTCGTCTCCTGCTCTCTTTGGGCACCAGTGGGGGAGCGTGCCTCCGCGGAGGCACCCGTGCTCGCGCGTTGCGGTGTTCAAACCGTCGGTACCTCATGATCGCCGGGAACCGGATGGGTTGCGTCACCCCAACAGGTGACCCGAGGGGTGATCTCCCTGGGGCCAGGATCGCGAGGGCCGCGAGCGATCCGGGCCGTGACCCCGGCCTCGGGGTCAGCCCGAGGCGCATTGCTCGGTTGGTACCGGGTGCCTATGCATTCGCAGTGGCAACGGTGAGACTCCCGCCTTGGCAGCCTTGTCCAGTACGACTCCGAAGAGTGGCAACGAGGGTGCGTCCCGTCGCCTGAACTCAGCGAAGTTCAGGATTCCGGGTCTCACGTCGGCATCCGTGGTTCGTGCGCGCCTCCTCGATCGGTTGAACCGCCATTCGGGGGGGCTGGTGCTCGTCTCTGCGCCGGCAGGCTTCGGCAAGACCGTTCTCGTGGCCGATTGGGTGCGGCAACGGTCGTCCCCGACCGTTTGGTTGTCTCTCGACGCCCTCGACAACGATCCGGTCCGCCTGGCGGCGCATCTGGGCCGAGCGCTCGACGATCTAGGAGCGCCACAACTCAGCGAAGTGGCCGAGCTGGTGAGGCGGGCCGGGTCGTTCGAGGGCCCGGCTCGCAACCTCCTCGGAGCGGCTCTCGCCGATGTGTCGTGCGAGGCATGCTTGATCCTCGATGACTTTCACGAGATCAAATCCAAGGGTGCACTCGCGCTCCTGGACCCGTTTCTCACCTCCAGAGACGGTCGCCTCCGGCTTGTCGTGCTCTCCCGCACGGATCCGCCGATGCCACTCACCCGCGCGCGCCTGGCGGGTCAACTCCTCGAACTCCGAGCGACGGACCTCGCCTTCAGTGCATCCGAAGCGACCGAACTGATGACGTGCGATGCAGCGGTGGAGCTGAGTGAGACCCAGCTCCGCGCGCTCGTGGACCGGACCGAGGGGTGGCCCGCGGCCTTGAGGTTGGCCGCCATCGCGCTTGCAGACGCGCCCAGGCCCGAGGAGTTCGTCACCTCCTTCACGGGTACCAACCGACTCGTCACGGACTATCTGGTCGAGGAGGCGATCGGTCGGCAGACCCCAACTCTTCGCCAGTTCCTGATGGAGAGCGCGGTGCTGTCCCGCTTCACCGCAGATGTTTGTCGGACCGTTCTAGGCGACCCCGAGTCCCCTTCGCGTTTGGCAGAAGCAGTGAAGGCCGGCCTCTTCCTGGTCCCCCTCGGTAGCGACGACACGTGGTATCGGTATCACCATCTGTTCTCGGAGTTGCTCGTTCACCGGCTCGCACTGGAGAACCCCCAGCGACTCGATGAGCTGAGGCGTCGAGCCAGCGGGTGGTTCGAACGGAATGGCGACGTCGAAGAAGCGGTCGACCAGGCGATCAAGGCGGGCCACGAAGGGCGTCTCCTTGAACTCGCGGATCGATTCGGCCTCGAGATGATGGGCCGAGGGGAGCTGGGTACTCTTCGGCGTTGCTTCGAGCACCTGCAGCTCGATCGCCCGGGTCCGTACCCGCTCGCCTGGGCCGCGCTGGCATGGCTCCAGGTCGTGACGGAGCCGGCCGGCGACCCTGGGCCGCTGATCAGCCGGATTCAGGCGGCGATCGATTCTGTGGATGCCTCCTACCCGGACGAGAGCCGAGCCAGAGCACTCCTCCATACGAAGGTTCTGGCGGCCTATGCAGCTCGCTATGCCCATGATTGGGCTTCGGCGATCGCTCTCGGCGATGAAGCGGATGCGGAGCTAGGTGAGGGAGACCCGCTGACTCGAGGATTCTTGGGCTACAACACAGCTCGGGTCCACATGTCGCTCGGCCAGATGGACGAAGCGATCGCAGGGCTCGAACGAGCCTACGCCGACCATCTGCGCAGCGGGAATCTCTACCTCATTCTTGCGACTCTGGGCCGCTCGATTGCCATCCGACTGCAGCAAGAGGGGGTCTCAGGCGCTCTCGAGGCGAGCGGGACCGCGCTGCGCTTCGTGCGAGCCCGCGGCTTGGTGGGGCACCCTGCACTTGCAATCGTGCGATTCCACGAGGGCATGATGCATCTCGAAGCGGGTGACAGCGAGGCGGCGGCAGAGTGTTTCGAGGTCGCCGTCGACCTTGCCGACCCGGAGGATTTTCCCGAAGAACGGGGCAATGCTCTGGTGGGGCTCGCCAGAGTCGCCGTTGCCCGGCGAGACCTTGCGGCAGCGGAGGACCTGCTGGTGGAGGTCTCGGCGATCGCCCGTGCCGGCAACGTCGACCTGTTCGAGACGACGTTGGCGATCGAGCGGCTCAGAGTGGACCAGCTCCGTTGGGAGTTGGAGGGAAAGAAGACCGGGCCACGTCCGGACCGGGACCTGACGGTTGAGACACGGGAGGGGGGGCTCTGGACGGTTCTCCGGGAAACGGCTCATCGAGTGGCCATCCGCCGAACGATCGATTCTCCGGACGAGTCATCGCTTCCGTTGGCGACGCGGTTGCTGGAAGAGAGCCGCCTTCGGGGCCGGGGGCTCGCTGAGCTGACGGCGTTGCTGGCGCTCGCGATCGCCCGATCGGATGGCCAGCGCTGGGAACTCCTGGAGGAGGGCCTTCTTCTTGCCCGGGAGCGGGGGTACCGGCGTCCGATCGCCGATCTTGGGGCAAGGGCTCTCTCGCTTCTCGAGTCCGCCCTTCGGCAGCGGCGACTCTCTGACGACGCGAGAGACGAGGCCAAGCGCCTCCTTGCCTGGGCGGCGCCGGGTTGGGGAGAAGAGCGGGCGGAAAGAGACGAGGCCTCGCTGTCTGCTTCCCGCCCTTTGTTGACCGACCGAGAGCTCGAGGTTGCTCGCCTGCTCTTCGAGGGACTGACGAACAAGGCGATGGGCCGTCGATTGTTCGTCTCGGTCGACACGATCAAGACGCACCTCAAGCACATCTACGCCAAACTGGGAGTATCCAACCGGAGCCAGGCGACGGAGCGAGTCCGACAGTTGGGACTTCAACCGGAGCGAATCCCTCTGCCCGGCTCAGCGGACTAGGTGGAGCACGAGGGCCTTCTCGAGGGCACGGACGACATCCCCGTCGCGGGCTCCCCTTCGGAATGGGCCGTCGGTATTCATCTGGAATGCGATGAATGTGTCGTATCGGCGATAGTGCCGAAGGCTGGAGAGATAGCCCGGAAGCGAGCCTGCGTGACCGATGACTTCGCCGAGTAGCGAGTCCGTCGCGACGACCCACCCCTTTCCGTATCGGATGTCGTCGGTGATCCGCACACCCTCGAGAATCGCATCGAGCGGGGTCGTAGGGAGTGCCTCTCCGCGCATCAGCGCTCGACTCCATCGAACGAGGTCCGCAGGATGGCTGACCAGACCGCCGCCTGCCCCCTCGATCGCGGGATTCCAGACCATCCGGCCGACGGAGTCCACCGTGTTGCGGGGTAGCCCGAAGGGGTTGTCGGGAGACACCCAGCCCGGCACCAGCCCTTCCAACTCCCGCTGATCGGAGGGTGCAGTTCGGTCGAGCCCCAGAGGATCGAGAAAGCGTCTGGATACTTCCGCGAAGAGTGGGACACCCGAAGCCTCCTCGATGACCATGCCGAGCAGGAGGTAGCCCGTATCCGAGTACGACCAGCCTTCTCCTGCTGGGAAGAGGGGCGCGTCGTCCACGATGAACCCGACGAGTTCATCCGGGCCGAAGGTGTCGACCCCGCTCTCCCGCGCCCGCTGCCACGACGTCTGGAAGTCCTCGTCGTAGAGATGGTCGGGAATCCCGGCACTATGGGTCAGGAGGTGGCGAAGGGTCGCCGTCTCGGCGTTCGGAAGACGCTTGAACCAAGCCCGTTGTCCGAGCCAGGACGCCAGACGATCATCCAAGCCGATTCGCTGCTCCGCAGCCAGCCCCAGGACGGTTGCGGCCACGAACGACTTCCCGATGCTCCCGGCCAGCACTCTTCCGCCCGAAGAAACGGACTCGGTGCCGCCGGGTTGGGTGACACCGACCGCCAAAGACTGTATCGGCTCGCTGTCTCGGGCCCACGCAACGGTCACCGCCGGAATACCGAATTCGAGTCGGAGGCTGTCGACGGTCGAGTAGACCGCTTCCCGCAGCTCGCTGAAGTCTTCCTCGGGAGTCGACTCGAATCCGCCGCAGCCGGACCCGGTGACGGCGAGGCCGACCAAGGCGAACCTCAGCGTCCAGAGGTAGAGCCTCTCACCAGAGCGCAACACTGATCCCCGCCTCGTAAACCGTGGCGATCACGTCATCGACCAGGAGGTCGTCGACGCGTACATCGCCGATCGCCATGATGTAGGTACCGAGGTTCAGGCTCATCCCGAAACCGCCGGCAAGGTCGATATCGTAGCCGAGGCCAACGGTCAGTCCGGATCCTTCGCGGGTGGTGGTGACCGGTGCCTGCCCTTCCGGGATGACCGTGAACGTGCCCCGCGACAATCCAGCGCCCCCCTTCACGTAGAAGCCGTCGTCGCCGACGTAGACCATCACGATCGGTGAGATCATCGCGTTTTCGGCATCGAGTTCCTCGAGGCCGAGGGCCAGGGACGATGTAGCGGAGTGCATCGCGAAGATCTCCAATCCGACCATGACGTCCGGGGTCACCGAACGACCGACTCGAATGTTGCTCGCCGAGCCATAGGCGGTCGTCACGGTGGTGCACCCCCCGCAGGCGTTCCGGACGGCGCCCGTGCCGGTCCCCATCTGGAGTTCGAACCATGTCCCATCCCGGCCCCTCGTCTGCGCATCGACGGGAAACGCGACCCCTGCGAGCAGGAGTGCGATTCCAGGGAGTCGGCGCGCCCGCGGCATGAACCATCTCATCTCGCGTCCTCCCCACTCTGGAAGGCGGGCGTCCAGGTCGCGAAGACGCGGGTTTCGTAGTAGCTCCGTCGGTCGGTGGGTTGATCATCGAACCGACTTCGCCGGTGGTCGCTGCTGAGGTTGATCTTCAGGCCCAGGCGGTCCGTCACGGGGACCCAAAGGTCCGCCCCCGTGAACAGCATCTGGTGGTTGGCGGGTGCCCCGCTGACGGAGTGTAGGTACCGGTAGCGAGTGTATGCCGAGAGGAAGGGTCGACCGTCTCGTTCGAGGCGGACCTCCGCAAGTAGGCCACCTCCGGGGCCGAAGTCGTTCGATCGTTCCCCGAAGCCGCTGCCGGGTACGTCGATCGCGCCCAGCAGGACCCCGTCCGCCGCCACGAACGAGCGGAGCGCCACGCCGCTATCGCCGAGCCGCCACCTCGACATCAGGCCGATCTCGATACTCTGCTCGCCGAACTGGTAGGCGGGGTTGCTGACGTAGTCGAACCGCTGATTGACGGTGAGTTGGTGTCGGTGGTGGGCGTCGTCGACCGGACCGAGGGTGTTTCTGTAGAGGCGGCCCACCGAGCGGACGATGTTCAGTCCTCGGCCATCGGGGCTGAGCTGTGCCTCGAGCGAGAACGCGTCGAAGGGGGCTCGGTACTCCGATTGCAGCGGGTCCCCGAACGAGACATCGATCATCAGGGCTGGAAATACGCGTGGGTTTCTCGAACCAGGGTCTTGGACCCGGCGTGCGCCAAGACCCACCTCCACGAGGTAGCTGTCCGGGATACGGTTCTTGGGGTTCCTGCCTCGACGGGTCCAGTCGCCCCTCAACAGGCGGTTCAATCCGCGCATCGGGTTGAGTACCAGCACCGCCACCTCACGGGCGACGCGCTCGTTGCCGTCGGCCGCCTCGTCCAGGAGACTGGTCGAGATCCGGTGAAGGCTCTCGCCCAATGCGATCCCACCGAAGCTCGTCATGAAGAAGTCGTTCATCGACGGGCGCCATGTCTCGCCGAAGTACTCCCAGGTCCACGATCCGAGTACGGTCATTGGAATCGCGCGCCAGAAGTTGAGACAGTTCGCGCGCGCAGCGGCGAAGTACAGGCTCCCATGGTAGGGATGCAGGACCATGTTCACGTCGAAGTTGTTCTCATCCCACTCCCATCCGAGTCGGAGGTTGCGCCCCCAGGACTCGAAGCCGACGTCGGCCCACTCCTCGCCCAATACCCAGAGGTCTGCTCTGTTGACGACGAAATTGACGCCAAGAGTCTGGACTACGGCTGTGCTGGTACGCGGCTCGCACCCGCCGGTCGCTTGTCCGCGCACGGGGCCCACCAGGGTGCAGATGAGCGCCAGGGCAAGCATGGTTTTCTGCATGGTGCACCTCAGAAGTGCCACTCGAGCCCGATCACTGGGAACAGGCCCCACTGATGGAGGGCGTCCGGCCGGATATCGAACTCGTTCCAATAGCGCTGAGCGATGTTCTCTCGGTCGTAGGCGTTCCAGATCGAGAGGAACAGGGTCATGGTCGAGCCCCGAAGCACTCGCCGATGATCAATGCGCAGGTTGAGTGTGTGATAGGCTGGATTGCGCTCGGCGTGGAGCTGCGTCGCGTCGATGACCCCTCGGTTGAGCGCGGTCGAGGCGCCGATGTCGAACGGCGTGTAGGGGGCTCCGCCCGCAGCCGACCACCGGGCTGAGACCTCCCAGGCGTGCGAGAACCTGTATCCGCCGAGGAGCGTCGCGACCCAGCGGTTGTCCCATGCCCGATTGCGCCAACGGCCTTCGAGGTCGCGGTACCGGCTTCTCGACCAAGCGCCGCTGGCCGATCCGTAGACGCGGCTGGTCAGCTTCTTCTGTACGAAAACCTCCACCCCCCGGGCATCGGCCCGTCCATCGTCGACGAGGGTGCGATAGGTCCGGAATCCGCCTTGGCTGGTCCCATCATCGACAACGAAGAGGGATGGATCTTCGATCTCCAGCGGGAAGCGCGTGTAGGTCTTCTGGTATAGCTCGAAGGACAGCCGTGTGCTGGGGTTCAGCAGGTAGCTCGCACCCGCGATCACGTGCAATGCGCGAGGCTCTTGGAGACCCTCGAACTGTTCGTCCTGCGAGAGGATCAGCGCAGGGAGACGTTGGTGATAGAGCCCGACAGCGCCGTTGAGAGACAATCGGTCGTCGGGGGTGTAGACGAGTCCGAGCCGCGGCGACACCGAGGTCCTTCGTTGTGAGCCCCAGCGGTCCAGGCGCACCCCCGCTGTCGTCTCGAGCCTGGGGGTGACCTGCCAGACGTGACTCACCGACCCACCGATTCTGCTGTCGCGCCAGCGCCGGGAGATCTCTTCTCCGGGAAGGGTGTTGCCGAGGCGATCTTCGACTTCACCGGCGGAGTAGTCGAACGAGTGGTCCTCTACCTCGAGTTCAGCACCCAGACTCAGGAAGGAGTCGTCGCCGGTCACGAGTCGATGAATGCTCCTCAGCCGAACCGACCGCTCGACGTTGTCAGCGGCCAGGAGCGTGTCGCCCCGAACGACGGAGACGATGTCGCGCTCCTCCCACTGCCCCGAGAAGGAGGCCGAGAACACCGAGTATCCCCGCTCG
This sequence comes from Longimicrobiales bacterium, assembly GCA_028279425.1. Taxonomy (GTDB): domain Bacteria; phylum Gemmatimonadota; class Gemmatimonadetes; order Longimicrobiales; family Gaopeijiaceae; genus Gaopeijia. Next base: position 2,576 of record JANQNV010000059.1, on the reverse strand, counting down.
CCCCAGAGCCGACGCCAGGTGCCACCGATCGTGATCTGATCTGCGTTTTGGTCGCCGAAGTCCGTGTAGCCCTCTTCGCGCGCTTGCGTCGGTGTGAAGGAGACTCTACTTCGTCCGCCGAGAGCGATGAGACCGATGCGGTCGCGGTCGTTCAACTCTCGCGTGGCTTTGGCCGTGAAGTCAGCGTAGGACGGCGCGATCCCGCTACTCCCGAAGGCGTCGGCCAGGAGGTCCAGAGTGCTGTTCCGTCCCGTGATGAGCCAAGATCCGTCTCCCCCCGCGAGTGGCCCTTCGAGAGTGCCGCCGAACCCCATGAGGCTGGCTTCCGCCCTGGTCTCGAGTTTCTCTCGACTGCCCTCGCGGAGTTCGATGCTGGCGATCGAGGAGAGTCGGTTCCCGTAAGCTGCGCCGAACCCTCCCGCCGTGAAGCGGACATCATCGATGAGGTCGACGTTGAGAAGACCAATCGCCCCACCCGTCGCACCTGCGATCGGAAAGTGGTTGATGTTCGGGACCTGAATCTCGTCCACGAAGAACCCGTTTTCGAACGGGCTGCCGCCGCGCACGAACAGGTCGTTGGCGTTGTCGGACACCTGGGCCATGGAGGGCAACGCGGTGAGCACCCGGCTCACGTCTCCCACGGTGCCTGGCGCCCTGCGGATCTCTTCTCGATTCAGGACGACGCTGCTCACGGGCTCCTCCGCTGCGCCCCTGAATCGCCCTGCATCCACGACGATACCCTTCAGTTCGACGGCCTGCGCTCGTAACGCCGCGTCCATGTGGGTACCCCGTCCGGGCGACACGATGACGTCGGCAACGGCGACCGAGGCGTAGCCGATCTGGGCAACGGTGACGACGTAGCTACCGGCAGGAAGGCCCCGGAGCTCGAAGGTCCCGTCGCCCCGAGTCAGGATCCCGTTGTCGGTGCCCTCGACGTAGACCCGTGCGGCCGAAAGCGGCGCCTGGGTGGTCGCATCCACCACACTGCCATAGACGTACCCGAGTTCCTGCGCGGGGAGAGGCGTCGTCGGGAACAGAACTAGGAGCGCGAGAAGGAAGGCGAAGAATCTTCGCGGTACGACGTGGTCAGGAGGGTGCTCGAGCGCGATCGCTCGGGTGGGATTCGCATATGTAGTCATCGTTCGATCTCGAGTTCATGTACGGGTTCAGCAGAAGGAATGACGCGCAGGACTCCGCGATTCCGGCGGAGCATGCTCTCGGGGTCTGCCAGCACGAGGGCAGCGGCCCACAGAACCAGGACGACCGAGTCCCAGGGCTGCGCGTCCGGCCAGAAGGGGTTGATCAGCTGGTAGTGGAAGAGGCAGACGACGAGGATGCTGCCACGGGCAGCGTTCATGAGCGCCGTCAGGATGACGCTTGCCGCGACGGTCCCGACGGCGAAGGTCCAGAAGTTCCACTCGCTCTGGGCCGTCCCGCTCAACGCGAATGCCGGGACGTGCCAGACGGCCCAGATCAGGCCGAGCACGAGGCTGGAGCCGAGCGGGGAGATGCGCCGTTGCATGATCGGCAAGGCGAATCCGCGCCAGCCGATCTCTTCGACGGGCCCGAGGATCAGAAGGAACAGGCCTGCCACGGCCAGGGACGCGACGCCGTCTTCGGGCATCAGCGGCGCACCCTTGAAGAGGGCTCCCACGTAGAAGACCAGGGGGACGCCGAGAAGCAGCGCCGCCCACCACTGAGGCGGCGTCCTCCACATCGTCAGCCGCCCAAGGAACGCGAGCAGGCCGCGTTTTCCACCCCTGCGCCCAACGAGCGAAATCCCTGCGATGGCGGGAGCCCACACCGCGACCATGAAGAGGACCCGCGGCAGTTCGACCGGCCCCAGCGACAGACTCTGCAGTGCGGGCCAGACCAGCAGCAGGCCCAGGAGGCACCAGCTGATCGCGAAGGTCGTGACCAAGAATGCCACGAGGTCGCGGGCTGTGAAGTCGAGCTCTCGGCGTCGCTCCGAGTGGAGTCCGCCCTCACGGGCCGCCGTCGTCATGCGTCTAGCTCCCGCTCCGTGAGTTGGCGGACGCTGACGATCTTCAGGTTGAGGCCGTGGATCCGCTCCAATCGCCCGATCAGCTCGGCCTGATCTGCGACGGCGACGAGCACGTCGGAGGTGCGCCCTCCACTACGGAGGCGACGTGCGTCCAGTAGCTGCGTCCATTGTGGCCCGAGCGGCCCGTCGACCTTGATCCGGTACAGATACTTCGAGCGGTCGCTTGACTCTCTGGTCGGCATCGTCGGTCCCCCGTTTGCGAAGTGGTACGAATCCACCTTCGCCAAGGAGCCCAGCGCCGGCGTCACCCGAACGGGTGATCTCGCGGGTGGTTCGGGGGGAGGCGTGGCTGCCGCCTTCGCTGCGCGAATCCGGGCCGGTGCGCGGTGCGCATCCTCGCTCCGATCGGATGTCGCTCGTTGGGGCGCTTTGCGGGAGCTGGCGGGATCCGATCGTCGAACCGGGCTGCCGTCTTCGCTGCGCGAATCCGGGCCGGTTCGAACCGTGGGGGACGCAAAAACGGGGTCCCAGCGTATGCTGGCACCCCGTTTGAAAATCGGGACGGCCGGAT
>JANQNV010000137.1 GCA_028279425.1 Longimicrobiales bacterium | reverse complement strand
GGTCGACTTCGGGGTTCGCAACGTGGGCGTGGTTCACGAGCTTCAAACGTCGCTCACCAACACCAGCGGGCGCTCGATCCAGGTGCAGGCGGTGCGCTTCGAGCCGGCCACCGATGCCTTCCTTCCCCGGCGCGCCGACGATCGGACCCTGCGCGGCACGACGCTGGCCCCCGGGGACCGAGTGGCGCTCGTTATCCGGTATCGGCCCGAGGTCGATGGCGACGACGACGTGGTGATGACCGTGGTGTTCGCGGACTTCGAGATCGACGTGGAGATATTCGCCGTGGCGCGGTCGCTCGAACCGTCGATGCCGGTGGTGACCCCGGCCCGCCTCGAGTTCCTCGACGTCCCGCTCAGCAGCGAGGTGAGCGAGGTCGTGCAGCTGACGAACGTAGGGGAGGCGGACGCGGCGCTGGTGGCGGTCCGGGCGAGCCCCCCGTTTTCCGTCCCCTCGATCTCCGGGATGGCCCCATCGTTGCCGGTGGCCTTGCCGCCCGAGGCATCGGTCCCCATCGAGATCGCCTACGCGCCGAACCGGCTGGGCCGAGCCGACGCCAGCGTGGTGTTCGTCTTCGACAACGAGCGGGAGGCTCGGCTGCTGGTCTCCGGGGAGGCGGCGGTGGCGGGGAGCTTGTCGTGCGCGCCCTCGGCGCTCGACTTTGGCGATGTTCCGCGCGGGTCGGAGCGAGCGTTGACCGTCCAGTGTGAGGCCGCTGGCGGTCTATATCGACTCGCCGAGGTCCGGTGGGCACCGGGGGCCTCGCCATCATTTCGGCTCGACGACGTCCCCGCCGACGTCGACCCGTCCGGCCGATTCGCCTTCGACATTCGCTTCGTATCGGATTCGCTTCCGCGCCAGCATCGAGGAACCCTCAACCTCGTGGCCAGCCATGGCGCGGTCACCTCGGTCCTCGCGGCCGCCCGGACCGTGGCCCCCGATCGGTCGTCGACCATCGTGGCCATCGAGCTGGCCTGGAACACCCGAACGGACTTCGACCTGCATCTCGTCCGCGCCGAAGGCAACCTGTTCGACCTCGATGATGATTGCCACTGGCGTTCGAAGAACCCCGCGTGGGGGGCGCCGAACGATGGTCTCGATGATCCGTTTCTCGATCGCGACGACACCGACGGGTTCGGCCCGGAGACCATCAACCTCGCTCGCCCTGCGGAGGTGAGCTACGACGTCTTCGTTCAGTATTTCGATCACGAGCTGCCGGCGCCGACGTCGACCGGCGTCTTCGTCGATGTGGGCCTCAACGGCGAGCTACCGGTCCGGTACGAGCGGATCATGGGCGACTGCGGGGTGGTGTGGCACGTCGGCGAGATCCTGGTCGCCGGCGACGTGGCGACCTTCGAGCCCCGCGACGTCCTGATCGACGACTATCGCCACGTGGCCCGGTGCCCGTGAGCGACCACGCCGAAGTGCGTTCAGACGCCCGCCTCGCGGAAGCTCAGCATGCGTCCTTGTTGGGGGTCCCACAGTTGCGACCGCAGGCAAGAGACGACATCGCGCCACCCGAGGGAGGTGGTGTGGGGCGTCTGAAGCTCGGGCACCGCGTCCATCGCTTCCTTCAGTCGATAGAACGGGATCTGCGAGTTCACGTGGTGAACGTGATGGTAGCCGATGTCGCCGGTGAACCAGCCGACGAGGGGGTGGGTGCGCATCATGCTGGTGGAGTGCAGGGCGGCCGCCGTGTACTCCCAGTCGCGGCGGTCGCGAATGATCATGTCCGGGAAGTTGTGTTGCGC
>JANQNV010000128.1 GCA_028279425.1 Longimicrobiales bacterium | reverse complement strand
GCCGCCGACCTGCGGAAGGCGGCCATCCGATGCACGACCGTGGCCTCCGACACGGCGGCCACCCTCAGCTCGAGCGCGCCGTCGTCCAGCACGGTCCCGGCGAACACCTGACTCCCCGGCTCGACCGCGACCGGCTCGGCCTCGCCGGTGAGCAGGGCGAGCCGCACGAGCGCGCTCCCCCCGATCACAACCCCATCGGCAGGGATCTCCTCACCCGCCCCCACGACGACCCGCTCTCCCATCGCGAGCTCCGCCGAGGGTACGGTGACGACCGAGCCGTCATCGCGAAGGCGCCGCGCCGTGGCCGGCACGACGGCCGCCAACGAAACCGCGGCATCGGCGGCCCTGCGGCGTCCACGCCCCTCGAGCAGGCGCCCTGCGAGCAGCAGCGCGACGAGCATCGTGAGGGAGTCCAGATACGGTTCACCCCATCCCGCGTCGGGCCCCATGACCGTCAACACGACGCCGTGGCCGTACAACACCGCAATGGCGAGGGCGATCGGCAGATCCATGTGGAGGACCCGGTGCCGAAGTCCCGCCACCGCGCCGACGAAAAAGGGAGAGGCCGACCAGAGCGCCACCGGGGTCGCCACGGCCAGCGAGACCCACTGGAAGAGCGAGACGAAGCGGGGAGCCATGGCACCGACCCACCCCGCGTACAGCGCCGCCGAGAACAGCATGACGTTCATGGCCCCGAAGGCGGCGACTCCGAGGCGAAGCAACAGCGCGCGGTCGGGACGACTCTCTTCACCGACCAGTCGGGGGCGATACCCGAGCGCCGCGATCGTTCCGGCGAGGCGCGGCAGGTCGACCTGCGCCGGATCCCACCGCAGGCGAGCGCGCCCGCCCGCATAGCTCACCTCGGCCTCGACGACCCCCGGGGTCCTCTGGAGGACGTTTTCGGTGACCCAGACACAGGACGCGCACCGCAGCCCGTCGACCACGATCGCCACGGAGCAGCGGCCGTCGGCATCGGTGTCGACCGGAACCGTATCCCAGCCCGCGGCGACCGGCTCCGGTCGGGGGGCGAAGTCCTCCCGCGACTCGTAATACCGTTCGAGGCCCGCCCCGCGGATGATGGCGGCGGCCATCTCGCACCCCGCGCAGCACCAGTCGTCGACCTCACCTTCGACCGGGGTGCCGCAATGGGGACACCGCGACACGGGTCGGTCGGCCCGGGTCACCGCGGCTCGGTCGTGTACGACTCGACCACCTCGTCGGCCCCGCCTACGGCCACGATGATGAACCCGACGTTGACCAACACGACGATGAGGAGTCCGACGACGATCCCCGCGGGCCAGACCCAGCCTCGATCGGTCTCGTCGGCAGCGGCCGCCGGCCCATTCACATCAACGGGATCCACCGGACCCCACCCGCGCGTCGGTCATGAAGGTGGCGGGGAGGTAGACCTCTCCCTGCGGCGAGGCGACACGCACGTCGAAGGCCAGCGATCGCGCCACCGCCGCGTCTTCGGCTGGGAGCCGCACGATCAAGGGAATCGTCCGCGACTCGGTCGAGGCGAGCGATACCGGATCGGCCACCATCTCGGCACCCGTCAACCCGTCGAGCGTCACCGCGTAGGTGGCCTCGGGGCTCTCGGCGTCCTTGTTGGTGATTTTGAGCAGGTACGTATTCCGCACCCACCCGTCGGCATCGACGTTGAACGATGACCCGGGCGCCCGATTGACCGTCGCCTCGAAGGGGACCCTCGCGAGCAGCAACACGGTCGCCGCCGACGCGAGCGCGGTGAGGAGTCCACCATATACCACGGTGCGCGGCCGGAGGCGACGCAGGTTGCGCCCCTCGTCGACCGCCACCGAGCTGTAGCGAACGAGGGTGTCGTGGCCGAGCGGCTCCATGACCGACGTGCAGGCGTCCACGCAACGCGCGCATTGAATGCACTCGAGCTGGAAGCCGTCGCGGATGTCGATCCCCTGCGGGCACACCACCACACACTTGTTGCACGAGATGCAGCTGCCGGCCTCGGCCGCGGCCTTGCCACGGCCTCGCGGCTCGCCCCGCGGCACGTCGTACGAGATCAGCAGCGACTCATCGTCGGTCAAAGCGCTCTGGAAGCGGGCGTAGGGGCAGAGGTAGTTGCAGAACTGCTCGCGGAACCAGGTGAAGTCGAGGTACCAGACCCCGGTCAGGATCGCGACGAACGCATACGAGGTGGCGCTCGCCTGGCCGGTCCACAGCGCGCGGGCCCCCGCGAACACGCTCATCATCGCCATGGCCAGGAGGAAGGCGACCCCGAGGAACGCCGACCACTTCGCGGCCTTCCTCCAGATACGATCGAACGACCAGGCCCCTGCGTCGCGACGCTTTCTCTGGGCCCGATCCCCTTCGATCCACAGCTCCAGGGGTCGGATCCAGCTCTCGAGAAAGACGGTCTGCGGGCAGGCGTAGCCGCACCAGATCCGGCCGAACACGGCCGTGAAGAAGAACAGCGAGAACGCCATGAACAGCAGGAACAACAGCAGGAACAGCGTATCGGCTGCCGTGAAGATCTGCCCGAAGAGGAACAGGCGGCGGTGGGGCAGATCGACGAGAACGGCCGGGTGACCCCCGATGGTGATCCAGGGCGCCGCGAACAGCAGCACGTGTAGCCCCAGGAAGGTCCATCGGCGCAAGCGGGTGAAGGACCCGTCGATCGACAGCGGGTACACCCACTCGCGTGTGTCGTTGAAGCCCAACATATCGGTTATCCGGTTCCTCCGACGGGCTCGGCCTCGCTCGTCGTTGCATCGTCACCCGACGGAGCCGCGTCGTCGGCAGGAGCGGACTCGGCGGGATCTCTCATGATGTCGTCCATCGATCGACCCGTCGCGTCCGCGTGCCTCGAAAGAATGTAGGCCGCCACGTTGTTGATCTGCTCCGGACTGAGGATGCCATCCCACGCGACCATCCCTTTGTCGAGTACCCCCTCGCGAATGATTCGGATCACATCGGTCGCGGTACCTCCGTGGATCCACTCCTCGTCGATGAAGGAGGGCCCGATGAGCCCCTCCATCCCGGCCGCGTGACACGGGGCGCAATTCTGGGTGTACACCGGCTCACCGGCCGTCACGGCCTCGTCGCTCATGGCGAACTGGATCTCGGCCCGTGCCTGCTCGGGCCAGCGCAGCTCCGCCTCGGCCATCTCAGCGGCGAGCTCCGCCTCCTGCGAGCGGTTGCCGATGAAGTGGTAGTGGATCCCGTAGCCGATGCCCCACACGATGGTCAGCCAGAACAGGCCGAGCCACCAATCCGGGAGCGGATTGTCGTACTCCTCGATGCCGTCGGCTTCGTCGGCGTGCCCGAGCAGTCGATTCGTTTCCTTGCTCACTCGATTCCTCCGTCCATGAAAGGCATCCGGCTCGCCTCTTCCATCTCCTCACGTCGCTTGGGCGAGTACGCCCACACCGTCCATCCGACGAAGAAGACGAGGAACACCACGGTCATCAGCCCCAGCATCCAGCCGAGCTGAACGGTCTCGGCCGCCGCACGCGTCACGGTGTTCATTGCTGCCCGCCCGCGCCGGCTGCGGGCGCGCCGGGCGCCGCCGCGGTTTCCTGACCACGGAAGACGGCGTTGCCGTCCGTGCCGAGGCGCTGGAGATAGGCGATCATCGCGATGATCTCGCGATCCCAGGTCGTCTCGATGCCCGTCGCTTCGAGATTCGTCACGATCGCCTCGCCCTGACTCTGCATCTGCTGCAGCACCCAACTCTCTTCCGTGCTTTCGTAGGGAGTTCCGAGCTTGGCGAGTGCGCGGATCGACGCCGTGATGTCAGCGGGATCGACCGTCCAGTCCAGCAGCCAGCTGTAGGCGGGCATCACACTGCCCGGCGAGGTCGACCGGGGGTCGCGCATGTGCTCGTAATGCCAGGCGTCCGGATACTTGCCACCGAGTCGATGCAGATCGGGTCCCAGCCGACGCGAACCCAGCTGGAAGGGACGATCGTAGCGGTATTCCCACGCTCGACTCCACTCGCCGTACCGCAGGATCTCCGCCCGCATGGGCCGCACCATCTGGGAGTGGCAGAGGTAGCAGCCTTCGCGGATGTAGATGTCGCGGCCCGCCACCTCGAGCGGCGTGTAGGGAGTGACGGCATCGCTCACCTCGGGCCCCATGCTCGATGTGAACATGGGGATGATCTCCACCAGACCACCGATGGAGATCGCCACGGTGGTGGCGACGGCGAAGAGAGCGGCACGGCTCTCGAGGACCCGGCGGTGGAAACGGCCGTACGCGGTCTCCGACTCGTGCGCCCCGCCATTCTGATTGTCAGCCATGATTCACCCCCTCACGCGGCGCGAGCCGCGGCAGGGTCTGCCGGGGTCTCGGGTCCGCGAATGGTCTGCCAGAAGTTGATCGCCATCATGACGGCGCCCACGAGGTACATCGTACCGCCGATGAGGCGCAGCCAGAGGAACGGCTCGAGTCGCGCGGTGATGTCGAGGAAGATCGGGTTGGCGAGCTGGCCCGCGTCGTTGATCGCACGCCACTGCAGCCCTTCCATCAGCCCTGCCGCCCACATCGACACCGTGTACAGCACGATCCCGATCGTGGCGAGCCAGAAGTGGTGCGAAACCCACTGCGGATAGCGCAGTGCGCGACCGTACAGCCGCGGCGCCAACCAGTAGAGCATTCCGAACGACATCATCCCGACCCACCCCAGCGCCCCGGAGTGGACGTGGCCGATGACCCAGTTCGTGTAGTGGGCGAGGCCGCTGACGGCGCGTATCGACATCATCGGGCCCTCGAAGGTGCTCATTCCGTAGAAGGACACCGCGACGACCATGAATTTCAGGATCGGGTCGGACCGGAGCTTGTTCCAGGCCCCCTTCAGCGTCAGGAGTCCGTTCAGCATTCCGCCCCACGACGGCGCGAGGAGGATCACGCTGAACACCATCCCGACCGTCTGCGCCCAGTCCGGCAGGGCCGAATACAGCAGGTGATGCGGCCCCGCCCAGATGTAGAGGAACACCAGGGCCCAGAAGTGGATGATCGAGAGGCGATACGAATACACCGGCCGGTTCGCCGCCCGCGGCAGGTAGTAGTACATCAGCCCGAGGAACGGCGTCGTCAGGAAGAAGCCGACGGCGTTGTGGCCGTACCACCACTGTACGAGGGCGTCGGTGAGCCCTGCGTAGATCGGGTACGACCGGAACAGCGTGGCCGGGATCGCGAGGCTGTTGAAGATGTGAAGGACCGCGATGGTCAGCACGAACGACATGTAGAACCAGATGGCCACGTACATGTGCTTCACACGACGCTTCGCCAGCGTGCCGAAGAAGTTGATGGCGAAGACCACCCAGACGAGCGTGATCACCACGTCGATCGGCCAGATCAGCTCGGCGTATTCCTTCGACTGGGTCATGCCCAACGGGAGGGTGATCGCCGCAGCCACGATGATGCCCTGCCAGCCCCAGAAGTGGATCCGCGACAGCACGTCGCTGAACATCCGGGTTTTCAAGAGCCGCTGCATGGAGTGGTAGATCCCCGTGAAGCACACGTTGCCGGCGAAGGCGAAGATCACCGCGTTGGTGTGCAGCGGGCGAAGCCGCCCGAAGGTCGTCCACGGAAGACCCAGATTGGCGGGCCACCAGGCGAGCTGGAGGGCGATGATCACCCCGACCAGCATGCCCACCAGTCCCCAGATGACCGTTGCCGTGAAGAACATCTTCACGATCGAGTCGTCGTAGACCGCGGGCGCCGCCGTCATCGAGGCGGACGGCGATGCAATCCTATCGGTTGCCATGAACATCCTCGTGCAGGGGAACGTCGTTGCCCGACCGGGTCGGGCCGTCGAAGGAGGAACGCTCCGGCACGACCGAAGCGATGGGGGTGGACTGCATGGCGTGGCCGTGACCGTGCGAGGAGTCTCCGGGCCGGACGCCATGGCGCATCCCGACCGAGACGAGCCCGAGCAGGAGTACGCTCGCGGCCAGAATACGGCGGGCGCGCAGATCGCGCATGAGCAAACGACGCGCCCCCATCGACATCGCGATGAGGGCGGGAACCGTGCCGAGACCGAAGGCGACCATCGAAAGTGCGCCGGCGAGGGCGCTGCCGGAGGCGATGGGGATCGCCAGCGCCGCGTAGACGAGTCCACAGGGCAACAGCCCCGTGGACAGCCCGAGCAGAAGCCCGGGACCGAATCCCTCCCGTCGGTGCACGCGGGTCGAGATCCGCGTCAGACCCGGTAGGCGGATTCGCGGCTCCGGGACGAGCCCGGCCAGGGCGGCAGCGAACCAGACCAGCAGCACGCTCGACACGACGGCCGACGCCCAGGGAGGACCGGGAAGAATCGCGCCGAAGGTACCGGCCAACGCGCCAAGGATGGCGTAGGTGGTCAGTCGCCCGACATGCCAGGCGGCCCCTTTTCGGCCGGCTCCGCAGGCGGTCGCGAAGCCACCACACATCCCCATGCAATGGGGGCTACCTACGAGGCCGGCGAGTGCGGCTGCGCTCAGGGAGGAGAGCATTCTGGCAACATGAAAGGGCGACGATCCACGAGAATCGTATGTTCCCGCTCCCGGGGTAGCTGTCGGGAACCTTCGGACACCTCAGTGGGGGATTTCCCCACACCGGTCGCGCCGTCCCCGACTACATCTCCTTCAGGAGCCCGACACGCAAGGCGAATCGCACCAGCTGCGAGCGGTGGTTGAGCTCGAGCTTGTCCATGATCCGCGCCCGATAGGTATCCACCGTCTTCGGCGAGATGAAGAGCTTCTTGCCGATCTCGCGAGAGCTGAACCCCTCCGCAGTCAGGGCCAGCACCTCCTGCTCGCGGCTGCTCAACTCGTGGAGCCCGGCAAGATCGGGGTTCTGGTCGGCCGAGCGATACTGTTGGAGGAGGAGCCGCGTCGCCTTGGGCGGGAGGAACACCTCGCCTCGAGCGACCACCTGGATGGCCTCGATCAAGTCGCGGTCGGCGCTGGTTTTGGTCAGATATCCACTTGCGCCCGCTTCGACGACGGGCACCAGGTACTCTTCTTCGGCGTGCACGGTCAACACGAGAATCCTCGTGTTGAGGCCCAGGGCCGTGATCCGCCGGGTCGCCTCCAGGCCGTTCGACCCCGGCATCGAGAGGTCCATCACGACCACGTCGGGCTTCAGCGCTCGTACTTCGTCGACCGCCTCGTCGCCGGTCGCCGCCTCTCCGACGACGGTCATGCGCTCCTCGGACTCGAGCAGCGCACGAATCCCCGCGCGAAACATCGCGTGATCGTCAACCAGGAGGATCCGGACTTCAGACACGCTCGGCCTCGCGCTCGATCTCGACCGGGATCACGAATCGTACGCGCGTGCCTTGACCGGGCAGGGACTCGACCGAGACCCGCCCACCCAACATCACCGCGCGCTCCTGCATGCCGAGAAGCCCGAGCCCACGCCCCTGGAGGGCCAGGTGTTGGGGGAAGAAGCCGGTGCCCTGGTCCTCGACCGACCCGACGATGTTGCCGTCTTCGAGGGCGATCGTGACCCGCGCCTGGGGCACGCCCGCGTGTCGGACGACGTTGTTCAACGCCTCCTGGACGATCCGGTACAGGATCAGCTTGCCATCTGGTGTGAGGGAGTCGTCGAGCGGTGCGACGTCGAGCAGAACGTCGACCCCTCGACCTTCCCTCAGGAGACGAGCGTGGGACCGCAGCGCGGACTCCAACCCGGCATCTTCGAGCTCCGGCGGACGCAGGCCGCGGGCGATCCGGCGTACACCGTCGGCCGTGTCCTGGAGCGCCGTGCGAATCTCGTCGATCCGGGCGAGCGCCTGGTCTTCCCGGATGTCCTTCTCGACCAACCGCAAGCGAACCATGATCGTCGCGAGACGCTGGGCCGTGTCGTCGTGAAGGTCGCGGGCGATGCGCGCACGCTCGTCTTCGGACGCCCGCAGCGCACCGGTCCCGAAGTCCCGCATTCGTTTCTGGAGCGAGACGTCTCGTATCGTCGCGACCGTCCAGGGCGTGCCGTCGTCGACCCCGAGAGGGGCGAGCGAGATCTCGACGGGAAACTCGATGCCGTTCTTGCGGACGGCGCGGAGCTCCATCCCGATGCCCATCGGTCGGACGGAGGAGGTACGGGCGTACTCGTGGCGGTGGCCCGAGTGGGCACCACGGGCGCCCTCCGGGACCAATCGATCGACCGGCAGCCCCAGAAGCTCGTCGCGTTCATACCCGAAGAGTTGCTCGGCCATGGGGTTGGCCTGGCGCACCACCCCTCCGTCGTCGACCACGAGGATCCCGTCCGGAGAGCTGGCGAAGATGGACTTGTACAGCGCAGTCGGGACGGGCACGGGAGGGCACCGATCGGTAGAACGTGGGTGATTCCCCCACAAAATGCG
>JANQNV010000127.1 GCA_028279425.1 Longimicrobiales bacterium | reverse complement strand
GTAGGGCCCGGCGAAGCCGGGAGGGCGAGTCGCGACCCCTTCATTTCGCCTTAAGGGTGGGCGGGCGGGTCTTCCGAGGAAAAAGGCCGCGGGCGCAGCCCGCGTCCTTCTACCTCACCGGCCGCGGCGCAGCCGCACGGTCAGTCAGCGAGGACCGTAATCCTCGCGCGACTCCCCACCTGCACCCACCACGCGTACCCCTCATCGCTGTGCATGAACCAGATATCGCGGTGATCGTTCAGCACCGCCCCACCCGTGTCCTCGCACGTATACACCCGCCCCGTCGGATCACCCTCGATCGTGAAGCGTTGCCCCAGCTTGTCCGCCGCGCAGGCCGCCGCACCGTCGTGCACCACCTGCCCGTTCGCCATCCCGCCGCAGTACCCGCCGCCGTCGCCGATGCTCGCCGGGTTCGACCCCGGCACGCAGTAGTAGTACGTAATCGACGTCTCGAACGGCACCCCCACCACCGAGGGCGCCCCACCCGGCTCCTCCCCCGCTGGCGCTTCTCCGGACGGCGCCTCCCCCGCCGGCTCCCCGCTCGGCCCCTCCGAGGCCGGGGGCCGGTTCGGATCGTCCGCCCCGCGGCGGACCGACACCACGCTATCCACCCGCAGCTGCCCCTGCTGCAGCGACTGCACGTGATCCGGCGCCCCTGGCAGATACACCAGCCACTGCTGCGACCCCACGTGGAAGTACGCCACGCTCTGCACCGTGAACCCCTGCGCCTCCACCAGGAACCGAGGATCGGTCGTCCCGCTCACCCCCTGCGTCACCCCGCCCACCGGCGGCGCCACCAACCGGTTCGGCGTCCCCGCCACCGTCAGCGACGCCGCAGGCGGCGCGCCCGCCGCCGTCAGCACCCCGCCCCGACGCAGCACCACCACACCGCCCGAGGGGATCGCATCCAGCGTGTTCACGAACGCCGGCGCCCCCGGCAGGTACTGCCGCAGCTCCTGCGACGCCACGTCCAGGCTCCACACCCCCACCACCGGGTACCCCTGCGCCGCCACCAACGCCGCCGGGTCTGCCTCCGTCGTCACCCCGATCGTCAGCCCGCCCACCGGCGGCGCGATCAACCCACCCGAGGTCGGTGCCGCCGGCTCGTGCAGCACCTGCACCTCACCCGGATCGACCGTGATGTAGAAATCCGCCACCCAGCCCGGCTGCCCCTCGAACGTCACCCGCTGCCAGGTGAACCCATCGAGGGCCTGCGCCCCCTCCAGCAGCGTCAGCTCCGCGCCGTGATCGAGACAACGCAGCCGGTTCGACCCCAGCCCCGGCGCGTCACGCAGCACCAGGCAGTCGCCCCCCGTATCCACCCACGCCACGCCCTGCGCACGCGCCGTCCCACCCGACGCCAACGTCGCGGCGAACACCATCAACACGAGCAACGGAATCGGAACGAAGCGAGACACGCGCCCTCGCGGGCCGCCGATGTGGGGAGATCCGGCCGGCATCGGTCCTCCTTGACCTCCATCTACCGAACCGGGTCTCGCGCTCGAATTCAAGACCCAACATGTGATCCGCCGCGCCCGGCGGGTACGCTCCGCGCATGGACCCCACCGCCGAACCGCTCACCATGTACGGCCAACCCTCCGAGGTCGCCCCCCTCGACTGGTCCTGGGTCGACGAGCAACTCACCGCCGCCAGCGTCTACTGGATCACCACCCCCAGCTCCCGCCCGGGCGGTGGCGGCCACCCACATCCCCGCCCCGTCTGGGGCGTCTGGATGGACGCCCGCCTCTACCTCAGCATCGGCAGCCCGAGGATCAACGCCGCCCTCGCCAACCCAACCCCCGTCACCGTCCACCTCGGCGGCGACATCGACGTCGTCATCCTCGAAGGCACCTCAGCCGGCCCCAGCGACACCCCCGACGCCGTCGAGCGCTACAACACCAAGTACGACTGGAACTACCTCGTCGAGGACTACGGCCCCTTCACCCTCGTCACCCCTTCGAAGGTGATCGCCTGGCGATCCGCCGGCTGGGCCGGCCGCGACGGCTTCCAATCCACCGGCCGCTGGCGCTTCCCACCCCCCGAGGCCTAACCAACGCCACGCCACCTCGAGCACCACAGCCCAC
>JANQNV010000051.1 GCA_028279425.1 Longimicrobiales bacterium | reverse complement strand
GCGTCGATCGCCACCCGCCCATCGATCTCGGTGCTGATGACGGTGCTGAGAACCGTGTAGGCGAGGCCGTCGGGTTGGGCGGCGCCCACACGCAGGGCGTCGCGGTCGTTGAAGATGCACGTACCCGCCCGAACCTCCGTCAGCCGTTCCACCTCATGGCTGCGCCACAGCGTCGGGGTGGTACCCCCACTGACGATGCCCGGGGTCAGCCCCTCGGCGTCGAGCCGTTCGCAGAGACCGGCCACCCGACGCGACAACACCACCATCGCCTCGTCTTCGGCCGGACCCGAACCTCGGATGTGGCCCGCGTAGAAGAGGATGCCGGCAAAGCGCACTCCCTCGGTCGCGGCAACCTCCGCAGCCAGGCGCAGTGCGGCGTCCTGGCCCTGAACCCCGACCCGGCGCAAACCCACGTCGATCTCGACGAGGACGTCGGCCGAGTGTCCGTCGTCGCGCAGCCGCGCGGCGAGGGGCCCGAGGACCTCCAACGAGTCGAGGGCGATCTTCAGATCGGTCGCTCCGGCGAGGGGACTCACGCGGTCCAGTTTCGCGCGTCCCACGGGCGGATAGGCGAGGAGCAGGTCAGGCGTGACCCTCGACATCACCTCCGCCTCGTGGGGCGTCGCGACGGTGAGCCCCGAGGCGCCCGCCCCGAGCTGGAGCGCCGCGATGCGGGTGCACTTGTGTGTCTTGATGTGAGGGCGCCAGCGCAGGCCGTGCTCGGCGCAGTACCGCGCGACCCGCTCGGCATTGCGCACCATGCGCGATCGCGCAACGACCCCGGCCGGCGTTTCCACCTCCGCGAGGTCGAGACTCACCCGCCCTCCCCCGAAGCCGCAGTCAGGGATCGGATCGTCTCCATGAACTCGGTGTCGGACTCCGAGACGGGCCCCGTGCGCGCGAGCACGAGAGTGCCGTCGCTGTCGAGCAGGTAGGTGGCCGGCAGGCCGAGAAGGCGAAACGCCTCCATCGACTCGCCTCGGGGGTCGAGCAGATTCTGATAGGTGACGCTGGCCTCGCCGAGAAAGTCCTCCACCTGGCCCACGGCGCCCGCGTTGTCGGCACTGATGCCGACCACCTGCAGCCCCAGGGGTCCGAACTCCTCATGGATGGACTGGAGGAAGGGGATTTC
This sequence comes from Longimicrobiales bacterium, assembly GCA_028279425.1. GTDB lineage: Bacteria > Gemmatimonadota > Gemmatimonadetes > Longimicrobiales > Gaopeijiaceae > Gaopeijia. The sequence goes on along the minus strand of JANQNV010000051.1, from coordinate 14,834 downwards.
GGCCCGACAGGGGGGACACCACGTCGCCCACAGGTTCACCAGAACCGGGCCCCCGGCGAGATCGGCGATCGCGAGCGAGTCGCCCTCGAGCGAGGCGAAGGCGAGGGCGGGCGCCGGCTCGCCCACCTGGGGAGCGCGCGCGAGCGTGGTGTCGCCTCCACACGCGGTAGCGAGAACGACGAGGGCGCTGGACGTCGCTGCGGCCAGGGTTCGAATCATCGAGGGAGTCCTCCAACGAGTTGCGCGGCGCGCACCCGCGTGGCGGCGCCGCCGGCTTCGGTCCAGGCGAAGACGAGGTCGTCGCCGGCTGCGATCATGCGCGGGAAACCCGAAGCGCGGGCAGACGAAAGAGACGTGACCACGACGGCGGGTTCCCGAGTCCCGTCGGCGCGGACCCGCCGCACGCGCAACTCGGCCGCCTCTCCGACCCGCTCGATCCAGCTGACGAGGGCGCCGGTATCGTCGACGGTCACGTCGACGCGACCGACCGGGTCACCATCGTCGATCCGCACGGGCTCGCCGAAGGTATCCCCCTGGTCGAGGCTGACGGCGAGCGACACGCGCGGGAGATCGCCGGCCCCGGTGAACCAGGCGACGGCCACACGCTCGCCCGCGGCGTCGACCGCCGGTCCGTTCACGGGGCACGACGCGATCTGCCATCCATCCCGATGCACCGGACGGCCGATCGACCACGCGCCGTCCACCCAGCGCCGAATCGAGATGTCGCGAATCTCGTCGTCGGTGCGGTCGCGATAGACCATGACCCACCCGTCGGTCGTTGCGGCCGCCCCCGTCTGACAGCAGTCGCACACCATGTCGTCGACGAGGGTCTCGACCGACGTTTGCCCGGGACCCGACGCACTCCGGAAGCGCAGCGACATCGCCGCGGTGTGGGCCCCCTCGTCGCTCATGGTGTGATTCCGCCCGTCGAGCCATACCAGCCCCAACCCCTCGCCGGCGCCGGGCATGAGCGAGACGAAGCCGTGCTCGGTGGGTGTTCCATCGTCGTGGGGCGTCCACGGGTCCGACCAGCTCTGCCCGCCATCGTCGGACCACACGACGCGCACCCCGTAGTCGTAGGTGCCCTGCCCCCCGCGCTGAAGCCAATGGGCGACCAGGCGACCGTCGGGGAGCGGCTCGACAGCCGGGAAGTCGGCCCAGTTCACGAAGAAGTCGTCCCGCTCCACGACGGTGTGTACGTCACCCACCTCGCCGTCGACGAGGGTCGCGACACGCAGGGCCCAATCGTCGCCCTCCGTGGGCTCGAGCCACGACAGCCAGACGTCGTCACCGTGAGAGGACAGGTAGGGTTCGCCGCTGCCCTCGGCGGCGGCCACGGCGATCGCCACCGGCGCACCGCCGGCCGCGGGAGAATCGTCGGACGCCGGCGGTGCACAGCCCACCACGGCCGAGGCCACGACACCCAGGGAAATGCAAAGCACGACGGGCCGTAAGGATAGGCTGAGGCGATCGATCATGGAGCCCTCGAGGCGGGTGCAACACGGAACGGTCCGTGGGCGGCAGGGTTCTTGCGTAAGACGAATTCAATCGCATCAGGCCGCAGCGGCCTAAAGGTACCCAAGGCCGCAGCGGAAGCAATTGGACGGTGCAGGACGTCAGAAGGCGGGAACCGGCTGCTCTGGGTCGCGCGTTCCATCGGGTGGGTCCCGAGACGTTGTAATGAGAGGCACCCCCACTACTTGGTACTAGAGGCAACACCATGACGAGCTCCCGCAGCCATTCCCGACTCTTCGGCCGCCTTCTGGTCGCGGTGGCCGTGGTTGCGCCGCTGGCCCTCCCCGTCTCGTTGGAGGCGCAGTACTTCGGTCGCAATAAGGTCCAGTACGACGACTTCGATTGGCAGGTCCTGTCGACGCCCCACTTCGACATCCACTACTACGACGAGATGTCGGGGGTGATCGAAGACCTCGCCCGCTCGTCGGAGCGGTGGTACGAGCGGCTCGCCCGGACCTTCCAGCATGAATTCGAGACGTCGAAGCCTCTGATCTTCTACGCCGACCACCCCGACTTCCAGCAGACCAACACGCTGCAGGGGGCGATCGGTGAGGGTACCGGAGGTGTGACCGAGTCCATCAAGAACCGCGTCATCATGCCCATGACCGGTTCGTACTGGGACACCGACCACGTGTTGGGGCACGAGCTCGTCCACGCCTTCCAGTACAACGTGGCACTGTCGCGCCAGGGGGGAGGGTTGCAGGGACTCTTCTCCAACCCGCTCTGGCTGATCGAGGGGATGGCCGAGTACCTCTCCGTCGGTCGGGACAGCCCGTTGACGGCGATGTGGATGCGCGACGCGATCATGCGCGACGACTTCCCCACGATCCGGCAGCTCACGGAAGACGGCCGCTACTTCCCCTACCGCTTCGGCCAGGCGCTGTGGGCCTACGTGGGCGGTGTGTACGGCGACGACGCCATCATCCAGACCTTCCGCCGCTCGCTTCGGATCGGTTTCCCGGGTGCGATTCAGCAGGTGCTCGGCGTCTCGACCGACACGTTGTCGGCGCAGTGGCGCCAGGCGACGGCCGACGCCTACCTCCCGCTCATCGAAGGGCGGACGGCTCCTGACAGCATCGGCACGCGCCTTCTCGACGAGACGAACGCCGGTAGCCAGAATACCGCGCCCTCGCTCAGCCCCGACGGGCGTTACGTCGCCTTCCTCTCCGAGAAGGACCTCTTCTCGGTCGATCTCTTCATGGCCGACGCCAAGACCGGTGAGGTGATCCGCAAGCTGAGCACGGCCAGCTCCGACCCGCACGCCGACGCGCTGCGCTACATCGATACCTCGGGGGCCTGGTCGCCCGACGGTTCCCAGCTCGCCTACGTGGTGTTCGCGGGCGGCGATCAGGAGATCAACATCGTCGGCACCGGCGGTGGGAGCCTCCAAACCCGGATTCGGCCCGAGGGGATCGGATCGATCTCGAACCCCTCCTGGTCTCCCGACGGGCGCTACATCGCCTTCTCCGGGATGAAAGGGGGCATCTCGGATCTCTACCTGTGGGACATGGAAGCCGAGTCGCTCCAGCAGCTCACCGACGACAAGCACGCCGACGCGCACCCCACGTGGTCGCCCGATGGGCGTACGATCGCCTTCGCCTCGGACCGCGGCCCGGAGACGAGCTTCGACAACTACACCTATTCCAAGTTCCGCATCGCGCTCCTGAACGTCGCGACGCGTACGGTCCGCCCCCTTTCGCTGCTGGGCAACGTGCGGCATTCCAATCCGCAGTTCGCCCCCGACGGGAGCCTCTACTTCTTGTCGGATGCCGACGGTTTCTCCGACATCTACCGCACCGACGTCGAGGGACGGTCGGTGGAGCGGGTGACGCGGGTGGCCACGGCGGTGAGCGGAATCGTGGCCATGTCGCCCGCGATGTCGGTGGCGGCGAACACGGGTGAGCTCGCCTTCTCGGTCTTCGAGGAGTTCGGCTTCAAGATCCACACGCTTCCGGCCAACCCGCTCGGTACACCCGTGAACCGTGTGGCCGCACTCGACGAGGCGCGGCGCATCGGCCGCAATCTCCCGCCGATGAACAGCGACCGCTTCAGCCGGGTGGACGAATACCTCGCCGATGCCCTCACCGGGCTCGAGCCGGAGGGTATGTTCACCGATGGCCAGGCGGAGGAGTACGAGCCTTCGCTCGCTCTCGACTTCCTCGGGCAGCCCGCCATCGGAGTCGGCGCCGACCAGTTCGGCACCTACCTCGGGGGTGCAGCGAGCGCCTTCTTCAGCGACATGCTGGGTAACCAGGTTCTCGCGGTCGCCGTCCAGGCCCAGGGCACCTTCAAGGACATCGGAGGTCAGGTGCAGTACGCCGACCTCGGCGATCGATGGAACTGGGGGGTGAATGCGGGTCGCATCCCGTATCAGCTGCTCTTCCAGACCTTCAATCCCGGGAGCGCCAACGAAGCGCCTTCACTGTCGCAGATCCGGCAGCGGGTGTTCGATACCTCGGTGGGCGGATCGCTCGCCTATCCCTTCTCGCAGACCCGCCGACTCGAGGGTGGCGTCGGGTTCCGGCGCTACTCGTTCGATTTCGAAGAAGACCGCTTCGTGCTCGATCAGTTCGGTCGCATCGTGGGCGTGGAGCGGCTCGATCGTCCCGACCTCGAAGAGGGGTTCACGCCGCTCAATCTGGGGACGGCGTCCCTTGCCTACGTGGGAGACAACTCCTTCTTCGGTTTCACTTCGCCGATCCGCGGGGGGCGCTTCCGACTCGGCGTCGACGCGACGGTGGGCACGGAGAACTTCTTCACGGCCATCGGCGACTACCGGCGGTACTTCGCCCCGAATCAGAACCTGACGGTGGCCTTCCGGGGGATGCACATCGGTCGATACGGGGGCGTGGGTGACGGTGCCGGCCAGATCCTCCAGCCTTTCTTCCTGGGGTGGGAGACCAACATCCGCGGTTACGCCTGGGAGAGCTTCGGCACGAACGAGTGCCGCCTTCCGGATGGCGCGACAGGCGACGGGTGCCCGGTCTTCGACCGGCTCTTCGGGAATCAGATCGCGGTGGCGAATCTCGAGGTTCGGATCCCGTTCCTCGGCGTCCCGCAGTACGGCCTGTTCTCCTTCCCCTTCTTGCCCACGGAGCTGACGGCCTTCGTCGACGCAGGTGTGGCATGGTACGATCAGGATCCGGGTCAGAACGCCAACTTCGGGGTCTCGGCGCTACCGAACTCGCCCAGCCTCGAATGGGCGACGAACTCCTTCGACCGGATTCCGGTGTTCAGCGCAGGGTTCTCGGCGCGTACGAATATTCTTGGATTCCTGATCCTCGAGACCTACTTCGCCTACCCCTTCCAGCGGCCCGATCGCGGGTGGCACTGGGGCTTCAACCTGGCGCCGGGCTGGTAAGCGCAGAGGTCGCGCCGACCTCGACGCGCGAGCGGCCCCGAAGCCGCAGCGAAACACGAAGGGCCCGATCCCGCAGGGGGTCGGGCCCTTCGCAGTGCGAGGACGTGCCGGCCGTATCCGACGAGTTCGTCAGAAGATCTCGATCGTGAGATACCGGTCCGGGTTCTCCCTGAGGTCCACGACCAGCGCGTTGAAGCTCTCGATCGCGCTGTTGAGGTTGACGTACAGCATATCGTCGCGCGAGAGCCGGCCCAGCGTCCCCTCTCCACGCGCCATGCGCCCCAGCACCGTGTCGAGCGACACCAGGGCAGCGTCCAACCGGCCGGTGGTCTCCTCCATCTTCGCCAGAAGCGAGTCGGCTCGGGCGGCCGCACGCGCGATGTCCGGTCCCGCCTCGTCGGCCGTCGCCTCGAGGCCGGCCGCCACGCGGGCGAGCGACGAGGTCATCTCGCCCAACTCCGCCCGCTGCTGGGCCACCACGCTTCTCAGGTCACCTGCGAGCGCCTCGAACTCGACCGCCGAACCCTGCACCGCCCCGATGGTGGTCGGATTGAGCAGCTGCTCGATGCGCTGCATGACGACCTCGGCCTCCGAGCCGAGCTCGCCGACCGTCGCCAGCAGGCCCCCACCGGTGTCTTCCCCCGGGATCGTGTCGAGCGGCTGCAGGATGCCGGCGCCCGTTCCGGGCAGGATCTCCACGGTCCGCCCACCGAACACGCCGGCTTCGGCTAGCGTCGCCGTCGATCCCGCGGGGACCCGCCACTCGTCGTACAACTCGAGCGAGATGGTGACGCGCTCTTCGTCGGTCATCTCGAACCCGCTCACCCGCCCCACGATCACGCCGCGCATCTGCACGGGATCCCCGCGGCGCACTCCACCGGCATCGGCGAGCTCGGTGATCAGGTTGTAGCGACCGCGAAGTCCGGCGGGGTTCGTCATCATGAACAACACCGTGATGAACGAAACCAGCCCGAGGATCACGAAGAGACCGACGCGCAGATGGCGCACCGACGTGTCGCGCGGAACCGCCCGCGCCAGCTCACTCTCCGAGGGTCCCGACCTATCGTCTGTCATCGTCACTCACCATGTCGAGGGCACGTTCGGCCGCTTCCCGGTCCTGGAAGGCCTGCACCACATGATCGTCGCTGCGTCGGAACTCGTCGGGGGTGCCGTAGAAGCGAAGGCGCCCCTCGTCGAGCATCGCGACCCGATCACAGATCAGGAGGCCACCTTCGATGTCGTGTGTCACGACGACCGACGTCACGTCCAGGTTTTCCTGCAGTCGCACGATCAGTCGTTCGACCGCGGCCGTGTTGATCGGATCGAGGCCGGTCGTGGGCTCGTCCCACAGCAGGATCTGCGGTCGGCCGATGAAGGCACGCGCGATCCCCACCCGCTTGCGCATGCCCCCGGAGAGCTCGGCCGGCGTCTTCTCGAGCACCTCGGTGGGCTCGAGGTTGACGAGTTCGAGCGCACTCCAGACGCGGCGGGCCAGCTCCATGCGGGGCATCTGCTTGAGGGTGTCCTCGGGGATCCCCATCGACACGTTGTCGAAGACGTTGAACGAGTCGAACAACGCCGCATTCTGGAAAACGTAGCCCACCTTGCGCCGGGCGCGAGCGAGAGCGTCGGAGCCGCCGAAGTAGACCGACTCGCCGTCGATGAGCACATCGCCCATGTCTGGCGTGATCAGCGCGATCGTCGTCTTGAGCAGCACGCTTTTCCCGGTGCCGGAGGGTCCGAAGAGCCCGAACAGCTCTCCCGGCTCCACCCGGAGATCGACACCCGAGAGCACGGGGTGGTCGAAGCGCTTGTAGACCTCGCGGTACTCGATCACCTCGTCGGCCCCTCGTGGCAGGGCGCAGAAAGGGCCCGGCGCTGTCGGGTTGCGGCCGAATTCGCGCCCCTCGGCGTGGTTCGTCGCTCATTCGACGCTGCCAAACTTCGCTCCTCTCGTCTGGACGGACACGATCTCAGCCGCAGGCCCTAGTTGAGCAACAGCGGCGGGAACATGGCGTCGAGGATCAGGATCGTTAGGGTCATGAACATGACCGCATCCGTCGTGGTGCGGCCCACACCCTCCGCCCCGCCTCGTGTGCGCAGTCCCATGTGTACCGAGATCAGCGGAATCGCCAGCCCGAACACCACCGCCTTCGTGAAGGAGTAGAACAGATCCCACGAGTGCCAGAACAGCCGGGCCCCGTACAGGAACGACTCGAAGCCGAGCCCTCCGTCGAGACGAGCGGCCACCATGCCCGCGAAAATCCCGACCACGTCGGCGAACCCCACCAGGGCGGGCATCACGATGATGCCGGCGAGTACTCGGGGCGTACACAGCAACACGACCGGATCGCGCCCCAGCGAGTGATACGCGTCGATCTGCTCGGACACCTTCATGGTGCCCAGCTCGGCCGTGATTCGCGCCCCGACCCGGCCGACCAGGACGATCGCCGTCAGCACCGGTCCCATCTCCAGCACGACCGTCTGCGCCACGAGGCTGCCCAGGATGTACTGGGGGATCGCCCCGGTCATCTGGTAGCCGCCCTGCTGACTCGTGACGATCCCCGCGAGCGCCCCGGTGACGAACACGATGGGAAGACTCTCGACCCCCATCACGTAGATCTGCCGGAAGAACTCCCGCGCGGGGAAGCGGAACCGAACGATCGACATCAGGATCGCCCAACTCAGGATCCCCAGAGCTCCGGCGTGGTCGAGCACGAGCTCCGAGCCCCGACCAAAGGCCTGGATCCACCGGTACACGGCGTTGGGCCGAGCCACGGATGACGACGAGGAAGGGCTCAAGGGTCGACGGGTCGGAGGGCTTGCATCACAGACGGAAAGCCCTCTAGGATCGACGTTCTGTGCAGTGAAATCAACGGCCCACGAAGGTCCAGACGACCCCCCACGTCCCCTCGCACCCGCCCCCCGGAGGCCCCTCGATGCGCACGCCCCTCCTCACCACCGCTTTCCTGTCGCTCGCCGTGATCGCCTGCGGCGGCGATGGGGGCTCGGATGCCGCATCGGGCGACGCCGCTTCCGACGCGGGCGAGGCCTCACAGGACATGCTCGTGGCGGAAGAACGTCGTGTGGCCATCGACCCGACCGGCGAGGGTCAGCTCCCGGCGGCGATCGTGGGCGAGGGGGGTGAGCTAGCCGGCGTAGGTGTGCGGTACGTGCCAGGCGATGAAGCGAGCGAGGGCTACCTGGCAGTACCCGAAGGCGACGGCCCCTTCCCTGCGCTGATCATCGTGCACGAATGGAACGGGCTCGTGGACCGCGTGAGGCAGGTCGCCGACGACCTCGCCCGCGAGGGCTACGTGGTGCTCGCCGCCGACCTCTACGGGGGCCGGGTTGGTTCGAGCTCCGACGAGAACATCGCCCTGATGCAGGCCGCCAACGCCGACCCCGACGGGTTGGTGGCCAACCTCGACGCGGCGGTGGAATTCCTGCGCGCTCGCGACGACGTGACCGGACGGGTCGGCACGATCGGGTGGTGCTTCGGCGGGGGCGTCGTGCTCTCGTACGGACTCGGCGGAGTGAATCACGAAGCCACCGCAATCTTCTACGGCCGGTTGCTCGACGATCCCGAGGCCCTCGCCGCCATGGACCATGAGGTCTACGGCACCTTCGCGAGCGAAGACTCCGGACCGTCGCCCGAGCAGGTCGAGGCCTTCGAAGCCGCCCTCGACGCCGCGGGTGTAGAACACGACCTCCACATCTACGACGCCGTGAACCACGGTTTCTGGCTGAGGGTCGATGGTGACCCCGAGCTGCGCACGGCACCCGCCCTCGACGCCTGGGAACGGCTGAAGGGGTATCTCGACCGCACGCTGCGCAGCGGCGCGGACGGGTAGATGGTTCTCTGTCTCACAGTCGAGACCAGCGCCGTCGCGATTCGCGACGAGGAGTGACGAGATGACCGACGTCGTGATCATGGGCGGCGGGCCCGCCGGCCTGACCCTCGCCTGTTCGCTCGCGCAGGCCGGGATCCGGCACGTGGTGCTCGAACGGGGTCACCACCCCCGGCCGCGCGTCGGCGAATCGCTCCTTCCGAGCGCACTCCGGGTGTTCGACGAGATCGGCTTCCTCCCGATGCTCGACGAAGCCGGCTTTCCCCGCTCGCCGGGCGTGGCCTACCATCCCCTCGACGACGACGAGCCGGTCGTGGTCGACTACGACGAATTCGGGGGCGACCCGGGGGTCCAGGGCGCGCCCCGCGGCTACAGCTACCACGCCGATCGAGCTCGCCTCGACATGCTGTTGATGAAGTACGCCGAGAGCGAGGGCGCCCGCATCGTGCAGGGCGCCGCCGTGCGCGAGGTGGAATTCGATGGCGACGGAGCGGCCACGGGCGTACGCGCCGATGTCGGGACGGAGTCCATCACGATCCCCGCACGGATCGTCGTCGACGCCACGGGCCATCAGACGCTGCTGGGCCGACAGCTCGGGCTGCGCACGCGCGACCCGGAGCTCGACCAGATCGGCTTGCACGCCTGGTTCGAGGGCGTCTACCGAGGGGGGCGGCCCCTCTCCGAGCGTGCGCAGATCTTCTTCTTGCCGATCCATCGAGGGTGGGCATGGCTGTCGCCGATCAATGAGCACATCACCTCGGTAGGACTGGTCACCAACCGCTCGAGCTTCCAGGCGTGGGACGCCGGCATCGATCGCTACTTCCGCGCCTGCGTCGGATCGGGCTCGGCTCTCGCGAGAGCCCTCGAGGGGGCGAGGCCGCTCAAGGACCTCCGCGCCGAGCCGAGCATGAACTACGGCCTCGAACAGATCTGTGGCGACGGTTGGCTGGCCGTGGGCGACGCGGCACGATTCGTCGACCCGGTCTTTTCGTCGGGTGTCGGCGTGGCGGTGGCCTCGGCCCGCCGCGCCACAGAGGTGATCCAGGCCGCGCTGGCAGGCGGGCGAACCGATGCCGCGGCGTTGCGCCCCTACCAGGACCAAACCTTCGAAATCGCCGCGGTATGGCGCGACTTCGTGCGACTCTACTACCGCGTCATGCCGGGCTTCACCGTGCTCTTGCGGTCGCCGCGCTACCGGACGTCGCTCCTGCGGATCCTCCAGGGCGACATAGACCCGGAGCTCGACGGGGGCCTGGTGGGCGAGATGGCCTCGTTGGTGGGAGGGCTGTAGGGGGGATCCCACGTTCGTCCGGCTTGCGCTGTACCTGCCCCGAGACCGAGGATGGCGATCGGTGATGCTGGATCCCATCGAGGTGTCCGTGCGCCCGACGCTTCGCGGACGGCGGCTCCTCGCGGCGCACGAGCGGATGGAACTCTACTCGGGTTTCTTCATGGCCGAGGTCGACTTCGAACGCCGAGGCACGCCACCCCTCGGCCTCCTGATGGGTGGGATCCCGGGCACGGAGGTCACCGGAGGTACGAGTCCATCGGATCCGTACCTGCTCGAGGCACGCGGGGGCCTCTGCCAGCCGACGGTGTGGGTCAACCGGAGGTTGGCCCGAATGTCTGACCCTGGTCGTCTGGACCGGGTAGGGTCCCCGCTAGCCGCAGGCCGCGGCTCCCCCAGGCGAGAGGCCCGGTGCACATGAGGATCAGGCGACGAATCGGCCGGCTGACCACCGCGTGGGGGATCACCTTCGCGGCCTGCGCGGTGGCCGCGCCGGCGGCCGGCCAGACCGTTGCCGTCACCGTTTCGATCGCAGCCGACACCGCCCGGCCCTTGGTCGACGGCACCTTCGTGCTGGCACTGGACTCCGTCGGAACGGTGAGGGCCTCCGGAGCCACCGTCGACGGCCGCACCCGGCTCGCCCTCCCCTGGCCCGGGCGCTGGACGATCCGTGCGGAGCACCTCGGCTTCGGTACCGCCACGACCGAGGTCGAGGTCGTCGAAGGCCCCGCCACCGAAGTCACGATCGAGCTTCATCCTGCCCCCATCCTGCTCGACCAGCTCGAGGCGTCCACGGAAAGCATGTGTGGACCGGAGTCACGGGCCCCGGGCCTGGTCGAGCTGTGGACGACCGCTCGGGCCGTGCTCACCTCGGCCGCAGGTGGCCAGGCAGCCATCGACTCCGCGGCCGGCTTGCGCTTCCAGGTCGCCACGCAACTGCTCAAGATGGAGAGCGGAGCCTACTACCACAAGGAAGCGCTGCGAGACGGACAGGAGGAGTACGACCGCGCGCCGGATGTGAAGCGCGACACCGTCTGGGTCGAGGGTCCGACTCCGTTCCCGACTCAAGATCCGGAACGGATCCTGGCCGAGGGGTTCATCCTGCCCTCGTATCCCGAGGCAGAAGAGATCTACCTCTATGACTTCCACGCGCCCCATCCGGAGCTGATTCTCTCGGACGACTTCATCGCAACGCACTGCTTCCGGTTCGAGCGGGACCCCACATCGCCGCACATGGTGGGCCTCGCCTTCGAACCGAACCGGGCCCGCATTCTCGAGTACGACGTGAGCGGGGTCCTCTGGCTCCCGGAGTCCGCCGATTCGTGGCCCTGGGTCGACTTTCGATGGACCCGAATCCCGGAGGAGGGCAGGATCCGGGACTACGCCTTCCAACCCTTCGTCAAGGGGGGCATGCGCGAGGCCTCGCCCTTGCTGGCGACCATCGCGGAAAACGATGAACGCTTCGGCGGCCGCCTCGACCTCGCGCACGTGCGCGACGTCGGCTGGGTGGTCAACCGGCTCGAGCTTCGCACCCCGGCCGTGAGAAAGACCTGGATGGCCCACTTGAAGGCCGATGCGGTCCACAAGGCCCGCACGCCCGACCGGATCCTGCCGCGCGACGTCACGAGGAGTCTCTGGTGGCAGCTTTACCAAGTGCACGAACTCGTCGCCGAGGTGGTGTCCGTTCAGGTACGTGAACGTCTCTATCCCCCTTAGGCGTCGGCCCCACCGCCGGGTGGTCCGCGGCCCGATCCACCTGGCGACGACCGCGGGAAGCCGCCCCCCCCACTCCCGCTAGAACATCACGTTCCGCTGCGCGCTTCCGTAGTAGATGCCGTTGAAGAGAAGTGGGAACGTCGCGTGCGACTGGCCCCGGAAGGTGATCTTGGGTCCGAACATGAAGAGCTTGCCCTGCCCTACGTCGGCCTCGAGCATCGAGGCGCCCCCCTCGAGGTTCTCCTGGCCCCACGCCCATCCGCTCAGGAGCGGCTGCGCGGAGTCGTAGCGCGCGAGCACGCGCACATTCGTCGCGTTGGCGTCGACGCGGAACACCGGGCTGTGCGAGTGGAGCACGTTGACGCGATCCCCGAGACCGTGGGTGACGGGCGAGACGTGGTTCACACCCACCTGGTGCACCGAGCCGGGTGTGTAGTACTGCTCCGACGTGAGCGGCTCGCCGCGATCGTCCACCATGTAGTTGGCGATGGGTAGACCCGCGTGCATGCCCAGGGCGGTCGACGAACCCACGGTGACGGCCGTGCCGCCCGCTTCGAGGAACTCCACGATCAGCGGCACGGTGGTGTCGAGGCTCACCGAACCGATGCGGCCCCGCAGCTCCTCGCTCAGCCCCTGCAGCACGCCGGGGAGCATGGCCCCCTGGCGGAAGCCACCCGCGCCCTCACCCCCCGGAATCGCTCCATCCGGGAAGACGAGCACATCGAAGCGTTCACGCAGTTCGCCCTCGTCGAGATCGGGCGGGAAGACCACCTCGTACTCGAACTCGAATTGATCGAGCACGAACCGCGTCCACCCCGACGGCATCGATCCGCCGTAGCGATCCCATAGTCCGATGCGAACGGGCTGGAGCTTCATGGCCGAGGCTTCGGGCCGGGCCGCGACGGCGCGCACGTCCACCCCGGTTTCCGTGGCACCGGTGGCGAGCGCCTCCCGCTGCCCCTCTCCATCGAAGAAGAAGGCACCCTCGGGGTACGTCTCACCCTCGATCGTCACGGCATCGGTCAGCCAGTAGACGTCGGCATCGGCTCGAAGGGCCCGGTTCACGAGCACGAAGGCGTCGGTGGCGCGGTGATCCACGACGAATCCCGCCGCGCCCGACGCAGGCCCGGTCACCTCGGCCGCCATGCGCTCGATCGCGAAGCCCTCGATGCGCTCGAACGGGCCCTCGAAGCCGTCGAGCACGCGGTCGAACTCGACGCCCATCTGGAGGGCGACCGTCCATCCGGCGTTGTCGTAGGGGGCAGTGGGCGGTGCGCCCGGATACGCGAAGTCGTTGGGATGCTGCTGCGGCTCGAACATGTCGAGCACCTGCGCTCGGAACGCCTGATCGGTGCGTACGACGTACGAACCGGCCGGGTAGCTGCGTCCGGCGACGGTGAACTCGGCGGTGGCGGCGTGCACCTCCACCCCGTTCATCATCAGCACGTTGACGAACTTCTGCACCCGCGGCAGGTCGGGCTGATCGGCGGCCAGGATGAAGCCCCGCGGATCCCGATCTTCCGGCGCGCGCAGCAGCCGCTCCCAATCCGCGCGCGATCCGCGTCGCACCTCCTCCTGCGCCGCATCGATCTCGAAGGGGAGCACCGTCCACGACGCCTGGCTGCCCTTCTCGATCGAGTTCTTCCCCATGCGCCACATGTTGTAGAGCAGGTGCTCCCGGTTGCGGGACGCGTAGTCGAGCACCGCGCGATTCGCCGTCTGCGAGTAGTCCACCGACTGCCTGAAGTGCCAGGGCCCCGGCTCGATCGGGAGCGGCAGATCGGCCGACGACTGCTGCCAGCGCGGAATGAAGGGAATCTCGATCGGGTTGGGATGCCCGATGGTCTCCGTGAGCAGCCCGATCTGGTTGTGGAAGTAGGGGGTCGTGCGCAGTCCCCCGTTCCACCACGTGGAGTATCCGGCGGTACTCCGCATCCCCGTGCCCCCCTTCCCCTCGACGATGAAGCGCTGGTGCATCGCCGAGCCCACCTGGTCGAGCGACGTCTTCAGCATCGGGTCGAGGTAGTGGTTCATGGGATCGCGGAACGGCGGCGCGAACATCACGGTCCCAGCCGGTCCCGTCTGGTGGTGGTTGTACACGATCTGCGGATACCACTCCGTGTACATCACCCGATTCATGTTCTGGGTCTCCGCGAGGTTGCCCATGTAGAAGTCGCGGTTGTTGTCGTGTCCCGCGTACTTCTGGTAAAGCTCGGGCACCCCGGCGCTGGAACGGCTCGTCGGCTCCTCGTTGCGCATGTACCAGTCCGCCACCAGTGCGTGTCCGTCGGGATTCGCGTGTGTGGCCAGCAGCACAACGTCGTCGAGAAAGCGGCGCGTCTCGTCGTCGTCGAGACTTACCATGTCGTAGACGAGTTGCATGAGCTGCTGCGCCCCGAGGAGCTCGGTGGCGTGCAGTCCCCCGTCGATCCAGATGATCGCCTTGCCCTCGGCCGCGAGTCGGCGGGCCTCCGCCTCGTCGCCCCGGGCGCGCGCCAAGCGTGCAGAGGTGTCGCGGTAGCGATCGAGGTTGGCGTGGTTGTCGGGCGAGGTCACGATGGCCTGGAGCTGCTCGCGACCGAACTCGGTCCGGCCGATCGAGCGCAGCACCATGCGATCGGATTCCTCCGCCAACAGCTGCCAGTACTCCATGAACTGTTCGTACGTGGCAAGGTGGTAGTCGGCGCCGATCTCGAATCCGAGGAAAGCCTCGGGGGTCGTGATCGATTCGAGCCTGGGTCCGTCGACCTGTGCGGCGAGCGCGGCGGGGGCGAGAAGCGCTGCCGGGGCCATCAACGCTGCCGAGGCCACGAGCGCTGCCGGGGCGAGAAGCGACGCGGGGACGAGAAGCGACGCGGGCACCAAGGGCGTCACCGGGGCGAGCAGCCCGGTGGCCGCGAGGGGGAGGGCGGCAATCGGGGCACGGCGGGGCGACGGCGTCATGACGAATCCTGGGGGCGGGTGGCGCGTGCATCACCGGGGGCTTCGATGGGCGCCCCCGACCGCGCTAGCGTAGTGTCGCCAAAGTCCTGATGCCGTTCGTGCGCGGGGGCATCCACGGGATGCGTCGTTGGAACTCCTTGCCGTAGCTATCGCTACGCCG
>JANQNV010000095.1 GCA_028279425.1 Longimicrobiales bacterium | reverse complement strand
TCCACAAGATGGTGCTGCTCTTCGGCATCGCCGCCGTCTGGTTCGCGAGCTCGTGGATCGCCCGGTGGCGTATCCCGGCGTTCCTCACGAGTTCCGCATTCATGGTCTACGCGGCCCACGAACCGCTCCTCGGCATCCTGAAGAAACTCTCCTATCTCGCGATCAAACCGAACGGCGACCTCTCCGTCACCGCCATCTATATCTCCACGGCGGCGCTCACCATCGTTGCCTGCGTCGGGGTCAACACCCTCGCCTCGCGGATCACCCCCAGGATCCACGCGTTCGTCACCGGGGGGCGCAACGCCCCTGTCACCCCACACTGAACCCGATGAAGCGACCGCCCCTGTTCATCACCCTCCTCGCCCTGGCGTCGATGCCGTTGTCACCGGCGACCTACATGGACGACATCCGCGACGCCGCGAGCCTACCGGAGGCCGGAGACCACCGCCTCCTCATCGTGGCGCCCGACACGCTCGAGCTCCGCATCACCTCCTCCCGTCGCGGCCACGGGGAGAGACCCAGCCACGCCGATTGGATCGACGACAACACCCACTTGCCAAACACGGCGATGCCCGGCATCGGCGATCTCGCGGTCGATGGCGGCACGCTCGCTATCACCGCCGTCGGGTTCAAGCGTTCGGTGCTCCACGCCCCCCTGGGCGGTGGCGAGTTCACGCTCTCGAACTCCCTGATCGTCCGGCTCGCCGCCCCGCTCGCGCCGGGCGCCCTTGTGACCGTGACCAACCCGGGCGGCGACAAGTGGCCGGCCACCTTCGCCTTCAGCGCGACCTTCTCCCCCGACCGGCTCGGCCCGGCGATCCACGTCAACCAGGTCGGCTACGAGCTCGGGGAGACCAAACGCGCGCACGTCGGGTACTGGCTGGGCGACCTCGGCGAACTGGACCTCGCCGCCGGCACCGCCTTCGAACTCGTCGACACGAGCACCTCCTCCACCGTCCACTCCGGCAACCTCACCCACCGCCCAGACAGCGGCTACACCTACTCCCCGGCCCCTTACCAAGAGGTGTTCCAGGCTGACTTCACGAGCTTCGACACCCCCGGGGAATACCGCCTCCACGTTCCAGGTCTGGGCGCCTCCTACCCCTTCGAGATCCGCGCCGGCATCGACGGCACCTTCGCCCGGAACGACGCGGCGGG
>JANQNV010000068.1 GCA_028279425.1 Longimicrobiales bacterium | reverse complement strand
GCCCAGATCGGCCTCGAGGTCGAGCTCGACGTCCAACATGTCGACGGGATAGCCCGTCTTCTCCGCCACGACCTCCAGGATGGTGGCTTCGACGTCGGTCCCATCCGAAGGCCTGGTCGTCACCTCGGGGGCAGGGCGTCCAGAGGTCCCCTCGCCGACGACATCCTCTGGCGCCTCCCGCCGCGCGCCAGCTTCGGCGGCGCCCTGTGCGGCCGGTGTCGTCGGGGCGGCCGCCTGCTCCGGCAGTCGCTGGCGAACGAACTCGGCGACGTGCTTGAGGGTGGGGTAGTCCCGCAGCTGCAGGCCTTCGTCTCGCTCGATCCCCCACCGCTCGCGGATGGCCGCAAAGACCTCCGCCTGCTTGACCGTATCGATGCCTAGATCGGCCTCGAGATCGAGTTCGAGGTCGACCATGTCAGTGGGATACCCGGTCTTCTCGGCTACGACCGCCAGCACCGTCGCCTCGATGTCGGCCGCCCGCTGCGCGAACGCTTCATTCGATGCGGCGGCCCCCACTGCCGTCGAATCGACGGGGGCCGCCTCGGGCTGCCCGGGAGCCCCGGCCACCTCGGCCGGGGTTCGGGGCGCGGGACTCGTTGCAGCGGTGGACCGAGCCGAGGTGGACCGAGCCGAGGTGGACCGAGCCGAGGCGGACCCCGCGCTGCGGCGGTCGACGACCCGGAGTCGCCGCTGGTGTACCTCCAGCGCAGGATCCGGATCGCCGCTCACCTCCGAAAGCCAGGCGCGGAATCGCCGGGGCTCGTCGACGCGGGTGTCGTAGCCCAGTTCGTCCGGCGCCGGACGCCCCTCGGCGGGGCCGGGAATCCACTCGAGGAGCGACATGCTCACCTGCGAGCCGAAGCCGGCGCCCAGGCGAAGCGCGTACCGCACCGGGTAGGAGCCGCCCTTCGACAGATTGAGGGTGCCAAGCCCCGGGTCGACCTCGCGGAAGTTGGGTACAGGCGGCACGACCCCGGTCTCCAGCGCCTTCACCACGACCACGTCTTCGACGCCGACCCCCATCGGGTGACCGGTGAAGCCCTTCGTGTTCGCGACGACCACCTCGTCGGCCGCCTCACCGAAGACGCGGCGGAGCGCGTGCACCTCGGCCGCGGCGCTGCCGCCGCGTGCCGGGGTGTACGTCTCGTGCGACATGAAGACCAGCTGGGCCGCCACCACCGTACGATCGAGTCCCCAGCGTCGCTCGGCCGAAGCGACGAGCTCGTCCATCATTCCGGCGATGTGCTCGACGTCGAGTCGGGTCCCGTGGAAGGCGCTGTTCGCCGTCGCGGTCGCCAGCACGCGACAGATCGGGCGCAGACCCCGCTCCGCGGCCTCCTCCTCGTGCTCGACGACGAGCGCCGCGGCTCCCATGCCGACCAACATTCCGTGACGCCGACGATCGAAGGGCAGCGCCGCGTCCTCGACCGCCTCGTCGGTCGCGGCCGCACCGGTGGCGAGGAAGCCTGACCCGATCCACTCCAGGACGCCGTCCTCCGTCACGTCGTCGGCGGCGATGATCACCACCCTTCGGCATCGGCCCGCCCCGATCCAGTCCTCGGCCAGCGACAGGGCCTGCGTAGTACTCGCGCAGGCCGAATTGATCTGGGTGTTCGGCCCCCGTGCTCCGATCTCTTCGGCGAACTGGGAGTGCCCCATGCTGAGGAGTTGGAAGAGGTAGCGTCGATCGAACTCGAACCGTTCGGCCTCCATGACCTCCGATAGACGATCGATACGCGCCGAGAGGTCGGCGACCCGTTCGGCCTCGCCCATCGCAACCGCACCGGCCCGCAAGGCGCGTAGAGAAGTCCGGTGTTCCTCACGCGCGTCCTGAGTCGCCTTCCGTCGAGCGTCGCGGAGCGCCACATCCACGCCGGGGAACGCCGACGCGAAGATCACGCCGGTATCGTCCTCTAGCGCCTCGGGCAGCTTCCAGCCGTCGGGCAGCAGGGTGCCCTTGCTCGTGGTGCGATAGCGCTGGACCAGGGGCAGGCCCGCATCCCGCAACGCGTCCAACCCGGCAGCCATCGCTAGCTGCGTCGTGCGGTTCAGAGCCCCGACACGCTCCGGCTGAATACCAAACTCCTCGGCGAGATCGAACGCCCTGGCCCGACCCGCGAGCTTGATCACATCGGCAGGGTCGTCGATCGCTCGGAACGAGGCACTCCCGTCGGCCCCCTTCACGAGTCGATTGATACCCATCCCCGCCATCGCGTCGCGAATGGAACCGGGGATCGACTCGAGCAGTGTGCTGCCGCGAAGGATCCGGCCCACATTCGAATCGTCGAACACGTGGGGCGTGCCGGGCAAGCCCAGCGCCGCACCCGTCACCACCACCGTCGCCGGAGGAACCGGGTGGGAGTCCGGAGAAGCGAGCTCGACGGTCGAGGCCACGGGCTCGACCGTCGAGGCCGCGGACTCGGAGGTCGACGCGCCGAGCAGCGACACGCCC
The DNA here is from genome assembly GCA_028279425.1 of Longimicrobiales bacterium. GTDB lineage: Bacteria > Gemmatimonadota > Gemmatimonadetes > Longimicrobiales > Gaopeijiaceae > Gaopeijia. Next base: position 21,155 of record JANQNV010000068.1, on the reverse strand, counting down.
TGTTGGATCGCCTGGGCGAAGATGCGCCCCAACTCTTCGTACGGGGGCGTGGTACCCCCGCCGGCCGGCGCTTCACCCGAACCCGCGGCCACCGGGTCGACGACGGTCGCACTCGGTGGAGCCGCCCTATCCCCACGTGGATCGACCGCAGCCGGGGCGCCGCCGGGCGCCACCGCCCGTTCGCCGACGAGGTCGGCCGAAGCCTCCACGGCCTCCAAGGTGAGGCCATGCCCGGCGGCATAGAGGCCCCAGAGGCAGCGGTTGAACGAGCCCCGCCCCCCCATTTTCGGGTGGTTCGTGAAGAGCCATCGGGCGTCGGCTCGGTCCCCCACGACATCCTGCACGAACCCCGTCAGCGCCCGCTTGGGGCCGACTTCGACGAACACCCGGACCCCCGCATCCCACAACGTTCTCAGTCCTTCGACGAATTGGACGGGCGAGGCCACCTGGCGCGCGAGAAGGTCCAGGGCCTGCTCCCGATCCTCGGGATACAACGCACCGGTCACATTCGCCACGACCGGAATCTGCGGGCGGCCGAGGTCGATCCGCTCCAGGGCTCGACGAAGGGGCTCACTCGCCGGCGCCACGATCCGAGTGTGGAAGGCGTGGCTCACCGGCAGCATCGCGCACCGGACTTCGGCCTGGTTGAACACGGCCACCGCGGCCTCCACCGCGGCCGTGGTCCCTCCGATCACGGCCTGCCTGGAGCTGTTGATGTTGGCGACCACCACGTAGCCGTCCACCTGAGACAAGAGCGACTCCACGCGTTCGGGCGACGCGAAGACGGCCGCCATGGCGCCGTTGTCGTCGAGCGAGACGCGGGTCATCTCTCGCCCGCGAGCGCTCACGGCCTCCAGAGCCCCCGCAAAGGTCATCGATCCCGACGCCACGAGGGCTCCGTACTCGCCGAGGCTGTGGCCCATCACCATCGAGGCCTCGACGCCGTGCCGACGCAACAGCCGGCACAACGCGGTATCGACGGTCAGCACGGCCGGCTGGGTGATCGCCGTCTGCTTGAGCGCCTCCTCGGCAGCGGCGACCACCCCGGGGTCGTCCGAGTCGGCGAACACGAAGCTGCTGAGGGGCTGCCCCAACAGCGGGGCCGTGGTTTCATCCGCCTCGGCGAAGGTAGCGGCCACGGTGGCTTCGTCGCCGCGCAGGTCGCCGAGCATACCCACGTACTGAGACCCCTGCCCGGTGAAGAGAAAGGCAACCGGGGCAGCCGGGCCCGAGCCCCTGAACACCCCCTGCGCTGCGAGGACGACCCAGCGACTCGGGCGTCCGATTTCGAGCGCCTCCAGGGCTCGACCCGCCTTCGCGGCGAGATCCGCAGCGTCGGTGAAGTCGATCGCCACTCTTTCGGGCGCCCGCAGGTCGGTGGCCGAGGGGAAGGCGGCCGGTGGGGCGTGGCCCTCGGCGGCTCGATCGCGCAACCCTTCGAGGCGTGCCCGCAGCGCCCCGACCGTATCGGCCCCCAACAGGACGCCGAGGCCGAAGGGGCGGTCGGCGAAATCCGTCGGCCGCGGCGAGCGTGGCGAGGCCGAGGCCGCCGACCCCACCGACTCCGATGCTCCGGCCAACCCAGCCGGAACCGAGAGATCCGCCCCGGCGACCCGAACCCGCTGCGCGTCGGTCAGCCTGCCCGGTACGTGCTCCTCGAGGACCGCGTGGAAATTGGTGCCCCCGAACCCGAAGGCACTCACACCGGCTCGACGCACCTCGCGCCCGTTCAACGCCCATTCCTCGAGCGTCGTGTTGACCCGAAACGGGCTGCGCGGGAAGTCGATGTTGGGGTTCGGCGTCTCGCAGTTGACGCTGGGTGGCACGACACGGTCGCGCAGCGCGAGGGTAGCCTTCAGGAGACCGGCGGCCCCGGCCGCCCCCTTGAGATGCCCCAGGTTCGACTTCACCGACCCCAGCCGAATGGAGCCAGACGCCGCCCCCGCTTCCCCGAAGACACGCGACAGACAGTCCACCTCCACGACGTCACCTACACGAGTGGAGGTGCCGTGTCCTTCGACGAAGCCCGCCGAGGCTGGCGACAATCCGGCATTCGTCCACGCCCGCTGGAGCGCCAGGCGCTGGCCGATGGGATTCGGGGCGGTGATCCCCTTCCCACGGCCGTCGCTCGAGCCGCCCACGGCTCGCAGGACGGCATGAATCCGGTCCCCGTCCCGCTCCGCGTCGGCCAGCCGTTTCAGGACGAAGAGGGCGGCGCCTTCTCCCATGACGAAGCCGTCGGCGCCGTCGGCGTACGGACGGGTTCCGGTCGCCGACAGCGCACCGATCTTGCAGAACTTCACGAAGGTGGACGGCCCCATGTTGCGGTCGACCCCTCCGGTGATCACCGCGTCGAAGTCGCCTTCGGTGAGCCCCTCGACGGCAGCGCTGATCGCCGCCATCGCCGAGGCGCACGCGGCATCGACGACGTAATTGGGGCCCCGGAAGTTGAAGAGACCAGCGACGCGGCCGGCGATGCAGTTCGCCAACTCGCCCGGCATCGTGTCTTCGGTGATCCGGGGAAGCGAGGCGTTCATCGCCTCCTGGGCCTCCCGTGCGATGCGCTCTCGACTCTGGGGCGAAAGGCCCGCGAACGCCGGGGAGCGTTCGAGGGCTCGTACGAACTCCGCGGACATGATCCGCATCGACGTCAGGTAGTGACGCTCTCCCGCCATCGCATTGCCGAGGATCACGGCGGTGCGCTCGAGATCGAGCGCACGATCGGGCCACCCATAGTCTCCCAGGGCCGCGCGGGTCGCGCTGATCGCCCAGCGCTGAACGCCGTCCATCTGGTCGCTCACCGCGGGCGGAATGGGCAGTCGCCACGCGAAGGGGTCCCACGCCGCCTCTCGCACCCACCCACCGATCCGGCTGTACGTCTTGTCCGGCGCCGCTGGGTCGGGGTCGAAGTAGAGGTCCGGATCCCAGCGCTTCGGCGATACGTCCGAGATGCTGTAGACCCCGCCCCGAACGTTCGACCAGAAGGTGTCGACGTCGGGGGCGTCGGGGAGGATCGCTCCCAGGCCCACGATGGCAATCGCTCGATCGGCGGTGTCGCTCACGAATCCTCTCCGTTCTCGCGGCCCGAGCGCTGGGCACCCTACCGCGCCTGAAGGTCTACTCGGTTCGGCCGTAGATCGCGTCCGCGACCCGATCCATGTCGTCCAGGAGTCCGCCCTGTGCACTCAACAGCGCCTCGAGACGGAGGGTCGTCATGAGGCTGGCGGCATCGACGCCGGCTGCAGCGACGAGTCCCACGCCCTCGGTACCCAGGCGGAGGGCGACGTGGCGGGCGAAAACACGCGAGAACGCGGCCAGCTCATCGGGAGTAAAACGCTTGTCCGACTTGGCGTTCCATCCCTGGGAAGCACCGTGTGCCGCACGCCGGGCCAGCGAGGCCGCGGCTTCGACGTCGGCCGCGAGCGATCCCAACCGCAACAAGACATGCTGGTTGCGGGTGAGGCGCTCGAGCCGACATCGCTCGAAGATCTCGGCGAGCGCGTCCAGCCCCAGGCCCACGACGTCGGCGCCCACGTCAGGGTGCCGATCGGTCAACTCGCGAACCCCGCGCGCCCGTTCGCGGAAGAACTCGCCGCGGGTCTTCAGGTGTTGCTGCCAGCGGTCCCGCGCAATGGTCATCTCCATGATCTCGGACGTTCCTTCGTAGATCGTGGTGATGCGCACGTCGCGCTTGATCTTTTCGACCATGTACTCGTGGGTGTACCCGTACCCTCCGAGCGCCTGGATCGCGGACTCCGCCGCATCGTTCCCGGCCTCGCTCGCCATGTACTTGGCGATCGCCCCCTCGGTGTTGAGAGTGCCCTCTCCGTCGTCGATGCGCTCGGCCGTTTCTTCGATCAGGGCCCGCGCAGCCTCGAGCCGCACGGCGTGGGGCACGATCAGCTTGTGCGTGTAGCCCTGCTTCTCCGAGAGCGGGCCACCGGCCTGGTGTCGATCCATGGAGTAGCGGGCGGCTCGGTCGAGCGCCTCCCACCCCGCACCGAGCCCGAACGCGGCCACCATGAGGCGAGTGTACCCGAAGACCTCCTGAGCCTGGACGAGCCCCTTGCCCTCGACACCCCCGAGGAGCTGAGTCGGCGACACCTCGACGTCCTCGAGGATCACGGCCGCCGTATTGCTATCGCGGATTCCATGCTTCTGCTCAGGCTGACCCGCGCTCAGACCCGGCGTACCCCGTTCCACCACGAACCAACTGGCGCCTCCCGGCGCCCGCGCCAACACCGTGTAGAGGTCGGCGAAACCTCCGTTGCTGATCCACTGCTTCGTGCCGTTGAGGCGATAGCCCACGAGATCGCCGTGTTCGTGGACCGGAGTCGCCGTCGTCTTGAGGTTGCCGAGATCGCTCCCCGCGTCGGGTTCGGTTGCGGCATAGGCCATCAACAGGCCTTCCTCCGCCAGCCGACCCATCCAGTGGGTCCGCTGCTCCGGGGTCCCGCCGACTCGGATCGGATCGCTCCCCAGGAAGGTCGCGAGCACCCCCGTCGCAATGCCCAGGTCGACTCGGGCCATGGCCTCGCACAGACGGTAGACATCGAAGGCGCCCCCGCCCATGCCTCCGTACTCCTCGGGGATGAAGAGGAGTTGTACACCCAGGCCCTCGCCTGTGAGCTGTCGGATCAACTCGACCGGGAATTCCTCCTCGGCGTCCAGGCGCAGAAGCGTTTCGGTATCCAGCTCGCCCTCGGCGAACTCTCGAAACGCCTGCAAGGTCATGTCGAGAAGCTCGGCCTCCAGGCCCTGACTCATGATGGACTCCGTTCGTCTCTACACGGACGGCGTGCTGCCGCCGGCCCGAAAGCCCCGCCCGCCGGGACCAGGGGGCCGACATTCTAATGGTCGAATCGGTGAGCCGACAGAATGCAGGCCCCGTATGTCGGAGGAGTCGGGTGGGCGAGGCCGAACGCCGCGGCGCAGAACGACATAGGGCCGCGTTGCGGTGCGGCCGGGACCCGGGCCAACTTCCCGCACAGCCCAATCCGCATGACCACGTGCACGGGAAGAGTGTCATGGGCGCAGTGGATGAACTCGGACTGAGACGCGTCAGCCGGTCCGCGCCGGTCGGGTAGCCCACCCCTCAGCGCTGCGTCACCCGCCGGATTTCGGGGATCACCCCGGCCGCATCGCGCCCCTCCTGCACCAGCTCCGTCCCCTCCGGCTCCCAGCTTGTTCCGAGAAGCAGCGCGTTCTGCCGTGGAACCACGTAGCGGAAGTCGTCGATCTGCACACCGTAGTCGACGCCAGGCTGCGGATCGAGGTGGAAGAGCCGTCCGCGCACCGGGGTCAGCGAGGTGTCTCCGAAAAGTTGCCGCGCCCCGGCGCCGGTGCAGTTGAAGACGATATCCTGCGGCAGTGCGCGCACCTGATCGACGGTGTGGACACGTCGATGGGTCAACACGCCACCGGCAGCCACGAACGCCTCCAGTTGGGCGGGGAGGTAGATCGATGCGTCCATGAACAGGGTCCGGTAGCGGAATGCATACCGGGTCGCGAAGGGGTGGGCGTCACCCTCGAGGAGTTCCCCCCCGGGGTAGAGCGACCGAAGCCTCCGGAAGACCCATCCGTGCCCGGCCTCGATCCGGTCGGGCGAATTGTCGGGCACGTACTCGTCGCCCCAACGAACTCCGACCCCCGCGTCCACCATGTCCGCGAAGCGCGCGTGCGCGCGCCGGGCCGCATCCTCGAAGACCCGCCCACTCACTTCGGTCAGCGGGGCCCCCGCGAAGACCCCAACGGGGTACCAACTGGCACCGGCGATCGCCGAGGTCGTGCCATCGACCCGGTCGGCCGTGAGGATCTCGACCTCGTGACCGCGCTCCTGCAGAAGGCGCGCCGTGGCCAGCCCGACGGAGCCTGCGCCGAGGACCGCAATCGGTGTGCGATCCGGTGGCGCGTCGATATCATCGAGCAGCGCGAGGGCGATCTCGCCCGTCCCCCACGACAACGAGAACCCCCCGCCCCCGTGTCCGTAGTGGTGGACCACCCGCGTGTCTCCCATCACCTCCAGGCCGACCCGGAAACCGCGCGACCGATGGGGACGCACGCCGACGGTCTCGCGCACGACGAGGTCAGGGGCGACGCGAAGGGGCGTGAGAGCGACGGTCATGCACAGCCTGGTAGTAGGGCTCACCCGCGTCGAGAGGGACGGGTGCGCGGGGACGTCTCAATCCACGCCCCCGCGACACGTCGGGCTAGGCCGTCAGCAGTCACCGCCGCTGGCGCGGGCCCCGTTGCGCTCGCAGGTCCACCGGTCCTGCCGCACGTCCCAGGTCCACACGTCGTAGGCCTCGAGCAGGAAGTCCTGGGTCTCACGGACCATATCCGTCCGGGCGCCCCCGCCGAAACCACTGGTCGTGCCCGCCGAGGGGTCAAAGCGATCAGCTGGGTCTAGGTTGTCGGCGCTAGTGCGCTCGATGCGCAGGAAGTAGCGCCCCGGCATGTTGACGTTCTGCGTGCACCACCGGGTCACCCGACCGAAGGGCGCATCGCCGACACGTACCCCGTCTCCCAGGCTGGCGGCGGTACTGAAACCACCCCCCTGCGATCCCCCCTCTCGACGTTCGGCGGCCACCATGTAGATGCGCTCCAGCATGCCGCCGCCCTGACGGTTGTCGATGTCGACGCATGCGAAGGGAAGGTTCGGGTCGATCTCCTGCTGAGCTCCCCCGCCTGCCGACGCACATGCCCCTGCCGTCACCATCGTCGCCAACGCCACCACTCGAACGATCGACTTCATCCGTCGTCCCCTTCGGTAGAAGATGTCGTGCCCCTCCTCCCCGACCCGCGCCCGCCGAATTCCCTTACGGCCGTCGTGCGAAATCCTGACAGGTCTCAAAGCTTCACGACAGCACGGCGACCGACTTCACGCGTGCGTATACACTGCGACCGGCTGAGAGGTCCAGGCGTTGTGCCGACCGCGCGGTAATGCGGGCCAGAAGTACATCCCCACCGCTCTCGACCGTCGCCGGAGCCAGTCGCACCAGGACCTCGCCGGGGTGCTCCCCGGGCTCGAGGGCCTCGACGCGCATCTCGAACTGGTTCGAGAGGGTGGAGTCGGGCTCGAAACGAAGCGCGAGACTTACATCGCGCGCGAGGATACGCAGACGGACCGCGCTGCCGACGCGATGATGCTCCCGCCGGACCCACAGCGGGCCCCACGGGGACGCCAGCCGGGAGAGATGGTCGTCGGCGACATGCTCTTCGACCCGTGCCTCGACGAGCACTCCGGCATCGCTCCCCCGCCACGCGACGAAGTCGGGGGAGGCCACGATCTGCTCGATCGGGCCGAAGGCACGCACCCCTCCGTCGCGCAGCCACACCATCTGCTCACCCAGACGCACCGCCTCCGCGAGGTCGTGCGTGACGAACAGCATCGGAACGCTGAAGTCGCCCGCCACCCGGCCGAGCAGGGCGAGGAGCGCGCGCCGCGAGGGTTCGTCGAGGGCCGAAGCCGGCTCGTCGAGGAGGAGGATTCGGGGTCGCCGCAAGAGCGCGCGGGCCAGGGCGACGCGCTGCCGCTCTCCCCCCGACAGACCGTCGACCGGGCGCTCGAGCCAGCCGCCGACGCCCAGCCCGTCGACCACGTCGTCCCAACCCGGCCCCTCCCCCCGGGATCGCTTGCGACCGTATTCGAGGTTGCCTCGCACGGAGAGGTGCGGAAGCAGGTTCGCCTCCTGGAAGACGTAGCCCACGGAGCGCTCGTGCGCCGGGAGCGACGCGCCCGGCGACGAGTCGCACCAGACCTCGCCATCGACCACGAGGCGGCCCCGTGCGCGGTCCAGCCCGGCCACCGCTCTGAGCAAACTCGTCTTGCCCGATCCGGAGGCGCCGAACACGACGGTGGTGGAGCGGGGCGCCGTGAACCGGGCGTCCAACTCGAACTCACCCCGCCGGGTCGCGAGTGCCACGTCGAGGAAGGCGGTCACAGCCGCGGAGCCTCGAAACGGCGACCGAACGAATACACCGAGAGGAGCACCATGAACGAAAAGGCCAACAGGCCGCCGGAAAGCAGGTGGGCCGACCCGTAGTCCAGCGCTTCCACATGGTTGTAGATGGCGGTCGACAGAACCTGCGTCCGCCCGGGGATGTTGCCCCCGATCATGAGCACGACGCCGAACTCGCCCACGGTGTGCGCGAAGGAGAGGATCGCGGCCGTGAGGAATCCGGGCTTCGCGAGCGGCAGCGCCACGGTTCGGAAGCGATCCGCGGGAGAGGCACCGAGTGTGGCCGCGGCTTCGAGCGGCCCATCCCCGATCGCGAGGAAGGCGTTCTGGAGAGGCTGCACCACGAACGGGAGCGAGTAGATCATCGAGCCGATCACCAGCCCCGGAAACGAAAAAACGAGTCGGTCGCCCCCGATGGCGTCCCAGACGCCACCCACCGGGCCCGTGGGAGCCAGCAAGACCAGGAGGTAGAACCCGAGTACGGTCGGAGGGAGGACGAGGGGCAGAGCGGTCACCGCTTCGACCATCGGACGGAAGCGCGACTCGGTGCGGGCCAGCCACCACGCCAGCGGCGTGCCCACCAGCAAGAGGAGCACCGTGGTCGTGCCCGCCAGGCGGGCCGTGAGGACGACGGCGGCGAGGTCAGAGCCCACCGGGCACCTCATAGCCGCCTGCCGCGATGAGACCGCGAGCCCACTCCGAGCCGAGGGCGTCGAGGAACGCCCGCGCCTCGGGGCGCGGCTCGCCGGGGCCGATCAGGACGGCCTCCTGCACGATTGGTCGGTACAGATCCGCCGGTACCTCACGGACGGTAGCGGGGGCGGCATCGAGCACCTGCGATCTCGACACGAAGGCCAGGTCGGCGGCGCCGGAGGCCGCGAACTGGTACGTCTGTCCCACACTCTCGCCGACCGCGCCCTCGAGATCAGCGAGGCCCCACGCCTCGAGGACCTCCCGAGCCGCAGCACCGTATGGGGCGGTGCGCGGGTTCGCCCACGCTACACGAACGCCTCCCATGGAGAGCACGCCGGGGAGCTCCCACGCCTCGGCGAGTCTCGGCCCGAAGGCCACCAATCGCCCCAGCGCGTAGGCCCTGCGACTCCCCGGCACCGCCAGCCCGTCGTCCTCGAGACGCATCGGCCGTTCGGTATCGGCCGACAGGAACACCTCGAAGGGGGCACCCTGCCGAATCTGGGTGTAGAGCGCCCCCGACGAGCCCGCCGATAAGCGAACGGCGACTCCGCCCTCGCGCTCGAGATGAGCGACCACCGATTCGGCCACCGGCAGGAAATTGGCGGCGACCGCCACTTCGACGGGAATTGTGACGGAGTCGCCGGACGCGTCCCCACCGCATGCGATTGCGCAGCACGATACGACAATCGCGACGATCGACCGGATCCAGACGGCAGGTGCGAGGGGCATCGTACGAAGCTCCCGAGTGGTCAAGAGATCGGCAAGTGCCGAGAATGCATCGAACCGCGAATCCACCCAACCGCCGCCGGACAGCCGTCATGCCGAGACCCCGAACGATTTCCGATGCATCGATTCTCGAAGCCGTGGGCCGTGCCGTGGCTCGTCTGGGCCCCGTCGATGTGGGCCTCCGAGACGTAGCGGAGGAGGCGGGTCTCGCCGCGTCCACCATCGTTCAGCGGTTCGGATCGAAGAAGTTGCTACTGCTCTCGTTCGCACTCGAGCACTTGCGCACGCGCGCCGATGTGTTCGAGCAGGCGTCCGGCAAGGACGCCCTCGGCGCGCTCGAACAGGCGTTCGTCTCGGCCACCCACCCGAACGGCACGCCTGAAACGGTCGCCCACATGGTCGCGCTGGATCAGCTCCACCTCACCGATCCGAGTTTCCGCGACGAGGCCGCGACACAGTGGAAGAACACGCGTCGAGAAGTACGGCGCCTGCTGAAGAAGGCCGTGAAGAAGAAGCAGTTGCGCTCGAAGACCGACACGCGCGTTCTCGCGCAGCAACTCATGGTCACGGTCCAGGGATGCCTGGCCTCCTGGCCGGTGACGGGGAAGTCGTCACTCGAGAAGTGGGTACGCAAGGAGATCGGCGAGCAGCTGGCCCCGCACCGACGCGGTTGAAACTCTTGCCTCGGTCGTGCGGTCGGGCACATATGAAGGGTCCCGGAATCCGCTTCGCGGGGGGACCCTTCGTCGAGGCGGTATTGTAGATTTCCGGTGGAGGAGTCTGCCTCCAGTCCCGGTGCACGAGGCGCCGGGCGCATCGTGACCGGCCGAGGCCGGCGCGCTCACCAACAGAAGGAGTTGCATCATTTCCGCTGATCCACGCGTCAACGAACAGATTCGCATCAGCCCGGTTCGCCTCATCGACGCGGATGGCGAACAGGTTGGAGTCGTGTCGCTCGACACGGCTCGCGAAAGGGCCCGGGAAGCCGATCTCGACCTCGTCGAAGTCGCGGCGCAGGCGCGACCACCCGTGGTCAAGATCATGGACTGGGGGAAGTACCGGTACGAGCAGCAGAAGAAGGCGCGTGAGGCCCGGAAGAACCAGCACCAGACCGAAATCAAGGAAGTGCAGCTACGGCCCCGTACGGACGACCACGACTTCGAGGTCAAACTCAAGCGGGCCCGACGCTTTCTCGAAGAGGGGAATCTCGTGCGGGTGGTTCTCCGGTTCCGCGGCCGAGAGTTGCGCCGGCCCGAGGTGGGCCTGGCGACGTTGGACCGGATGATCGAGGCGGTCCAGGACGTCGCCAAGGTCGAGCAGCGGAGCAACAACATCGAGGGCCGACGGCTGGTCGCCATCCTGGAGCCCCAGTCCGTCTGACCGGCTGCGACATCGCTCGACGCCACCTGCGGGGGCGGCTCCCAAAGAGGAGTCGCCCCCGTCGCTCATGGAGGGGCTGAACGAAGACGGAGGGATCGTTCCCGGAACCCCCGGGGTGCCATGTCGAGAACTCCCTCTCACACGACGGCACCGATGGCCCGCGTTCTCATCCTGTTCACACACCCCGCGCTGCAGAAATCGCGGGTGCACGCGCGTCTCCTTGCGCGGCTCCCGCAGTCGGACGCCGTCACGCTGCACGACCTGTACGAGGCGTATCCCGACTTCCTCATCGACGTGGGGCACGAGCAGTCGCTCCTCGAAGCGCACGACGTCGTCGTGTTTCAGCACCCCTTCTACTGGTACAGCACGCCCCCGCTGCTGAAGCAGTGGATGGATCTCGTGCTGGAGCACGGTTGGGCCTACGGATCGAAGGGCACAGCCCTCCACGGCAAGTGGTTGACCTCGGTCGTGACGGCCGGGGGTGGCGGCGACGCCTATCGCACCGGGGGCTACAACCGCTTCACGGTCCGCGACTTCCTCAAACCGATCGAGCAGACCGCTGCGCTGTGCGGCATGCGCTACGCGCCGCCCTGGGTCGTGTTCGGTACCCACCGGCTCCGCCCCGAGGACCTCGACCGGGTCGCGATCGAGTACGCGCGGTTGATCGAGTGGCTCGCTGCCGACGGGCTCGAAACGCTCGAGCCGTCGACCGATGTCGACCTATTGGAGACACCATGACCACGGACGCCTTCCTCACGCAGGCCGTGGTATACCTCGGCGCTGCCGTCGTCGCCGTGCCCGTGGCCAAGCGTTTCGGGCTCGGTTCGGTGCTCGGATACCTGGCCGCCGGCATGATCATCGGCCCCTTCGGCCTCGGGCTCGTGGGTGCCGAAGGCGAAGACGTGATGCACTTCGCCGAATTCGGCGTGGTCATGATGCTGTTCGTCATCGGTCTCGAACTACAACCGTCGGTGCTCTGGCGGCTCCGAGGACCGATCCTCGGCCTCGGCGGACTGCAGGTCGCGGCCACCACCGCCCTCTTCACTGGAGCGTCGCTCCTGTTCGGGCTACCCTGGCAGGCCGCACTCGCCATCGGGATGACACTCGCGTTGTCATCGACGGCCATGGTGCTGCAGTCGCTTCAGGAGAAAGGCCTCGTGAAGACGACGGCGGGGCAGTCCGCGTTTTCAGTGCTGCTCTTCCAGGACATCGCGGTCATCCCGATGTTGGCGCTCATGCCGCTGCTCGCCGTGGTCGACAGCCACGGCGCCGCGGCCGGCGATCACGGAGCCGAGGGCACGACGTGGCTCGTCGGTCTCCCTCCGTGGCTACAGGCCGTTGCCGTACTGGGAGCCGTGGTCGCGGTCGTTATCGCGGGTCGGGTGCTGGTTCGACCTGCCTTTCGTATCCTGGGAAGAACCGGGCTCCGCGAGATCTTCACGGCCGCGGCTCTACTGCTCGTGATCGGGATCGCCCTCCTGATGACGCAGGTGGGCCTGAGCCCGGCTCTCGGCACCTTCCTGGCGGGCGTGGTGCTCGCGGACAGCGAGTACCGGCACGAACTCGAGAGCGACATCGAGCCCTTCAAGGGGCTGCTGCTCGGCGTCTTCTTCATCGCCGTCGGGGCCTCGCTCGACTTCGGCCTCGTCGCCCGCGATCCCGGGATGATCGTGGGGCTCACTCTGGCCTTGGTCGCCGCGAAGTTCGTCGTGCTGGCCGCGCTCGCCCGCGCCTTCCGGATGTCACTCGACCAGGGCCTGCTCTTCGCATTCTCGCTCGCCCAGGTCGGGGAGTTCGGATTCGTGCTCTTCTCGTACGCGTCGCAGGAAGGCGTTCTCGAAGAGTCGGTGACGGCGCCGCTCGTGGCTGCCGTCGCGCTCTCCATGGCGCTGACCCCGCTGCTGCTGCTGCTCAACGAACGCGTCCTCAGACCACGATTCGGGACTCCGGAAACGGACGACGGTCGAGAGCCCGACACGGTCGAGGAGCACGCCCCCGTCTTGATCGCAGGATTTGGCGGATTCGGCTCGACGGTGGGCCGCCTGTTGAAGGCCAACGGCGTCGACACCACCGTGCTCGACGTCGACTCCGACCGGGTGGAATTGCTGCGTCAACTCGGGCTGAAGGTGTACTACGGCGATGCGACCCGACACGATCTGCTCCACTCGGCGGGTGCGGAACACGCGCGCCTCGTCGTCCTGGCGCTCGACACGCCCGAGAAGACTCTCGCGATGGTCCACACGATCCGGAAGCACTTTCCTCACCTGACCATCATGGCTCGGGCGTTCGATTGGCCCGACGCACACGATCTCGTGGAGGCGGGGGTCGACCACGTGTACCGGGGTCCCCTCGACACCTCGGCGCGGATGGGCCGCGACGTCTTGCGGCTACTCGGCTTCCGAGCCTATCAGGCGCAACGGGCCGCCGGCATCCTGATCCGCCACGACGAGGCAGCCGTGAGGGAGTTGGCCTCGGAGCGGGGCGACGACGGCGACTACCTCGGCGCCGCCCGAACGCGGATCGAGGCGGTTGAGAGAATCCTACTCGCCGAGGTGGAAGATCAGGGCGTCACACGAGACCTGGGATGGGACTCCGACACCCTGCGACAGGAATTCGGCGGGGCCGCGCGCGGCTGAGGCCGAAACGACAACCGGGTCCCCACCTCGTCGGCGGAGACCCGGTCTTGCGTGACACAGGACCGGAGTCGACTCCGATCCTGCCGCAGATGTCTTTGGCGATCAGTCGCGCACGCGATCCTTGAGGCCACGGCCAGCGCGGAACGTCGGCACCTTCATGGCGGGAATCGTGATCGACTCACCCGTGCGGGGGTTGCGCCCCTCACGCTGCTTGCGGCTGCGCGTACCAAAGGTTCCGAACCCGGTGATCGTGAAATCACGGCCGGCATCGAGCTCGATGGCGATGATACCGTGGCGGGGTTCGGTCGAGAAAATGGCCTCGATGACCTCCTTGGCCTTGGCCTTCGAGAGGTCGGCCTTTTGGGCCAGCTTCTCGGCGAATTCGTCCTTCGTCATCTGGACGTCTCCTATGGGAAGGGTGTGGTGCGTCGACGGACGTGCCTAGTCTGGACGCTTTGGGGCGAATTGGCAACGGGTACGCGGAGATTCGTGGATCGGCACCCCGTGCGCAGCGACTGCGGATATCTATGGTAATTAGATAAATTCGATGGCAACTTTAGAATCATTGGTATTCACGAATCACCACCAACGATCCACACTATAGGACCCATTTCCTCTCTCGAAGGGAGACGGAGAGACTGCGCCCTCGTATTGCGACCTCGGGAGGTCGACGATGCCAGACCTCAACTACCACCACCTCCACTACTTCTGGGTGGTCGCCCGCGAGGGTACGATCACTCGCGCTGCCGACCTGCTCGGCGTGACCCAGCCTACGATCTCGGCTCAGATCTCGGTGCTCGAGGACTCCCTCGGGGTGCACCTGTTCCGGCGCCGCGGAAATCGGCTCGAGTTGACCGACACCGGTCGGGTCGTGCAGGAGCATGCTTCGACGATCTTCCGGGTGGGAGAGCGAATCTCCGAGGCCGTGAAGCACGGGCAGAGTGCAGGTCCCACGCGATTCGCCGTCGGCGTCGCCGAATCGGTGCCCCTCCTCAGTGCGCACCGGCTCCTGGAACCGGCCCTGTCGGTCTCATCGGACGAGCTGCGCATCGTACTCCGGGTCGGGCAACGCGACCGCCTGCTCGCAGCCCTCGCAGCGCGGACGCTCGACTTCGTGCTCACCGACTCAGCCATCGGCCCCTCCGAGCCGGTCGAGGCCCACACGCACGCCATTCACCAGAGCGACGCCCTCATCTTCGGCACACCGGAGCTGATCGCCTCGCTGCCGGCACCCTTCCCGGAGGGGCTGGAAGACGCTCCGTTCGTGCTCCACACGGAAAACACACCGCTTCGCCGCGGGCTCGACGCCTGGTTCGCCCGCCACGCGATTCGTCCCCGTGTGTCGGCCGAGGTCGAAGACGTCGGGTTCCTCCAGCTCCTCGGCCAGGACGGTCGCGGGTTCTTCGTGGCTCCGTCTCTCGTGCGCGAGGAGATCTGCTCGCGGTACGGCGTGGAGGTGGTCGGCGCCGCAGAGGGCCTCAAGGAGTACTTCTTCGGGATCACGCTCGACCGTGAACCGGCGCACCCCGCCGTGCGAGCCCTGCTTCCAGAGCGCGTCGGGGCGACGCGCGCCTGACGTCGAGGCGGCGGCGGCGCGAACGCCACGGGGTCCCCTGCAGTTCGGAGGGCCCTCAGCCGTCGTCGGACTGCGCCGCGCGGGCGAGCGGCTCGAAAAGGCGATCGAGGACCGCCTCCGGATCCCGGGCCACCCCGGTGTGGACAGGCGAGCACTGGAGCACGTCGGAGCGAGGCGCGGTCAGCCAGTGGAAGCGCTCCGACGGGGGATACAACGCCACGTCTCCACCCGCCGGATCGCCCCGCGCGATGACCTCGAGGCTCAGGAGGTAGCGGTGCAGCACCTCGATGTCGGTATCCGGGAGGCGGAGGCGTAGCTGGTTCGGATCGGTCACCACCCGGAGACCGATGAAATCACGGGTGCGGGCGTGGAGAACGACGCCGACGTTGACGAACGAGCCGAGGTGCACCTTCGGCACCACGCGCAGGTAGGCGAACGAATACACCGCGCGTTGGGCGGTCATCGGCGCGAAAACCGGCGCTCGGGCGTCTGCGAGAGCGCCTCCGTCCGGGCCTCCACCGCCGCATCGAGCCAGTCGGCCCGTTGCGAGAAGCGTCGCTCGAACCATGCGTGATAACGTTCGCGCTCACCCTCGACGAGAAGCTCGTCGGGCACGTCGTCGGCGAGCGAACCCAGCGCTTCCGGAGAGAGTGCGTCGGCGGCCCTCCGGTCGGCCTCCCGGAGTCCCGAGGCGACGGCCAACAAGACGTGTTGCCGGATCAGCGGAAACGGGGCCACGATGCGGGCGGCATCGACACGCTCCCAATCGTGATGGTGGTACAAAGCCGCCCCGTGGTCGATGAGCCAGGGGGCTCGATCGTGGATCATGAGATTCGGGTTGCGGGCCGTCCGGTCCGGGTTCATCACGAAGGCGTCGAGCCACACGATGTCGGCGGCCAGCTCCGGACCGACGAAGCGACCCGCGGCGAGCGGGTCGAAATTGAAGGCGCCCTCCAGGTACCGGACGCCCACGTTGAGGCCGCGGCTCGCGCGCAGGAGGTCCTGGATCTCGGGATCGGGCTCGGACCGACCGAACGCCGGCTCGACGCGGATCAACGCGAGATCGGGAACCGGCAGGCCGAGGCGACGCGCGACCCCGGCCACGAGGATCTCGGCCACGAGAGCCCGTCGCCCCTGGCCGGCGCCCCGGAACTTCACGACGAAGAGCCCGGCCTCGGTATCGACGATGGCGGGCAGAGACCCCCCCTCGCGCAGGGGCTCCACGTATCGGTCGGCGAGGTGAATCGGGAGGGGCGACATGCGCGGAAACGTAGAGTCGATCTCCAGCCGGCGACAACCAGCTGTGACCTTTTGCGGGAACCGATCGTCTAGGGGGTGACGGCCGTCGAAACATGTGATCCGGACCGACCGGAGCACCACCCACGACTGAATCGGAGATCCTCCATGTTCCGCTCTATGAAACGTGGCCTGACCGCCCCCGCTCTCGCGCTCCTCGGCGCCCTCGCTCTCGGCGCCTGCGATGATGAGGCGCAGTTCACCGCCCCCGACGCCGACGCGCCCGAAGCGGCCGCCCTCGACGCCACCGCCCTCGCCCAGGCCGCGACCGCGGCCGAACGCACCCAGGACGGGCTCTACGACGCGGCCCGGCGTGAGCGCACCCGCAACAACGACCGCCCCGAAGTGGACCGTGTAGGCCTCGCCGTGGAATTCGGGGCCTCATCCATCGACCTCGCGACGTCGATCCTGGAACGGGAAGGCGCTACCGAACGTCAGCGGGCTCTGCTCGCTGAGGCCAAGGAGAAGCAGCGCGCCGCCGAAGCCGCCCTCGATGCCGGCGATTCGGGCCTCGCCATCCGGCTCGCGCGAGCCGCCTGCTGGGGAGCCCTCAAGGCCTGGGTCGCGCCGGACGGCGTGACACGCGAAGAGGCCGACAAGGTCGACGCGCTGGCCGTGGAGCTCATCACCGAGGCTGCGGCCGTCGTCGGGAGCGACGACGGGGTGCGCGGGCTGATCCTCTCCTGGGCCGTCGCGTTCTACACCAGCGGGCATTCGAAAATCGAGGAAGGACAGATCCGGGGTGTCGTCGGTCTGTGGAAGGGCGCGGTTCTCGCGTATTTCCTGATCGACTGACGCCGAGCTTCCGGGGCGCGCGGGCGTCCCGGAAGCCGGCACCCCCCTTCCAACCCTATCTTCGGGCATCATGGCGAATCACACCCTCTCGGACTCCGAGGTCGTCGACGCGGTTCTTTCGGGCCGCGCCGACGAATTCGCCGTGCTGGTGAGACGCTACCAGGACGTCTTGTATGCTCACGCCGTGCGAATGGTGCGGGGGGCCGACGACGCGGCCGACCTCGTCCAGCGGTCGTTCGTGAAGGGATTCGAGCGACTCGGGCGCTGCCGCGAGCCCACCCGGGTAGGCGGATGGCTGTTTCGGATTCTCGCCAACGAATGCCGGGACTACCTCAAGAGTCGGCGCCGCACCGACGTCTCGGTCGATCGCCTTGCTGGGCTACGCGACGACGATGCGCAGCCCGAGATGGACCTCCGCCAGAGCGAAATGCAGCGACGAATCCAGTCGGCGCTGGACCGACTGGACCCCGAGCAACGGGAGGCCTTCGTGCTGAAGCATGTGGACGGACGTCCCTACCATGAGATCTCGGCCTTGCTGGGTGTCTCGGTACCCGCTCTGAAGATGCGGGTCCACCGCGCCCGGGAGGGCCTTCAGACGCTGCTGGAGGCGTATCGATGAACGAAGACCTGCAACGGTTCCTCGACGGCGAGCTCGATCCCTCCGATCTCGCGCCCTCCGAGCGCGACGAAGCCGAGCTCTGGGAGCGGCTCACCGCTTCGCTGCGCAGCGATGCGCCCGGCTCTGCTCCTGCCTGGATCGAGACGCGCGTGATGGCCACCGTGCGCTCCCAGACGACGGAGCGCCGGGGCCTACTGGCGTGGCTGCTTCGACCCCGCACCCTTCGGGCGTCGCCGCTGTCGCTCGGTGTGGCCGGAGCCGCGGCCCTCGCCCTGATGGTCGTACCCTGGTCGATGTCGCCGCGGCCGTCGCCGGGCGAAGGGCCCTCCGACACAGGCTCGGTCGTATACGTCCAGTTCACGCTCGACGCGCCCGGCGCACGCTCCGTGGCAGTCAGCGGCGACTTCAACCAGTGGGCAGCCGACGCGACGATGGACGATCCGGACGGGGACGGGGTGTGGACCGTGCGCGTCGCCCTGGAACCGGGGGTCCACGAATACATGTTCGTCATCGACGGCGACCGTTGGGTGACCGACCCACTCGCCTCGCGCTACGCCGACGACGGCTTCGGGAATCGCAACGCAGTCGTCGCCGTCGGCCAGCCCCAGCAGATCTCGTAGCATGGGACCTCGTCCGACCACCGGGTTGCTCATGGCCGCGATGCTGGCGACGCCCCTGAAGGCCTCCGCCCAAAGCGCGCTGACGGTGCTGGCCGGCGGAGCCACCTCGCTCCCCGCGGCCGACGCAGTCGGCGACGCCGCTCTGTTCGGTATCGGAGGACTGGCCTTCGACTGGACCGGCGACCGCGTACGGCTGGTCGCCTCGGCCTACGGCGGCCTGTCGGCCGACGAAATGACCGGCGCCGACTTCGGCAGCGCGTCGACGAGCGCAGAGGTATGGACATCGCGAGGATCGGCCATCGGTCTGACGGGCCGGGGATCGGCCTTCCGCATTCAGGACCCCTTCACCTACCGGGTGCGCGCGGTGCGAGGAGGACCGGCTGTCCGACTGCACGCGGGGCCGCTGCGGCTCCTGGTGCGCGGCGAGGTCGGAGCTGGCTCGACGCTGGTGGAGGTCGAGCGACCCGACGGCCGCGTACGACGGGCCGAGCGTGACCTCTGGGGCCGAGGGGTCGACGTCGAAGCGGAGTGGCGACGGCGCAGTTGGGCGATCGGGGTGGGCGCCGGGCACACCGTGTCGTCTGGTGGCGACTTCACCCGCGGGTCGCTCCACGCGCGCTGGGTGCGCGACCGCCTCGCCGTCCAGCTGGAGACGGGGCGATGGGATACGCCGCTTGGCGGAGAGTGGACCGGATCCCTCGCCGTCATCGTTCCGCTGGGGGGTCCCGCCCACGTTGCGGTCACGGCGGGTCGAGCCGGCCCCGATCCCCTGACCCTCGTCGAGTCGGGCGACCAGGGCGGCGTGATGGTAAGCTGGAAGCTGGTGACGTTCGGCAAGCCGGCGCCCGACGTGGCTCTCCTGCGCTGGGAGGGCGCGGCGGCCACGGTACAGTTCCGGCTCGAGGACTCCGCCGTACGAGCAGCTGAGCGCGTCGAGGTGATCGGAGACTTCACGGCCTGGTCGCCCGAGCCGCTGCGGCAGCGCGGATCGGCGTGGGTCGGCGAGCTCCCGGTTGCACCGGGTATCCACCACTTCGGCTTCCTGGTGGACGGTGAGTGGTTCGTCCCGGCGGACCGGTCTGGAAACGTGCCCGACGAATGGGGTCGTATGAATGCCACGCTCGTCGTGGCCGAGCGAGAAGGGAGGAACGAATCATGATCGTGCGAATCATCGGTGTGGCGTGGCTGACCCTCGTCCTCGCCCCGCAGACGGCCCTCGGGCAAGCCGACGTACGCGAGCGGGCCCGGGCGGTGCTCTCCCCCCCCATCCTCGAGGCCGTCGAAGGCCTCGTGCGAGACGCCGAGGCCGACGGACTGCCCGGAGACCCGCTGTTCGCCAAGGCGCTCGAGGGGGCCGCCAAGGGCATCCCCGAGACGCGACTGGTCAGCGCGCTCGATGGGTTCGCGGGCCGGCTGCGCGACGCGCACGTGCTCCTGGGGCCGCAGACGCCCGCCCCCCTACTCGTCGCGGGCGTCGATGCCATGACCCGGGGCGTGCCCAACGAGACGATTCGGGCGCTGACCACTGCGGAGCGCCGCCCGATCACGCTGGTCGTCCTCGGAGATCTCGTTCAGTCCGGAATCGAACCTCCCGATGCCCTCTCCGTGGTCCGCGAAGCCCTGTCCCGACGAGCCAACGATGAGGCGCTGCTCGACATTCCCGCGATGGCGCGCACCCTCATGCGCGAGCAGGCGACGACCGACGAGGCCCTGGCCGCCCTACGACGACGTCTTCGCGACTCGGGGGGGCGCGTGGGAGCACCCGCCCCTCCGGGATCCGAACCCGTCAGTCGGGATCGACGCGGGAGTGGTGGGTGAACCGGCCGCCCGACTCGAGGAAGACGGCGAACTCGTCGGGCAACGACGAGGCCCGGATCGCGTCCGCAGCCGCGCCCACATCGTACGCCACGCGCACGTGGGTCGCCGCGAACCCGTCATCTTCGAGCGAAAGCACCGCGTAGCCGGCCCGGGGATCCCCGTCCTTCGGCCGACCCACGGAACCCGTGTTGACGAAGAGGACCCCGTCGACGACGCGATTCCATGGAATGTGCGTGTGGCCGAACGCGACGACGTCACCGCTCTTCGCCCCGAGGTGTCCCGCCATCTTGCGACAGAACGCGTCGCTGCGGTCCGCCTTCCAATAGACGGTGTTCAGGATCGGATTCCCGTGCACCAGCATGACCCGCGGTCCCGCGCGGTGCCCACCCAGCGGCCGCAGATCGAGTCGAAACGGGAGGGATCCGAGCCACCGCTTGGAGGCATCCGTGGTGGCGTCCAGCGTCCAGGCGAAGCTCTCGTGGCTGAGCTCGGCCTGAACCGGGTCCTCGTACACGCAGCCACAATGGTCGTGCTGCAGGGCCACCGTCGTGTCGTAGTTGCCGCCAACCCCGGCGATCGCTCGCGCGCGCACCGCGTCGATGACCTCGTTGGGCCAGGGGGCGTAGCCGACCAGGTCGCCGAGGTGATACACGCCCGACAGGTCGTCGCGCTCGGCCAGCTCGTCGAGCACGGCCTCCAGGGCCGGAAGGTTGGCGTGCACGTCGCTGAAGAGCGCGATCTTCACAAGACCTCCGCGATCAGGTGGTGGGGGTCACGCCGCATGACCACGGCGGAGTCGGGACACAAGGAGCGCACCTCGTCACACTCCTGCAGTGGACCCGGGAGCGCGGCCCGGGAGATCACTTCGAAGCCGAGCGACCGGAACCACGGCTCGGCGGTGGTCGTGAGCAGATAGACCCTCTTCTGGTCCAGGCACCGGGCCTCCCGCAAGGCGCGGCCGACGAGGCGTCGCCCCAGCCCGCGACCCCGGCGATCGGCGACCACCGCCACGGATCGCAGCAAACCGTCGTCTCC